>NZ_JBSHJX010000001.1:0-373395 GCF_053619695.1 Microbacterium sp. NPDC055521 | reverse complement strand
GCCCGGAACACCGGGCGGCCGCTCTTCTCATGTCGGCGGACGCCGACTCAGCAGAAGAAGCCGGGGGTGAGGGTCACTGTCGTGCCTCGGGCGGCGCTGCCGGTCGGGTCGTAGCTGCACACCTTGTAGACGTCCCAGTACTTGCCGCCGAGCGGCAGCCCGATGTCCTCGATCGTGGGATTCACCTTGAATCCGGCGCCCTTGAGCGCATCGACCGCCTGCCGGACGGTCTTGCCCTTGACGTCGGGGATCGGCAGCGGCTGCGGACCCTTCGACACGGTCAGCGTCACCGTGTCGCCCGGGCGCCACGGCCCGCCCTCCGGTCGCTCGGCGCTCTGCGCGATGACGGATCCCCTGGCGACCGAATCGCTCCAGTCCTCCGGTCGCTCGTCCGCGACCTTCAGCCGGGCTTCCTCGAGCAGGCGCACCGCCTCGTCGACCGGTCGCCCGGTGACGTCGGGCACCGTGCCGAGGGAGAGCTGGATGAGCGCCGTGTCGTCTTCGAACACCTCGCAGCCGTCGGCGCAGCCGTACGCCTCGCCCTCGTCGCGCGGTGTGACGCGCACGTTCAGGACGAGACCTTTGTCGAGCTCGTCGAAGTACTCCTCGACATCGTCCGAGACGTTGACGCGGTTCTCGGCGAGGAGGCTGCGCACCTCGTCAGCGCTCTTGCCGCGCAGCACCGGCAGCTCGTGCTTGGCGGGGCCGGTGGACACGACGAGCGTCACCGTGCTGTCCTTCTCGACCCGCTCGCCCTCGCCTGGTGCCGATTCGATGATCAGACCGGGGTCGACGTCGATCGATGACTGCTCAGCCCTCTCAGGGACCAGACCCTCCGACGTGACCGAGGCGGCGGCACCCTCATAGGTCATGCCCGCGACCGCCGGGACGGGGATGAGCGAGCCCGGGCCCGACCCGAACCACCAGCCGATGCCGCCGGCGAGCACCGAGAGAAGCAGCACCACCGCGAGCAGCGCCGCCCCGGTCGAGCGTCGACGCGCCGTCCGGCGGCGCAGCCGCGTGGCGTTGTCGACCGACTCACCGGCCTCCTCGGCGGGGCTCGGCAGCAGGGCGGTGGCGGGCAGGATCTTCGTGACCGACCCGGAATCGTACTCGCGTGCTGGCGCGTCGGTCGCGGTGGGCGCGGGCGAGACGCCGATCTCGCGCTCGATCTCCCGCAGGCGCGTGAGCATCGCCTTCGCGTCGAGAGGGCGATCGTCGGGCGACTTCTCGGTGGCCCAGACGACGAGCTCGTCGAGCGGTTCGGGAACCGAGGGGTTGCGTGCGCTCGGTCGCGGCACCTGCTCGGTGGCGTGCTGGAAGGCGATCTGCATCGGCTGCTCGCCCTTGTACGGCTGCTCACCGACGAGCATCTCGTACAGCATGATGCCGAGGGCGTAGATGTCGCTGCGGGCGTCGGCCGTACCGCGGGTGACCAGTTCCGGCGCGAGATAGGCGATCGTGCCGAGCAGCTGGGCGCCGGTGGCCGTGTTCGCGGTCGTCGCCCTGGCGAGGCCGAAGTCGCCGATCTTGATCCGGCCGTCCTCGGCCAGCAGAACGTTCTCGGGCTTCACGTCGCGGTGCACGATCCCGGCGGCGTGCGCGGCCGCGAGACCCGAGAGGATCGCGTCCATGATCGTGATCGTCTGTGTGATGGTGAGCCGCTTCTGCTCGCGCATCAGCTCGCGCAGGGTGATGCCGGGAAGGTACTCCATCACCAGGTACGCGAGTTCGCCGTCCTGCCCCTGGTCGAACACGTTCACCACGTGCGGATCGGCGAGCCGGGCCGCGGCTCTGGCCTCTTGGATGAAACGGCTCTGGAACGCCGAGTCGTCGCTGAGATGCGCATGCATCACCTTGAGGGCGATCCGCCGCTCGAGGCGCATGTCGGTGGCGACGTAGACGGTGGCCATGCCGCCGCGAGCGATCCGCGCGCGAACACGATACCTGCCGTCGACAAGCCGCCCGATGAGCGGGTCGGCCTGCGGAGTGTTCACAGGTCGAGTCTATGAAGAACACGCCGGGTGAACGGGCAACGGCGCACCGCGGGCGGGTTTCGATCCGGTGACGATGGGCGCGTCATCGCAGTGCGGCGAGCCACTGGTGCGCCTGCAGCTCCCACGTCCCGTAGCGATCGGGGTAGGCCGACACCTGCACGGCCTGCGCCGCGGCGGTGAACGGCATGTCCTGCCACCCGGTGATGTCGAGAAGTCCTCGGGTCGTCGCGCCGTTCGGATCGCCGGGGCCGCCGTAGAACACCCGGATGCTGCGGTCGGCATCCATCGCCTGCTCTGGCGCGCCCCAGCCCTGGCTCGGACGCTGCTGGAACAGGCCGAGCGAGTCGCGGTCGCCGTGGTCGAGGTTGCGCATCGACGACTCGACCATCGCAGTGGCGAGCGCGATGGCGATTCCGCGATCCGGCACGCCGAGCTCGCGTCCGACCCGCACGATGTGCGCCGCATGAGCGGTCTGCTCGGCATCCAGCGCTGCCGAGCGCTGCCCGGTCGTCGCCGCCGGTGCGGGGGCCGGGACTGTCAGTCGAAGAGCCTGGCCCGGGTAGATGATGCTGCCATCGCCGAGTCCGTTCGCCTGTAGCAGCCCGGCCACGCTCGTGCCGTACTTCCTGGCGATCCCGAAGAGCGTGTCTCCCGCTGTGACGGTGTGCGAGTCGGGCGCTGCGGCGGCGGGAGGGGCGGCGGGTGCGGCGGCGGAGACCGGCGCGGCCGCGGGTGCCGTGCCGGCCGCGATGCGCAGCGTCTGACCGGGCGTGATCATCGCGGAGCCGCCGAGGCCGTTGAGCGACATGATCGCCGAGACCGTCGTGCCGTACCTCTTCGCGATGGCGAACACGGTGTCTCCACGCACGACCGTGTGCGCGGCCGTCGGTGAGGGAGCCGCGGGAGGTGCGGGAGCCGGCACCGCGGCCGGCGGTGCGGATGCGGGGGAGACGCGCAGTGTCCGGCCGGGGAAGATCACCGATCGCCAGCCCAGGCCGTTCCACGCGAGCAGGTCGGCGGCGGTGACGCCGTGGCTCGCGGCGATCGACCAGACGGTGTCGCCCGGTCGGATCGTGTAGTCGGAGGGCGGTGCGGCGGCCGGTCGAACCGCGGTGTGCGCAGCGCTGCCCACGACCGAGAGGGAGCGCACGCCCGGCGCGTGGCTCGCCGCCGCGGTCGCGCGGACCTCCCCGGCGCCGGCGGGCGCGGCGGTCAGGACGGCTGCCAGGGTGCCGACGACGGCGGCCGGTGCGGTGATCCGCATCGTCGCGGTGCGCGGGTTGGTGATGTGCATGTCGTCTCTCCCAGAAGCGCTTGAGGATCCACGGAAACGCTGACACGCATGTAAACGGATGTCAACAGGTGTGAACCTTGTGACTGGAGTGATGCGTGTCAATTCGTGCGCTGCGTCACGTCGCGGATGAGATAGTGGAGGGGTGTCTGAGAACGCTGCTGATCCCTCCGCCTGGCTGACGATTCCCGAACTCGCCGAGGCGCTCCACGAGACGCCGGGACGCGTGCGCCGGCTGCTCGACGAGCACTACCTGATCGGCTCGCGCCGCAACGGTGCGTTCGCGGTGCCCGCCGTGTTCGTCGTCGACGCGCGCCCGCTGCCGTCGCTGCGCGGCACCATCATGGCCCTGCAGGACGCCTCGTTCTCGGACGACGAGGTCATCGACTGGCTGCTCGCGGAGGAGGAGACGCTCGGCCGCACGCCGATCGCCGCGCTTCTCGCCGGGCACAAGAGCGAGGTCCGCCGCGTCGCACGAACGCTCGCCTGACGGGCTGCCACCGCTCGCCGCCGCGTCGGCTCAGGCCGATCGGGCGATCGCGGCCTCGGCCAGTCCCTGCAGCGCGCGGGATGCGGTCGCATTCAGCTCTGCGTCACGGAGGGCTCGCACCGCGGCATCGCTGTATTCGGCGATCATCTGCTCGACCTGCGCCGCGGCCCCTGTCTCGCGGATCAGCTCCTGAAGCTGCGCGACCTCGGCTGCGCTGAGTTCGGGGTCGCCTATGCGCTCGTCGAGATGCGCACGGGCATCCGGTGTCAGAGCCTCGCGCGCGATCGCGATCAGCGCGGTGCGCTTGCCCTCGCGCAGGTCGTCGCCCGCCGGCTTGCCCGTGATCACGGGATCGCCGAAGACGCCGAGCATGTCGTCGCGCAGCTGGAAGGCCATGCCGACCGGATGCCCGAACGCGCGCAGCCGCGCGAGCAGCCGCTCGTCGGCCCCGCCGAGAGTCGCGCCGAGGAGGATCGGCTGCTCGACGCTGTAGCGCGCGGACTTCAGAGCGACCACGCGCAGCGCGCGTTCGAGCAGGGAGGCGGGCGGGTTGACGCTCCATGCCGACTCCTCGGTCACGTCGAGCATCTGCCCGACGGTGACGTCGCGCCTCATCCGGGCGTATTCCGCCCGCGTCGGTGCGGCATGCGGATGCCCGATGAGGCACTCCTCGAGCAGGTCGTCGCTCCAGGCGACGAGGAGGTCTCCGAGCAGCACCGCCGTCGAGCGGCCGAAGGCCTCGGCATCGCCGTGCCACCCGGCTCGGCGGTGGGCGGCTTCGAGCGCGCGATGCGACGCCGGGCGTCCGCGGCGCGTGTCGGAGTTGTCGATCAGGTCGTCGTGCACGAGCGCTGCGGACTGGAAGACCTCCAGCGCCGCGCCGAGACCCCACAGTGCGGCATCCGTGGTCGCGACATCGCCCGCGGCTGCGAGCCAGCCCGCGTGCGCGAACCTCGCACGAAGGCGCTTCCCGCCCTGCAGCGTGGCGGCGGCGGCGTCCAGGAACAGGTCGGCGTCGGGACCGTACTCGGGGCTTCGCGAGCGGATGCTCTGCACGAACCGGCCGAGCCTCTCGGCGACGGCGTCGGTGACGAGGGAGGAAGACACGATTCCCAGCCTAGATGCAGACAATCGGGCGACGCTCGGCTAGCCGACCGCCCCGCGCGCGGGTAGACTTGAATGACCGAACCGAGGGGGTTGGACATGCCTCTTTCCGAACAAGAGCAGCGCATGCTCGATGAGATGGAACGCCATCTTCTCCAGCACGACGCGGACGTCGTCACGGCGCCGTCCGGCGACCGGTCTCTGAGCTATCGAAACCTGGTCTACGGCGCCCTTCTGCTGCTCGCCGGCATCGGCGGTCTCGTCGCCGCGGTCGCCGCCGGCGGCAGACTCGGAGCGGTCGGCAGCATCATCCTCGGAGTCGTGGCCTTCCTCGCCATGCTGGGAGGGGCGATCCTCGCGTTCACGCCGGTGCGGCGCACCGTGCCGTCCGGTGCGCCGGCGAGCCCCCGCGGTGCGAAGGCGACCGACTCCTCCTTCATGGATCGCATGAACGACCGCTGGGATCGGCGACAGGACGATCGCTGAGCTCACCCGCTGACCTGCCCCACTGAGAGACCCGGATGCCGTGCATCCGGGTTTTTTCGTACCTTCCGACGTCGGCGTGGCGGCGAGCCCTCCACTGGCCCTCCACCCACGCTCCACCGTGCTCCACCGCCCCGATCCGCGGAATCACGCGTGTCGCGGACGACATCGCTGCTGCCCTCGCGAGATCCGCAGGGATTGGTCGTAGGCAAGTGGAGTGAAGTGGAGTAAAGTGGTGCGCACCTCGAGTTGGCCGGACGCAGAGGGGGTGATGGCCGGTGCTGCTGGGTACTCACACGCCGAAGCTGGACGACAAGGGCCGCGTGATCCTTCCTGCGAAGTTTCGCGAGGATCTCGCCGGCGGCATCGTGGTCACCCGCGGTCAGGAGCGCTGCCTGTATGTCTTCAGCACCGCCGAGTTCGAGGCCAAGCACGAGCGGATCCGCGAGGCTCCGCTCACCGACAAGCAGGCCCGCAGCTTCCTGCGCATGTTCCTCTCCGGAGCGAGCGCGGAGATGCCCGACAGCCAGAACCGCATCACCATCCCCGCGCACCTCAGGCAGTACGCGGGGCTGGAGAAGGAGCTGGTCGTCACGGGAGTCGGCGCGCACGCCGAGATCTGGGACGCCTCCGCCTGGAACGACTACCTCGAGAGCAATGAAGAGTCCTACGCCGATCTGGAACAGGAGGTGATTCCCGGCTTGTTCTGACCACGGCTGTGATGCCTCGCCGCTCCGCCCCGACACACTTCCCCGGTGCCGGGTCGAGCGGAGAGGAATCAGAGCCGGAGGTCACGGGAGAAGATCATGAGCATCCGCGACATCCACACACCCGTGCTGCTGGAGCGCTGCATCGAGCTGCTCGCGCCGGCGCTGCAGCAGGACGGCGCGGTGCTCGTCGATGCCACGCTCGGCATGGGCGGTCACTCCGAGGCTTTCTTGGAGCGCTTCCCCGGCATCCGACTGATCGGACTCGACCGCGACACCGACGCGCTCCGCATCGCGGGCGAGCGCCTGGCGCCCTTCGGCGACCGAGTCACTCTCGTGCACACCGTCTACGACGAGATCGGCCTGCACGCGCTGGGCGCCTCGGCGATCCTGTTCGACCTCGGCGTCTCGTCCCTCCAGCTCGACGAGGCGGAGCGTGGGTTCGCGTACTCGAAGGACGCGCCGCTCGACATGCGCATGGACCAGACGAAGGGTCGCACCGCCGCGACCATCCTCGCGGAGTACAGCGAGGGCCAGCTCCGCCGGATCTTCGAGCGCTTCGGCGAGGAGAAGCTCGCCGGCCGCTACGCCCGCTTCATCGTCCAGGCGCGCACCGAGCGTCCTCTCACCCGCTCGGGTGAGCTGGTCGACCTGCTCGTCGCCGCCACGCCGGCCGCCGCACAGCGCGCCGGCCATCCCGCGAAACGCGTCTTCCAGGCGTTGCGCATCGAGGTCAACTCCGAGCTCAGCGTGCTCGCCGACGCCATCCCCGCCGCGATGGACGCGCTCGTCGTCGGGGGGCGGATCGCCGTCATGGCGTACCAGTCACTCGAAGACCGCCTGGTCAAGCAGGCGTTCTCCGCGGCATCGTCGTCGACCGCGCCCGCCGGCCTGCCCGTCGAGCTTCCCGAGCACGCCCCGCGCTTCCGCACCCTCACGAAGGGCGCAGAACTCGCGAGCGATGAGGAGAAGGCGCGCAACCCGCGCGCGATACCCGTGCGGCTGCGCGCCGCGGAGAAGCTGAGGGAGTCGGCATGAGCCTGCAGACCGCGCGCGCGCTGCCGCGCCCCACCCCGCCCGTCGACCCGCCACGCCGGCTGACCCCGGTCGCCGCACCCGCCCCCGGACGCCGGCCGCGGCTCGCGTACGCCGCCCTCGCCGTCGGCGGCGCCCTCGCGATCGGCGCCGCGCAGATGGGCTTCTCGCTCGCCACCACTCAGGACGCCTTCGTGCTCGCGGGGCTGAACACCCAGCAGCACGAGCTCGGCTTGCAGAAGCAGGCGCTGCACGAGCAGCTCATCGGCATCAGCTCGCCCCAGTCGCTGGCGAAGAAGGCGGATGCCATGGGGCTCGTCGTCGCCGGTTCCGCCTCGTACCTGCGCCTCAGCGACGGGCAGATCCTCGGCGCCGGAGACAGCGCGAGCGGGGCATCCACCGTCAACCCCAACGGGGGGACCGCGGTCGGCAACGCCCTCCTCGTACCACCGCCCGCACCTCCCGCCGACACGGTGCCCGACGACGGCATCCTCGCCGACGGGGTGTCCGACGCCACCGTCGTCCCGCCCGAGCCCGCAGGCCCTCCGGTCGTCACCGGCGGCCTTCCCACCCCTGTCACCCGATAACCCACCGCACGGAGACGCGCATGACGACTCGAGCCACTCGTTCACAGCGGCGACGCACAGTCGTCGCCCTCGCGGTGATCCTCATGGTGCTCGGCGCCTTCGTGTTCCGCCTCGTGGACATCCAGGTGGTGCACGCCGACGACCACGTCGCCGAGGGCGTGAACACCGGCAACCTCGGCTCGACGCAGGTGATCGCCGGTGCGCGCGGCGACATCACCGACGCGGCCGGCACCGTGCTGGCCTCCAGCGTTCTCGTGTACGACGCCGAACTCTCCCCGGTCCTGATCCGTCAGTTCGAAGAGCAGACGGACAAGCGGAAGAAGCCCAAGCTCGACTGGGACGCGGCCAGCGAGCGCATCGCCCGCATCGCCGGCCTCAGCGCCGACGACCTGCGCGGCAGCCTCGCCGAGAAGCTCGCGGAGGATCCGGACTCCCAGTACCTCCCGCTCGCCCGCGGGTTGAGCACGGAGCAGTACCTCGAGCTGCGCGCGCTGAAGGCCGATCAGGGGCTCGCGTACATCGCGATGACGCCGCGGTCGGTGCGGGTGTACCCCAACGGTGCCGTCGCAGGCAGCGCGCTCGGCTTCCTCGACGGCTCGGGCGCCGCCCAGTACGGCGTCGAGCGCATCGCCGACAAGTGCCTCACGCCCGAGAACGGCGAGATGACTTACCTCCGCGGGCAGGGCGGCGTGAAGATCCCCGGCAGCGAGCAGATCACCCCGGCCACCGACGGCGGCACGGTGGAGCTCACCATCAACAGCGACCTGAACTGGTACCTGCAGCAGATGATCGCCGAGGAGGCGCAGAAGCAGGGCGCGCAGAGCGGCACGGTCACCGTCGTCGAGGTGAAGACCGGGAAGATCCGCGCGATGGCCGAGTGGCCCACCGTGGACCCCAACGACGTCGACGGCGTGTCGTCGAACCTGTGGAAGTCGCAGATCTTCACCCACACCTACGAGCCCGGTTCGACGTTCAAGCCGATCACCGCAGCGACGCTGCTCGAGGAGAAGGCGGTCACGTCCGACACCACCGTGTCGGCGGCCAGCCGAGAGCGCTTCCCGAACGGCGCCAACATCGGCGACGCGTTCTCGCACCCGCGCTACGACTACACCCTCGCCGGCGCTCTCATCGACTCGTCGAACGTAGCGCTGTCGAAGTTCGGCACGATGGTCTCGCCCGAGACGCGCTACGAGTACCTGAAGAAGTTCGGCGTGGGTGAGAAGACCGACATGCGCTGGCCTGCGGAGGAGCCGGGCGGCGTGGCATCGCCCCAGAAGTGGGACAACCAGACCCTGTACACCACAACCTTCGGACAGGCGTTCACTGTCACGCCCGCACAGGTGGTGCGTGCCTACCAGACCCTCGCGAACGACGGCGAGCGGATCGGCCTGAGCCTGATCGAATCCTGCACCGGCAGCGACGGCGAGGTGCACAGGACGCACAGCGAGCGCGAGCGGGTCGTCTCGGCCGAGACCGCCGCGCAGGTGCGCCGCATGCTCGAGAACGTGGCCGTGCAAGGCGGTCTCGCCGACGCGATCGCCGTTCCCGGCTACCGGATCGGCTCCAAGACGGGCACCGCGCAGAAGCCGGACGGGCACGGCGGGTACAAGGCAGGGGTGTATTTCACGAGCATCCTCGGGGTCGCGCCGATCGAGGATCCGCAGTACGTCGTGATGGTCACTCTCGACGAGCCGACTAGGATTACATCATCCGCGGCCACTGCGCCTGCTCTGCAGAAAGCGCTCACCCAGGTGCTCAAGACCTACCGCGTCGCCCCCTCTTCGCAGCCCATGGACGAGCTGCTCCCGAAATTCGACTAGCCGGCACCCCGCCGCGCAAGGAGATGCAACATGATCGCCCTTCCGCTCGGCGAGATCGCCGAGATCCTCCGCGGCGAGCTGCGCCTGCACGCCGCCGACACGGCTGACACCGTCGTCGACGGCGTCGTCGACACCGACTCCAGGGAGATGGGCCCGGGCGCGATCTTCGTCGCCAAGCCCGGTGAGACCACCGACGGGCACCGCTTCGTGCCGGCCGCCGCCGATGCCGGCGCCGTGCTCGCCATCGTGGAGCGCCCCGTCGAGGCACCGATCACGCAGATCGTCGTCGCCGACGCCGTCGCGGCCCTGGCGGATCTGGCGCGAGAGGTTGTCGCGCGCGTGCGCGCCGCCGGTCGGCTGCAGATCGTGGGCATCACCGGGTCGAACGGCAAGACCACGACGAAGAACTTCCTCGCGCGCATCCTCTCCGACGAGGGCGAGACGGTCGCCCCCGTCCGCTCGTATAACAACGAGGTCGGCGCGCCGCTGACGATGCTGCGCGTGACACCGGACACGCGCTATCTGGTCAGCGAGTTCGGCGCCGCCGGCCGCGGCAGCATCGCGCACCTCGCCGGTCTCGTCGAGCCCGACGTCTCGGTCGTGCTGATGGTCGGCCTCGCACACGCCGGCGGATTCGGCGGCATCGAGCAGACCGCGCTGGCGAAGTCCGAGCTGGTCTCCGCGGCACGCGCCGACGGCACCGCGGTGCTGAACGTCGACGACCCGCGGGTCTGGGCGATGCGCCGCATCGCCGAGGAGCGGGGCATGTCGGTGGTCGGGTTCGGCCAGCATCCGGATGCCGAGGTGCGCGCCGACCGCATCGAGGTGACGTCCGAGGGCACGACCGCGGCCGTCGTCGCCGACGGCGAGGAGACCCCGCTGCGGCTGCAGGTGCTCGGCGCACATCACGTGAGCAACGCCCTCGCCGCGATCTCGGCGGCCCGCGTGCTCGGCGTGCCGGTGCGCGAGTCGATCAGCCGTCTGGAGACGGTGCGGATCGCGGAGCGCTGGCGTATGGAGCCGATGGGCTCCGACCGCGTACGGATCATCAACGACGCCTACAACGCGAGCCCCGACTCGATGGCTGCGGCTCTGCGCACGCTCGCGCAGATCTCCGGCCCCGGCGAGCGGACGGTCGCCGTGCTCGGCGCGATGAGCGAACTCGGCGAGACGGCAGGGGAGGAGCACGACCGCATCGGGCTGCTCGCCGTGCGGCTGAACATCCAGCGCATCGTGGTCGTCGGCGCGGACGCGAGGCGTCTGTACCTTGCCGCGGTCGGCGAGGGATCGTGGGATGGCGAAGCCGTTCATCTGCCCGATCAGGACGCGGCCTTCGACTATCTGAGAGACGAGCTGCGCGACGGGGATCGGGTGCTCGTCAAATCGTCCAACTCCGCCGGGCTCCGGCACCTCGGCGATCGTCTGGGAGAATCGTTCTCGTGAGGTCCTTGTTGATGGCGACTGCGATATCGCTCGCCTTCTCGCTCTTCCTGACCCCGGTCTTCCTCAAGGTGTTCCGCCGGATCGGCTGGGGGCAGGTCATCCGCACCCCCGAGGACATCGCCAACCCGAGCCACGAGGCCAAACGGGGCACGCCCACGATGGGCGGCGTGATCTTCATCCTCGGCACGATCGTCGGGTACTTCGCCGGCAGCTTCTTCGGCGGCACGACCCCCGCCCTGTCAGCCATCCTCGTGCTGTGGCTGATGGTCGGCTTCGGCATCGTCGGCTTCATCGACGACTACATGAAGGTGCGCAGTCAGCGCAGTCTGGGGCTCTCGGGCTGGCGCAAGATCGTCGGCCAGCTGCTCGTGCTCGTGCCGTTCGGCATCGTGGCGCTGAACTTCCCGAACCGCCTCGGCCAGTACCCCGCCAGCGGCTACGTCTCTCTCTTCCGCGACATCTCGTGGCTGAACCTGTTCGCCTTCGGTGCGGTGCTCGGCTGGATCCTCTACCTGATCTGGGTGTCGGTCATCGGAGTCGCCACGTCGAACAGCGTGAACCTGACCGACGGGCTCGACGGCCTCGCCGCGGGAGCGGGCGTCTTCGTCGTGGGGGCGTACAGCCTCATCGCGTTCTGGCAGTTCAAGCAGTCGTGCGTGGGATCGCTGATGGCGCAGGCCGGATGCTACGAGGTGCGCGAGCCGCTCAACCTGGCGACGGTCTCGGCCGCGTTCGCCGGCGGGCTGGTCGGATTCCTGTGGTGGAACGCCCCGAAGGCGAAGGTCTTCATGGGCGACGTCGGCTCGATGGCGATCGGCGGCGTCATCACCGCCATGGCGATCCTGACCCGCACCGAGCTGCTGCTGCTGGTCATCGCCGGCATCTTCGTGCTCTCGTCGGGATCGGTCATCCTGCAGCGCGCCTACTTCAAGATCACGCGCGGCAAGCGTCTGTTCCTGATGAGTCCGTTCCACCACCATCTCGAGATGCGCGGCTGGGCCGAGGTCACGATCGTCGTTCGGCTGTGGATCATCGCCGGACTCCTCGCGGTGTCGGCCGTGGGACTCTTCTACGTCGACTGGCTGATCCAGGCATGAGCGCCCGGCTCGACTCGCTCACCAGCTGGCGCGCCGACTGGTCGGGGCTGCGGGTGGCCGTGCTCGGCCTGTCGATGACAGGATTCTCGGCCGCCGACACCCTCGCAGAGCTCGGCGCCGAGGTCCTCGTGCTCTCGGAGAGCGCGTCGGACGAGTACGCCCGCCTCGTCCCCGTGATCGGCGCGCGCCTCGAACTCGGCTCGCTGACGGAGGTGCCCTCGGCGCTCAGCGACTTCGCCCCCGATGTCGTCGTCGCCTCTCCCGGGTTCGCGCCGTCGCATCCCGTGATCCGCTGGGCGCAGCAGAACGGCCTCGCCCTGTGGGGCGACGTCGAACTGGCCTGGCGGGTGCGCGACAAGGTGCTGCGTGCCGACGGGACTCCGGCCGAATGGGTGCTCGTCACCGGCACGAACGGCAAGACCACGACGACCCAGCTCACGGCGACTCTGCTGCAGGCCGGCGGCCTGCGCGCCGCACCCTGCGGCAACATCGGCATCCCGGTGCTCGACGCGGTGCGCGATCCCGGCGGTTTCGACGTGCTCGTCGTCGAGCTGTCGAGCCACCAGCTCTGGTACATCGGGCAGTCCGCCGCGGCCGGCCAGCTCGAGCCGCACGCCGCTGTCTGCCTCAACCTCGCCGACGACCACCTCGTCTGGCACGGCAGCGCCGACGCGTACCGCGAGGCGAAGTCGTTCGTGTACCGGCACACGAAAGTGGCCTGCGTCTACAACAAGACCGATGCCGCGACCCTGCGCATGGTCGAGGAGGCGGATGTCACCGAGGGCGCCAGAGCGATCGGCTTCGATCTCGGCACCCCCGGCCCCAGTGATCTGGGCATCGTCGACGGGATCGTCGTCGACAGGGCCTTCCACGACGACCGCCGGCACAGCGCCCTCGAGCTCACGACCGTCGCCGAGCTGCGCGAGGTCGGACTCGACGCGCCGCACATCGTCCAGAACATCCTCGCAGCGTCCGCGCTCGCCCGCTCGCTCGGCGTCGCGCCGTCCGCCATCCGCGACGCCCTGCAGGGCTTCGCGCTCGACGCGCATCGCATCCAGGTGATCGCCCAGCATCGCGGCATCCGGTGGATCGACGACTCGAAGGCGACGAACCCGCACGCCGCGGCGTCGTCGCTGCGCGCCTACCCGGGCGCGGTGTGGGTCGTCGGCGGCGATCTCAAGGGCGTCGACCTCGCCGCGCTCGTCGCCGACGCCGGCCGCACGGCCGCCGCCGCGATCATCATCGGCGTGGAACGCGATCCCGTTCTCGCGGCATTCGAGCGACACGCATCACAGGTGCCCGTCTTCGAGGTCGTCCCCGGTGAGACTGGGGAGGTCATGGATCGCGTCGTGGAACTGGCGACGGGGATCATCGACGGTGAGGGCACGGTTCTGCTGGCCCCCGCCGCGGCATCCTTCGACCAGTTCTCGAGCTACGCGGACCGAGGAGAGCGCTTCGCGCAGGCGGTGCGCGCATGGATCGAGCGATCCGGATCGTAGACGGAGAGGGCGGATGACGCAGACGACCAGCCCTCCGCGCACCGGCGACCGCGGTCTCGCCGCCCGAGTCCTGCTCGGCAGGCGGTTCACGCCGCCGACCACGGAGTTCGTGCTCATCGCCTCGACCGCGCTCGTGCTCACCGTCTTCGGGTGGGTCATGGTGCTCTCCGCCACCAGTGCGAGGTCCGATCCCTGGGACGGCGCGCTCAAGCAGGGGATCTTCGCCATGCTCGGCATCCCGCTGATGCTGCTCATCAGCCGGATGCCCGTCGCCTTCCTCGGCCGGATCGCCTGGCCCGCTCTGATCGGCGCCACCGGGCTGCAGCTGCTCGTGTTCGTGCCGAGTCTGCGTGTGTCGTCCTACGGCAACACGAACTGGGTGAACATCGCGGGATTCCAGCTGCAGCCGTCCGAGTTCCTCAAGCTCGCCCTCGCGCTGTGGATCGCCTTCGTCCTGCTGCGCAAACGCGCACGCCTGGGCATCTGGCACCACGTGTTCATTCCGGTGGTGCCGGTCTCGATCATGGTCATCGCCACGGTGCTCGGCGGTGCCGACCTCGGGACCGCGATGATCCTCGTGCTGATCGTGCTCGGCGCCCTGTTCTTCGCCGGCGTCAAGCTGCGGCTGTTCATCCTTCCCCTCATCGGCGGTGTCGTGGCGGTGCTCGGCTACGCGCTCACCAGCGACAACCGGATGAGGCGCATCCTGTCGGCGTTCGATCCCGAGTCGTGCGACCCGACGAAGGAGTGCTACCAGGCGGTGCACGGCATGTGGGGGATGGCCAACGGCGGCATCTTCGGCGTCGGGCTCGGCAACTCGCAGGAGAAGTACGGCTGGCTGCCCGCCGCCGAGAACGACTACATCTTCGCGATCGTCGGCGAGGAGCTCGGCCTGATCGGCTGTGTTCTGGTGCTCGCCCTGTTCGCCGTGTTCGCGATCGGCGTCTTCCGCATCGTGCGCCGCTCGGCCGATCCCTTCGTGCGGGTCGCCGCCGGCGGCATCGGAGTCTGGATCCTGGGTCAGGCACTGGTCAACATCGGCGTCGTGCTGCGCGTGTTCCCGGTGATGGGCGTGCCGCTGCCGTTCATGTCGCAGGGCGGCACCGCGCTCATCTCGGTGCTCGCCGCGTGCGGCGTGCTGCTGGCCTTCGCCCGCACGCTCCCGGCTGCGAAGGCAGCCGACCCCGCTCAGCCGACGCGCGGTCGAGGCGCGGCGGCGCAGGGTAGGGTCACGAGGTGACTTCGTACCTCCTCGCCGGCGGTGGCACCGCCGGCCATGTCAATCCGCTGCTCGCCGTCGCCGATCTGCTGCGCGATCGCGCTGACGGCGACGTGCTGGTGCTCGGCACGAAGGAGGGGCTCGAGGCGCGTCTGGTGCCCGAGCGCGGCTACGAGCTGCTCATCGTCGACAAGGTTCCGTTCCCGCGTCGCCCCGACGGCGCGGCGGTCGTGTTCCCCGCACGCTTCCAGCGTGCGGTGTCGCAGGTGCGCCAGCACATCCGCAGCCGCGGCGTGGATGTGGTGGTCGGCTTCGGCGGTTACGCCTCCGCCCCCGCCTACGTCGCCGCCCGGCGCGAGCGCGTGCCCTTCGTCGTGCACGAGGCGAACGCCAGGCCGGGCCTGGCGAACGTGCTCGGCGCCCGCACCGCCGCCGCGGTCGGCGTCGCCTTCGAGGGCACGCCGCTGAAGCGCGGCGAGGTCGTCGGCATGCCCCTGCGCCGCGAGATCGTCGACCTCGACCGCCGGGCGACGCGGGCCGAGGCGGCCGCGCACTTCGGTCTGGACGCCGATCGCCCCGTTCTGCTCGTCTTCGGGGGATCGCTGGGGGCGCTGCGACTCAACGAGGCGATCGCCGGCTCGTGGGCCGACGTGCTCGCCGCCGGCTGGCAGCTGCTGCACGCCACCGGTGAGCGCAGCGACCTGGTCGACCCTGGCGTGGCGGGGTACGAGATGCGCCGGTACATCGACCGCATGGACCTCGCGTTCGCGCTGGCCGACCTGATCGTCTCCCGCTCGGGCTCGGCCACGGTCAGCGAGGTCAGCGCCCTCGGCATCCCCGCCGTGTACGTGCCGTATGCGGTCGGCAACGGCGAGCAGCGGCTCAACGCAGCGTCCGCCGTCGAGGCGGGAGCCGCCGTTCTGCTCGACGACGCGACCTTCGACGGCGACGTCGTGCGCGAGACGATCGTCCCGCTGCTCGGCGACCGCGCCCGCATCGACGCCATGGCGGCCGCAGCCGAGCGCATCGGCTCGCGCACCGGGGCCGAGGATCTCATCGCGCTGATCGATCGCGCACTCGCCGAAAAGTAGACTGGGAGCGACATGATCAGACCCGACCTCTCCCTTCCGATCCCCGAGACCATCACCTCCGCGCACTTCATCGGCATCGGCGGATCCGGCATGAGCGGGCTCGCGAAGATGTTCCTCGACGCGGGCATCCGCGTCTCCGGTTCCGACCGGGCCGACAGTGCCAGCCTGCGTTCCCTCGCGGCCGCGGGGGCGACCGTGCACGTGGGGCATGACGCCGCTCACCTCGGCGACGCCGACACGGTGATCCACACCGGGGCGATCTGGCCCGAGAACCCCGAGTTCGTCACAGCTAAGCATCGCGGACTGCACGTGATCCACCGCTCGCAGGCGCTGCACTGGCTGATCGGGGGCCGTCGCCTCGTCTCCGTGGCCGGTGCGCACGGCAAGACCAGCTCGGCCGGCATGCTCGTCACCGCCCTGCACGCGCTCGGCGCCGACCCGAGCTTCGTCAACGGCGGCGTGATCGAGCAGCTCGGCGTCTCGAGCGGCACCGGAGCAGACGAGCTGTTCGTGATCGAGGCCGACGAGTCCGACGGCACCTTCCTGCTCTACGACACGTCGATCGCGCTGATCACCAACGTCGACCCCGACCACCTCGACTTCTTCGGTTCGGAGCAGGCCTTCTACGACGCCTTCGTCCGCTTCGCAGACGGAGCACGCGAGGCCGTGGTGATCTCGAGCGACGATCCCGGAGCGCAGCGCGTGCGGGCAGGCCTCAGTCACCGCAGGGTCGTCACGTTCGGGCACGCGGCCGACGCGGATCTGCGCATCGACGACATCGTCACGACCGGGGGCGTGTCCGCGACCCTGGTGCACGCGGGCGAATCCGAGCGCATGCGGCTGGCCGTGCCCGGCGCGCACAATGCGATCAATGCCGCCGGCATCGTCGCCGTGCTGCTCACGTTCGGGCACGGTCTGACCGAGGCGGTCCGCGCGGTGGAGGGCTTCGCGGGAACCGTGCGCCGGCTCGAGCTGCACGGCGAAGCCCGCGGCGTCCACGTGTACGACGACTACGCGCACCACCCGACCGAGGTGCGCGCCGCCCTCGAGGCGATGCGCGGGGTCGCCGGTTCCGGCCGCCTCATCGCGATCCAGCAGCCGCACACGTACTCGCGCACTCAGCACATGTTCCGGGAGTTCGCCGCGGTGCTCGAGGAGCTCGCCGATCACACGGTGATGCTCGACGTCTACGGCGCGCGTGAGGACCCGGTGCCCGGTGTCACGGGAGAGCTGGTCAGCGGCGCGTTCGCCGACCAGGCGAACGTGCACTACGTGCCGGACTGGCAGGAGGCGGCCGACTACACGGCCCGCATCGCCCGCGACGGCGACTGCGTGGTGACGCTGGGCTGCGGAAACGTCTACCAGATCATCCCGCAGGTGCTCGACGCGCTGCGCCGCCCCACCGAGGACTGACGTGCGGCGCCCGGCACCGCTTCCCGCATCGCCCGAGGAGCCGACTCCGGGTGATGATCCCGACATCGCGTCGCCCGAACCTCGCCGGCGCCCTCTGCTGCGCTTCGGCGTCGCGGGGGAGCGGGATGCCCGCGGGCAGGAGTCCGGAACAGCGGATGCCGACGTCGCCGACGGCGACGATCCCGTTGCCGCCGATCGGGGTTTCGACAGCGGCTCGGAGGCCGGCGGACACTCCGCGACCGCGCCGATCGCGGAGGAGGATCGGGATGCCGCGCCCTCCGCCGTGCGCAGCAGCGAGGTCTGGCATGCCGCACGCGCCCGCCGGAAGGCGCTGCGCGCCGAGATCCGACGCTTCACCCAGCGCTCCCGACGGAGACGATTCGCCGTGTGGGGAACGACCGGCGCTCTCGTCGCCCTCGTGCTCGGCAGCGTGATCGCCGCGTACAGTCCGCTGTTCGCCGTGGAGAAGATCACCGTGGCAGGGGCGACGAGCATCGACCCGGCCGTCGTGCAGCAGTCACTGGGCGATCAGATCGGCCGGCCGCTGGCCCTGGTCGACGCCGATCGCGTCAAGTCGGCACTGGCGGAGTTCCCGATCATCGAGTCGTACGCTCTCGAGATCCGCCCGCCCCGCGAGCTGCTGGTGCGCATCGTGGAGCGCACGCCGGTGGGCGCGCTCCGCGACGGCGACGCCTACGCGGTGGTCGACGCCGCGGGGGTGGTGCTCTCGTCGAGCGAGGAGAGGCCCGAGGGCACACCCGAGCTCGACATCACCGGCGGTCTCGGCTCGGCCGCCTTCCGCAGCGCCGGCCTGGTGATGAGGTCCCTGCCGGCAGACCTGCGGGCGACGGTCACCGAGGTGCGGGCCACGTCGGGCGATGACGTGACGCTCAGTCTGGCCGACGGCAAGACCGTGGTGTGGGGGAGCGAGCGAGACTCAGCGCGCAAGGCGGCGGTGCTGGTGCGCCTGATCGCGGCCGCGCCCCAGTCCAGCACCTTCGATGTGTCGTCTCCGACCGTTCCGGTCGTGGGTTGAGAGCAGATCGCGGCGACACGCCGTGTCGGTGCGGGCGCACGCCGATGTTGCGCTTAGCGTCGTTGACGAGAACGCAATACCGGGAAACAGTTTAACCCTCTCGTTGAGGTTTAAGGTTTATCCCTCGTCAGGCTCGAATAACGGAGGCCGGCCATGAGCCAGAACCAGAACTACCTCGCCGTGATCAAGGTCGTCGGCGTCGGCGGTGGCGGCGTCAACGCCGTCAACCGCATGATCGAACTCGGACTCCGCGGAGTCGAGTTCATCGCCGTCAACACCGACGCGCAGGCGCTGCTGATGAGCGACGCCGATGTCAAGCTCGACGTGGGTCGCGAGCTCACTCGCGGTCTCGGCGCAGGCGCCGATCCCGAGGTGGGTCGCCGCGCAGCCGAGGACCACGCCGAGGAGATCGAGCAGGCGCTCACGGGAGCCGACATGGTCTTCGTGACCGCCGGAGAGGGTGGCGGCACCGGCACGGGCGGTGCACCCGTCGTCGCGCGGATCGCGAAGTCGATCGGCGCGCTGACCATCGGCGTCGTGACCAAGCCGTTCTCGTTCGAGGGTCGTCGCCGCCAGAGCCAGGCCGAGGCCGGGGTCGCCAAGCTGAAGGAAGAGGTCGACACCCTCATCGTGGTGCCGAACGACCGACTCCTCGAGATCAGCGATCGCGGCATCTCGATGATCGAGGCCTTCGCCACCGCCGACCAGGTGCTCCTCGCCGGTGTGCAGGGCATCACCGACCTCATCACCACACCCGGGCTCATCAACCTCGACTTCGCCGACGTGAAGTCGGTCATGCAGGGGGCGGGTTCCGCTCTCATGGGCATCGGCTCGGCGCGCGGGGCCGACCGCGCCATCAAGGCCGCCGAACTGGCGGTCGAGTCGCCCCTGCTCGAGGCATCCATCGAAGGCGCCCACGGCGTGCTGCTGTCGATTCAGGGCGGATCGAACCTCGGCATCTTCGAGATCCACGATGCCGCCGACCTCGTCAAGGAGGCCGCGCACCCCGAGGCGAACATCATCTTCGGAACGGTCATCGACGACACCCTCGGTGACGAGGTGCGCGTCACGGTGATCGCCGCCGGCTTCGACGGGGGCCAGCCCGCCCCGCGGCTCGAGCCGATGGTGATCGAGCGTCCGGCCGCCGACCCGCTGCCGGAGGTGCGCCTGGACGAGAGAGTCGCCGAGGAGCGTCCCGAGCCGGTCAGGCCGGCCGTGGCGCCCGCCCCGGTGGCATCCAGCATCGAGCCGGCGTTCTCGGACGACGACATCGACATCCCCGAGTTCCTGAAGTGACGCTCCGCGCGCGGCTGTCGGCGATAGACGAGCGCATCGCCGACGCCGCGCGCCGGGCAGGCCGGGATCCGGGTGAGATCACCCGGATCGTGGTGACGAAGTTCCACCCCGCCTCCCTGGTGCGCGAGCTGCACGATCTCGGTGTGACGGATGTCGGCGAGAACCGGCAGCAGGAGATGACGGCCAAGCGCGCCGCCCTCGAAGGGCTGGACGTGCGCTGGCATTTCATCGGCCAGGCTCAGACCAACAAGGCCTCCGCCATCCGCCGGGACGCCGACGTGGTGCACTCCGTCGACCGGGTGAAGCTCGCCGACGCACTGCACCGAGCGGATGCCGAGGGCGACCCGCTGGACGTGCTCGTGCAGGTCAACCTCACCGAGGATGCAGGACGGGGCGGCAGTGCGCTCGGCGATGCCGAGGCGCTGGCCGAGCACGTGCTCACGCTCCCGTCGCTTCGGCTTCGGGGGATCATGGCGGTCGCTCCGCTCGACGAGGAGCCGTCGCGTGCCTTCGCCCGGCTGCGGGACGTCGCCGATCGCGTCCGCGCGCTCGCGCCCGGCGCCGGCTGGATCTCAGCCGGGATGACCGGAGATTTCGAAGCGGCGATCGCCGCCGGCGCGACACACCTGCGGATCGGTTCCGCAATCACAGGACCCCGCCCCGACCGGGGTTAGCCTTTCAACAGACCAGCCCGAACGTTCGAACCGGAGGACACGATGGGTAACCCGCTGAAGAAGACCATGGTGTATCTCGGCCTCGCCGACGAGGAAGAGGTCTACGAGGAGGAAGTCGCGCAGACGCCGGCTCGAGCCTCCCGTGACAAGCACGAGACGCCCGAGCGAGACGAGGCCGCACCCGCGCCCGTCACGCCCCTGCGTCGTCCGACGGCTGTGCGTCAGCCGGCGGCGGGCGCGGTCAACGAGATCCTCACCGTGCACCCCAAGCAGTACCGCGACGCGCAGATCATCGCCGAGAACTTCCGCGAGGGCGTGCCGGTGATCATCAACCTGTCGCAGATGAGCGACGCCGATGCGCGCCGTCTCATCGACTTCGCCAGCGGACTCTCGTTGGGGCTGTACGGCCGCATCGAGCGAGTCACCAGCAAGGTCTTCCTGCTCTCACCCGAGAACATCGCGGTGTCCGGGCAGGGTGGCCTGGCGCAGGCGGATTCCGCCTCGTTCGACTCCTGACCCGTGGGAGCGATCCTCAGCATCATCGGTGGCATCGCCGAGCTGGTGCTGACGCTGTACGTGCTCGTGCTCATCGCGAGACTCGTGCTCGAGTACATCCCGATGTTCAACCGGTCTTGGCGGCCGAGAGGCGCAGGCCTGGTCGTCGCCGAGATCGTCTACACCGTCACCGACCCGCCGATCCGCTTCTTCCGCAGGATGGTCCCGCCGCTGCGCATCGGCACCATCGCGCTCGATTTCGGGTTCATGCTGACCATGCTCAGCGTGTTCATCCTGATGGCGGTCATCCGCGCTCTCACCTGAGCCTCTGAGCAGGCGTGCATCGCGTCGCTCAGCCTGGGGGACTATGCTTGGCTCCCAGACGCGCGCCCCGGGTACGCGTCTAATGAACCACATCGCCGGCTCTCAGCGACTGGCAACCGAACTCATCGAAAGAGGAGCCACCCATGGCACTTACCCCGGATGACGTCGTCCACAAGGAGTTCCAGCACGTCCGATTCAAGGACGGCTTCGACCCCGAAGAGGTCGACGACTACCTCGACGAGATCGTCGTTGAGTGGCGCAAGACCATCGAGGAGAACAACGAGCTGAAGGCCAGGCTCGCGGCGTTCGAGTCCGGCGAGAACGCTCCGGCTCCCGCCGCCGCGCCGACGCCCGCTCCCGCTGCGGCCGTCGAGGGATCGCCCACCGGCACCTCCGCCGGCATCATCGAGCTCGCACAGCGTCTGCACGACGAGCACGTCGCCGAGGGCGAGGCCAAGCGCAAGCAGCTCATCGACGAGGCCGAGACCGAGGTCGCCCGCATCCGCACCGAGGCCGAGGCGAAGCAGCGCGAGGAGTCGGCACGACTCGAGCGCGAGCGCAACATGCTCGAGGGTCGCATCACCGAGCTCCGCGAGTTCGAGCGCGACTACCGTGGCAAGCTCCGCGCGATGATCGAGGGTCAGCTGCGCGACCTCGACCAGAAGTCTTCGACGGACTCGACCCCCGTCTCCGCCATCGGCCTGTAGGTCACTCTTGGCAGGACGTCGTCCCCTTCGTCGGTCGGCGGCCGGCACTATCGTCGCTTCTCTCGCGGCGATCGTGCTGGCCGCCGATCAGTTCGTGAAGCACCTCACCATCGAGAACCTGCCCAAGCACGAGGCCGTGCCCGTGCTGGGCGAGTTCCTGCAGCTGTACTACGTCCGCAACTCCGGCGCGGCGTTCTCGATCGGCTCGAGCATGACGTGGATCTTCACGATCGCGATGTCCGTGGTGGTCGGTGTCATCGTCTGGAAGACCCTCGAAGTGCGCTCGCGGCTCTGGGCGACCGTTCTCGGTCTGCTGCTCGGCGGGGTGCTCGGCAACCTCACGGACCGCCTGCTGCGCGAACCCGGGTTCGCCGTCGGCCATGTCGTCGACATGATCTCGATGCCCTGGATGATGCCCGCGATCTTCAACGTCGCCGACATCTTCATCGTCTCCGGCATGATCTCGGTCGCTCTGCTGGTCGTGTTCGGTCTGCGACTCGACGGGACCCGAGAGCGGGATCACGCGCAGAGCGCGGACTACGCGACAGCGGACGGCGCCGAGGACGCGGCTGCGTCCGCGGGGGTCTGATCGTGCAGTCCCGCAGCCTTCCCGTCCCCGACGGGCTCGACGGTCAGCGCGTCGACGCGGCTCTGGCGAAGATGCTCGGCTTCTCGCGCACCTTCGCCGCCGAGGTCGCCGAAGCGGGCGGTGTCACCCTCGACGGTGCTGCGCTCGGAAAGTCCGACCGCCTGCGCGCAGGCGGCTGGCTCGACGTGAGCTGGGCACCGAAGGAGGAGCCGCGGATCGAGCCGATCCCGGTGCCCGAGCTCGGGATCGTCCACGACGACGACGACATCGTCGTGGTCGACAAGCCGACCGGTGTCGCCGCCCATCCGTCGCTCGGCTGGGAAGGGCCGACCGTCGTCGGCGCTCTCGCGGCTGCGGGCTTCCGAGTCGCGACCAGCGGAGCACCCGAACGGCAGGGCGTCGTGCACCGCCTGGATGTCGGCACCAGCGGTCTCATGGTCGTCGCGAAGACCGAGAGCGCCTACACCGCGCTCAAGCGCGCCTTCAAGGAGCGCACGGTCGAGAAGATCTACCACGCGGTCGTCCAGGGGCATCCGGATCCCCTCGCGGGCACCATCGACGCGCCGATCGGCCGCCACCCGAACCACAGCTGGAAGTTCGCCGTCGTACCCGACGGCAAGCCGTCGGTGACCCATTACGAGACGCTCGAGGCCTTTCCCGGGGCTTCTCTGCTCGAGATCCATCTCGAGACCGGCCGCACGCATCAGATCCGCGTGCACATGGCCGCGCATCGGCACCCCTGCGTCGGCGATCCGCTCTACGGCGCCGACCCGACCCTGTCGGCGAGACTGGGCCTCACCAGGCAGTGGCTGCACGCGCATAAGCTCGCGTTCACGCATCCGGCGACCGGACAGTGGGCGCAGTTCGAGTCGCCGTACCCTGCGGACTTCCGGCACGCCCTCGACGTGCTGGACCCGGGACGCGAGTGGGACTGAACCGACTCGATCTCAGCGACTGACGCGGCCGCCGCGGAAGGTCGCCGGGTCGTCCTCCGCCATCGCCAGAGCGATCTTGCGCAGATGCGCATCGTCGACGTCGCCCATGGCAGCGAGGTCGTAGAACCCCACCTCGGTCAGCTCCCCGTCGGCGGGGTGCGGATCGCCCGACACCCAGCTGCAGCGGAAGACGAGGTCGAGATAGTCGACCTGGTCGCCGTTGTCGTAGGTCACCCGCGGCATCTGCTGCACCAGGGCGAGCCGGTCGACCGAGACGACGACGCCCGCCTCCTCGAGGCACTCGCGTGCCGCGGCATCCGCCGGCTCCTCACCCGGCTCGACGATGCCCGAGATCGCCTGCCACGACCCGTTGTCGGCGCGCTTGCCCAGCAGCACCTTCTCATCGCGGAAGACGATCGCCGTGGCGCCGACAAGAGCAAGCGGTGCGGTGCCGATGTGCTCGCGCAGAGCGAGGACGAACTCAGGAGTGGCCATGGCATCAGCGTATCGAGGGTGCGTCGACGCGGGTGTCGGAGGGGCCTCGTAGACTCGATGCATGGCCTCCGATTCCTTCGTGCACCTGCATGTCCACAGCGAGTACTCCATGCTGGACGGTGCGGCGAAGATCACCTCGATGACGCAGGCGGCGGCCGATTACGGGATGCCGGCGATCGCCGTCACCGACCACGGGAACACCTTTGCGGCGTTCGAGTTCTACAACGCCGCGAACGCCGCGGGAGTCAAGCCGATCATCGGCCTCGAGGCGTACGTGACCCCGGGAACGCACCGCAGCGACAAGTCGCGGGTGGCCTGGGGAACCGCGGATCAGAAGAGCGACGACGTCTCGGGATCCGGCGCGTACACGCACACGACGCTGTGGAGCGAGACCACCGCCGGCATGCACAACCTGTTCCGGCTGAGCTCGCTCTCGAGCATCGAGGGGTACTACTTCAAGCCGCGCATGGACCGCGAGCTGCTGCAGACGTACGGCAAGGGCCTGATCGCCACCACGGGATGCCCGTCGGGAGAGATCCAGACCCGGCTCCGGCTCGGCCAGTACGACGCGGCGCGCGCGGCGGCGGCCGAGTTCCAGGACATCTTCGGCAAAGAGAACTACTTCGCCGAGATCATGGACCACGGACTCGCCATCGAGCGGCGGGTGATCAGCGATCTGCTGCGGCTGTCGAAAGACCTGAACATCCCGCTCGTCGCGACGAACGATTCGCACTACACCCACCAGCACGAGGCCGACGCGCACGAGGCGCTGCTCTGCGTGCAGTCCGGTTCGACGATGGACGACCCGAACCGGTTCAAGTTCGACGGCGACGGCTACTACATCAAGACGGCGCAGGAGATGCGGCAGCTGTTCCGCGACCACCCCGAGGCGTGTGACAACACGCTGCTGATCGCCGAGCGCTGCCAGGTCGAGTTCGACACCAAGGCGAACTACATGCCGCGGTTCCCGGTGCCGGACGGCGAGACCGAAGACAGCTGGCTGGTCAAGGAGGTCGAGAAGGGACTGCACTACCGGTACCCGAACGGCATCCCCGACAGGGTGCGCAAGCAGGCCGAGTACGAGACCGGCATCATCCTGCAGATGGGCTTCCCGGGCTACTTCCTCGTCGTCGCCGACTTCATCAACTGGGCCAAGGACCACGGCATCCGCGTCGGACCCGGCCGCGGTTCGGGCGCCGGCTCGATGGTCGCGTACGCGATGAAGATCACCGACCTCGACCCGCTCGAGCACGGACTCATCTTCGAGCGCTTCCTCAACCCCGACCGCGTCTCGATGCCCGACTTCGACGTCGACTTCGACGACCGTCGCCGCGGCGAGGTGATCGAGTACGTGACCGAGAAGTACGGCTCCGAGCGCGTCGCGCAGATCGTCACCTACGGCACGATCAAGTCCAAGCAGGCGCTGAAGGACGCGGGCCGCGTGCTCGGATACCCGTTCAGCATGGGCGATCGTCTCACCAAGGCCATGCCGCCGGCCGTGATGGGCAAGGACATGCCGCTCAGCGGCATGTACGACAGCGCGCACCCGCGCTACAAGGAGGCGAGCGAGTTCCGGGCGCTGATCGACACCGACACGGATGCCAAGCGCGTCTTCGACCGCGCGCTGGGGCTCGAGGGGCTGAAGCGGCAGTGGGGCGTGCACGCGGCAGGCGTGATCATGTCGTCGGATCCGCTGCTCGACATCATCCCGATCATGAAGCGCGAGCAGGACGGCCAGATCGTCACGCAGTTCGACTACCCGTCGTGCGAGGCGCTGGGTCTGATCAAGATGGACTTCCTGGGCCTGCGCAACCTCACGATCATCTCGGACGCGCTCGACAACATCCGGATGAACAGGGGGGAGGAGGTCGATCTCGAGCACCTCGGCCTCGAGGATCGCGCCGTCTACGACCTGCTGGCCCGCGGCGACACCCTCGGCGTCTTCCAGCTCGACAGCCCGCCGCTGCGTTCGCTGATGCGGCTGATGAAGCCCGACAACTTCGGCGACATCTCGGCGCTCATCGCCCTGTACCGCCCGGGACCGATGGGGGCGAACTCGCACACCAACTACGCCCTGCGCAAGAACGGCCTGCAGGAGATCACGCCCGTCCACCCCGAGCTGGAAGAGCCCTTGGCCGACATCCTGCAGGAGTCCTATGGTCTGATCATCTATCAGGAGCAGGTCATGGCCATCGCGCAGAAGGTCGCCGGGTTCAGCCTCGGCCAGGCCGACATCCTGCGTCGCGCGATGGGCAAGAAGAAGAAGTCCGAACTCGACAAGCAGTACGAGGGCTTCTCAGGCGGGATGAAGGAACGCGGCTACGGCGAGGGCGCCGTCAAGGCGCTGTGGGACATCCTGCTGCCGTTCTCGGACTACGCGTTCAACAAAGCGCACTCCGCGGCGTACGGTCTGGTGTCGTACTGGACCGCGTATCTCAAGGCGAAGTACCCGGCCGAGTACATGGCGGCCCTGCTCACGAGCGTGGGCGACTCCAAAGACAAGATGGCGCTCTACCTCAACGAGTGCCGGCGCATGGGCATCCGGGTGATGCCGCCGGACGTGTCCGAGTCGATCAACTTCTTCGCCGCCGTCGGCGAAGACATCCGCTTCGGCCTCGGCGCGGTGCGCAACGTCGGCAGCAACGTCGTCGACGGGATCGTCGCCTCCCGCGACGACGGTCCGTTCACCTCGTTCCACGACTTCCTCGGCAAGGTGCCGCTGCACGTCTCGAACAAGCGCACCGTCGAGTCACTCATCAAGGCCGGCGCGTTCGATTCGATGGGCGACACCCGACGCGCGCTGATGGAGATCCACGAGGACGCCGTCGAAGCCGCCGTCGACCGCAAGCGGAACGAGGCGCAGGGCGCGATCGGCTTCGACTTCGACAGCCTGTACGACGGCATGGAGGAGGCCGCGCCCGCGAAGGTGCCCGACCGCCCCGAGTGGATCAAGAAGGACAAGCTGGCGTTCGAGCGCGAGATGCTCGGGCTGTACGTCTCCGACCACCCGCTCGCGGGGCTCGAGGTGCCGCTCGCCAAGCACGCGTCGATCTCGATCAGCGACCTGCTCACCTCGGAGGATCTGCAGGACGGCGACCAGGTCACCGTGGCCGGGCTCGTGACCAGCGTGCAGCACCGGGTGGCGAAGGCCAGCGGCAACCCGTACGGCATGATCACCGTCGAGGACTTCAACGGCGAGGTGACGATCATGTTCATGGGCAAGACGTACACCGAGTTCCAGCACACCCTGCAGCAGGATGCCATCCTCGCCGTGCGCGGACGCGTCTCCCGTCGCGATGACGGGCTCAACCTGCACGCGCAGTCGGCGTTCGCTCCCGACGTCGGATCGTTCGACACCGCAGGCCCGCTCTCGCTGCTGGTCGCCGAGCAGCGGGCGACCGAAAAGGTCATGACCGACCTGGCCGACGTACTGCGCCGCCACGCCGGCGAGACCGAGGTGCTGCTGCGCGTGCACCGCGGCAGCGCCGCGAAGGTGTTCGAGGTGCCGATGCCGGTGAAGGTGTCCGCCGATCTGTTCGGCGACCTGAAGTCGTTGCTTGGCCCCGCCTGCCTGGGCTGAGCGCGCCGGCTCGACACGACGCATCGAACTCCAGGATGCGGTGAGTAGGATCATGACTCGCGTGGCCACCCCACGAACGAAAGGACCCTCGATGAGCTTCGACAGGCCCAGCAGAGCCCACGACGACGCCTCAGCGGACGAGTCCCGTCTGCGCGCGGATGCGCGCGCAGAGGCGGGCATCGGCTCCGACGAGATCGACCCGGACGACGACGGAGTCCTCTACGAAGACCAGGTCCAGCCCGAGTACGGCATCCTCGGCTTCACGCTGCGTGAGCTCATCATCATCGGCGCCTGGTTGGTCGGCTTCGTCGCCTCGTTCTTCCCGGTGGGACCGGTCGGCGACACCGTGTGGACGTCGGGCATCCATTGGATCCTGATGATGGGGGTGCCGACGGCGGCCGTCTTCCTGGTCGTGCTGCGCCGGTTCTCGCCCGACGGGATCCGCCGTGTGGGATCGCTGGGAATCGACCAGTTCGCCTCCGTCGCGGCTGCGGTCGCCGCCGTCTCCTGGGCTCAGGTGCTGTGGCAGCAGGTCGCCGCCACCGTAGAGACCGGTGTCCTGCTCATCGGCTGGGTCGCCGTGGTGGGGCAGCTGGCGACGCTCGTGCTCGTGGCTGCCACGGTGTTCGCCCCTGTGCTGCCGCGACTGCGCGACGACTTCCACGGACGCCTCGAGACCCTGGCGCACCGCAACGCCAACCCCGTCCGTCCCGTGATCGCACGCCCGCGGGCCGAGCGCCAGTTCGTTCCGCCGGCGGGGGAATCGGCCGGTGCAGCCCCGCTGGCTGAGCGCGGCGACTCCGCAGCGGCTCCGCAGCCCGTGGCCGCCGAGCCGCGCGTCGACACCGCACTGACGATGGTCATCCCCGATGCCACCGCCGTTCCGGATGCTCGCGACCGGGCACCTGGATCTGATCACCGCTTCGCTCCGGATGCCCGAGACGCCGAATCGGCGTCACCCGAGGTCGCGCCGTACGCGCCGTACGAGCGTGACCAGCAGCCACTCGAACCGCAGCCCGTCGAGTCGCAGTCCGCCGAGGTGCAGCCGGTCGAGGTGCAGCCGGTCGAGGTGCAGCCGGTCGACATGGTCGCAGCGTCCGACGCGTCGGCAGCGCCTGCGCCGGAGACGGCAGCGCCCGAGGTCACCGCGCCTGAGGTCACCGCGATGGAGGTCACGGCGCCTGAGGTCACCGCGCCTGAGACAGAACGGGTCTCGTATGAGCCCGCTCCGACTTCAGAGCCCGACCCCGATGCATCCGATGCTCTGCCCGTCGCGCCGGACCATCGCGACGACGACAGCGAGGTGCTGTACAACACGGCCGCCGTCGAAGCGCTGCAGAGCATCTTCGCCGACGACGCCGCCGACCCGAGCCGGTCCGTCGAACACAACACCGCGCCCGACGGTCTGACGGGACCCGTGGCGGGCGCTGCCGGCGACGACCAGCCGCTGCGGCGCACCCGCAGCGAGGAGAGCGCAGAGACCCACCCCTACGGTCAGCCCGAGCCGTTCTGGATCCTGGCGCCCACCGAGCGCGATGTGCTCGACGAACGAGGACAGCCGCTGTTCCGGATCGGTCCGACGGCGTGGGCGCTGGCGATCGAAGACCGCGGCGGCGCGTTCGTCGTGCGACATGAGGACGGCCGGATCGGCTACCTCCACGACATCCTCGACATCACGAAAGGCTGAGCGCGTGCGCACGATCGACCTCCGAGGGAAGTCCCTCTCACCCTCCGACATGCTCGCGGCCGTGCCGCGGGCCACGCAGGCGCGCGCCGAGGCGCTCGAGGCCGCCGCCGCGATCGTCGACGCCGTGCGCACCTCCGGCGAGGTCGCCCTGCGCGAGCAGGCTGAGCGCTTCGACGGGGTGAGCGGTCATGCGATCCGCGTTCCCGCCGAGCACGTCGCCGAGGCCGCAGCCTCGGTCGACCCCGTCGTGCGCTCCGCTCTCGAGGCCGCCATCGAACGGGTTCGTCAGGGCTCGGCGGCTCAGGTCCCGAGCCCGCAGACCACTCGGATCGGCCCCGGCGCGAGCATCACCCAGCGGTGGCAGCCCGTGATGCGTGCGGGGGTGTACATCCCCGGCGGCAAGGCGCCCCTCGCATCCAGCGTGGTGATGAACGTCGTCCCCGCGCAGGTCGCCGGCGTCACCTCCATCGCCCTCGCATCCCCGCCGCAGGCGGCGCACGGCGGTCGGGTGCACCCGACGATCCTCGCCGCCGCCGACCTGCTCGGCATCGACGAGATCTACGCGATCGGCGGGGCCGGCGCGATCGGCGCCCTCGCCCACGGGGTCGCCGATCTCGGACTCGACCCCGTCGACGTCGTGTCGGGCCCGGGAAACAACTACGTCGCCTCGGCGAAGCGGATCGTCGCCGGCGTCGTCGGCACGGACTCCGAGGCGGGCGCGACCGAGATCCTCATCGTCGCGGATGCTGCGGCCGATCCCACCCTGATCGCTGCGGACCTGATCAGCCAGGCAGAGCACGACGAGCAGGCGTCCGCCGTGCTGGTGACCGATTCGGTCCTGCTCTCCGAACGCGTCGCCTCGGTGGTCGCGGACCTCGCGGCCACCACCACGCACGCCACCCGCGTCGCCGAGGCCCTCGCCGGCCCGCAGTCGGCCATCGTGCTCGTGGATGACCGCGCGATGGCGGAGGCCTTCAGCAACGCGTACGCGCCGGAGCACCTCGAACTGCATCTCGCCGACGCCTCCGCCGCCGCGGGACGCTTCACCAGCGCCGGTGCGGTGTTCGTCGGCGACCAGACACCGGTCAGCCTCGGCGACTACCTGGCCGGCAGCAACCACGTGCTGCCCACCGGTGGTCAGGCCCGCTACGCCGCCGGACTCGGCGCGTACACCTTCCTGCGACCGCAGCAGGTCATCGAGTACGACCACGCCGCCCTGGCTGAGGTGAGGGCGGGGGTCGTCGCACTCGCGAACGCCGAGATCCTGCCCGCACACGGTGACGCCGTCGAGGCGCGCTTCGCCGACGCCTCGCGGTGAGCCCGAGGGCGAGCGAGTAGGCTGACCGATCATGCACTGCCCCTTCTGCCGGCATCCGGATTCCCGCGTCATCGATTCCCGCACCAGCGACGACGGCCTGTCGATCCGCCGCCGACGACAGTGTCCGGAGTGCGGTGGACGTTTCTCGACGACCGAGACGGCGAGCCTCATGGTCATCAAGCGCTCCGGCGTCATGGAGGCGTTCAGCCGCGACAAGGTGATCTCCGGCGTGCGCAAGGCGTGTCAGGGCCGTCCCGTCACGGAGGCGAACCTGGCGCTGCTCGCACAGAAGGTCGAAGAGGCCGTGCGGCAGACCGGTGTCTCGCAGCTCGACACCAACGAGATCGGGCTGGCGATACTCGGTCCGCTGCGTGAGCTCGACGAGGTGGCCTTCCTGCGTTTCGCCAGCGTCTACCAGGCGTTCGACTCGCTCGACGACTTCGAGCGCGCGATCGTCGACCTGCGCGCCGACCACGTGGCGGCGGAAGCGGAATAAGACGACCGGTAGCCTTGGGCAGTGATGTACTCACTGCTCTTCCGCCACGTCCTCGCGCGCTTCGACCCCGAATTCGCGCACCACGCCGCGATGGCGGTCATCCGCGCGCTCGGGGTGCCGCCGCTCTCGTGGGCGACGCGCGCGCTGACAGCACCTCGTCCGGATCAGCGGGTGCGCGCGCTCGGGCTGGACTTCCCGTCGCCCTTCGGGGTCGCTGCCGGCTTCGACAAGAACGCCGTGGGCGTGCGCGGCCTGGATGCGCTCGGCTTCGGGCACATCGAGATCGGCACGGTCACCGCCATCCCGCAGGAGGGCAACCCGAAACCGCGGCTGTTCCGCCTGATCCCGGACCGGGCCGTCATCAACCGGATGGGCTTCAACAACGAGGGGGCGGATGCCGCCGCGCGGCGGCTCACCGCGTTGCGCCGGCGCGCGCCCCGCGCCGTGATCGGGGTCAACATCGGCAAGAGCCGCGTGGTCGCCGTCGAGGACGCCGTCGCGGACTACGTCACGTCGGCCGTGCGCCTCGCACCGCTCGCCGACTACCTCGCCGTGAACGTCTCGTCACCGAACACCCCTGGCCTGCGCGGCCTGCAGGCGGTCGAGACGCTCGCCCCGCTGCTGCGCGCGGTGAAGCAGGCGGCGGGCGAGACGCCGCTGCTCGTGAAGATCGCCCCCGACCTGCCCGATGACGAGATCGCGGCCATCGCCCGCATGGCGGTGCAGGAGGGGCTCTCCGGGATCATCGCCCACAACACGACCATCTCGCGCGACGGCCTGATCACCGACCCTGCGGTCGTCGAGGCCGCAGGCGCGGGCGGGCTCTCCGGCGCGCCGCTGAAGGAGCGCTCGCTCGAGGTGCTCGCCGTCGTCAGGAGCGCGGTGCCCGCCGACTTCTGCATCATAGCGGTCGGGGGAGTGGAGACCGCCGACGACGTGCAGCGACGACTGGATGCCGGGGCCACGCTCGTGCAGGGCTACACCGCGTTCCTGTATCGCGGACCGCTGTGGGCCAGGCAGATCAACAGAGGCCTGCGCCGCTGAGCGGCACAGGCCTCGGAACAGGACCGGGGTCCCTGATCTCGTCGAAGGGTCAGTCGGGGTACTGACCGCGGCGCACCTGCGGCTTCGGCAGACGCATGAAGCGCATCTGAAGCGACCGCATGGCCGCGTACCAGCCGAGCCCGCGCTCGCGACGCTCGAGGCCGAACTTCGCGGCGACCTTCTTCTTCACCCGCATGCTCAGCAGCACCATGTCGCCGACCGCGAGCAGCATGTATCCCCACAGCCCGACCATCGCCCACAGCTGCACCGCGGGGATGTTGACGAGGCTGAGCACGATGACCAGCAGCATCGCGGCCATCAGCCACTCGGAGATGTGCCACCCGGCGTCGACGTAGTCGCGCACCCAGCGCCGCTGCGGGCCGCGGTCGCGCGTGGGAAGGTACTTGTCCTCGCCGTTCTCCATGCCGATGCGGGCCCGCTGCCGGCGCACCTGCAGGTCGGCCTTCGCCGCAGCGCGGGCCTCCTTCGTGTTCGCGACCAGGGGCCGGCGGTTGGCGGCCTCGCGCTCGGCGCGGGTGGGGGTGGCGCGACCCTTGCCCACGGCGGGCGTCTCAGGGGCGTCGTCGGCGGCGGGGGTGGGGTTGAGCACGTTCGACCTCAGTTCGCAATCGGGTTCGCCTTAAGATTACTCGCATGACATCCCCTGCATCGCCCGCCTCGTCCGCCGCGGAGACCGCACTCCTCGAGGCGGTGGCCCTCGGCATCCCGTCCGCTCTGGCCGATCTGGGAGCGCTGGTGCGCATCCCGGGGATCGCGTGGCCGGCGTTCGACCAGACGCAGCTCGAGCGCTCTGCCGAGGCGGTAGCCGAGCTGGCGCGCGGCACCGGGGTCTTCGACGACGTGCGCGTGCTGCGTGCGCACGTCGACGACACCGACGAACTCGGCCAGCCCGGGGTGCTCGCCACGCGCGCCGCCCGCAACGGGCGCCCCACCATCCTGCTGTACGCCCACCACGACGTGCAGCCGCCGGGGGCGGACGAGCTGTGGCAGGCCCCGCCCTTCGAGCCGACGGTGCGCGACGGACGTCTGTACGGCCGCGGTGCTGCGGACGACAAGGCGGGCATCATGGCGCACATCGCCGCGCTCCGTGCGGTCGCCGAGGTGCTCGGCGACGACCTCGACCTCGGCGTCTCGCTGTTCATCGAGGGGGAGGAGGAGTACGGTTCCCGCTCGTTCGCCCGCTTCCTGCGCGACAACGCCGATGCGCTGCGTGCCGACGCGATCGTCGTGGCCGACTCCGGCAACCTCGACTCCCGCACGCCCGGGCTCACCGTCTCGCTGCGCGGCAACGCCCGCTTCACGCTCACCGTGCGCACTCTCGAGCACGCGTCGCACTCGGGCATGTTCGGGGGAGCGGTACCGGATGCCATGATGGCCGCCGTCACGCTCCTCGCGACGCTGTGGGATGCCGACGGCGCGGTCGCCGTCGAGGGCATGACCAGCAGGGACGCGCAGACGCCCGAGTACACCGAGCAGACTCTGCGCGACGAGGCCGGCCTCCTCGACGGGGTCAGCGCAATCGGTCGCGACGACATCTACGGCCGGATCTGGAACAAGCCGTCCATCACGATCACCGGCATGGACGTGACGAGCGTGGCCGAGGCATCCAACACCCTGCTTCCCGAAGTCAGCCTCGTGATCAGCGCCCGGGTCGCGCCCGGCCAGAGCGCGACCGACGCCTATGCCGCGCTCGAGCAGCACCTGCGCCGGCACGCCCCGTTCGGCGCCGAACTGACCTTCTCCGACGTGGACCTCGGCGACGGGTTCCTCGTCGACACCTCGGGATGGGCTGTCGAGCTCACCCGTGCGGCGATGGGAGACGGCTACGGAGTCGACGCCGTGGATCTGGGTGTGGGCGGATCCATCCCCTTCGTCGCCGACCTCGTCCGCGAGTTCCCGGGCGCGCAGATCCTCGTGACCGGTGTCGAGGACCCGCACTCCCGCGCGCACAGCCCGAACGAGTCGCTGCACCTCGACACATTCCGCAACGCCGTGCGCACCGAGGCCCTGATGCTCGCCAGGATGAACGAGCGCGCCTCCGACTCCTGAGCCGTGGTGGCGGTCACGCCGCCGGATCGGCCACGCTGACACCGGCGGCGGTAGAATCGTGCACGAGCAGCGAGACCGCGCTGCCCGTTGCAAGGAGTTGAGATGAGCGACACCACCCTGACCTCAGAGCCCACCGCCGCCCCCGCCCACGGGGTCGCGCTGACCGATGCCGCAGCCCTCAAGGTGAAGAGCCTGCTCGCGCAGGAGGGCCGTGACGACCTGCGCCTGCGCGTGGCCGTGCAGCCCGGCGGATGCTCGGGCCTGATCTACCAGCTGTACTTCGACGAGCGTTACCTCGAGGGCGACGAGACCGTCGACTTCGACGGGGTCGAGGTCATCATCGACAACATGAGCGTCCCGTACCTCGAGGGCGCGTCGATCGACTTCAAGGACACGATCTCGGAGCAGGGCTTCACGATCGACAACCCCAACGCCGCCGGCAGCTGCGCTTGCGGCGACAGCTTCCACTGAGACGCGTACCTGCGTGGTTGGCATGAATCGCGTGTGAGGTTGCCCTAGACTTGAGTCTGCTCCTGTCCGAGATCTGAAAGGTGCATCGTGCCCTCGAAACGCCGCCTTCGTTGGGCCGCGCTCCCGCTGGGAGCAGCGGCAGCTGTGGCCCTGGCGGGATGTACTCCCACCGAACTCAATGGATTCCTTCCGGGCTTCGTCGAAGACGGCACCCCCGCGACCAACCAGACCGAGACGGTCTCCGGTCTGTGGGTCACCTCGTGGGTCGTTCTGCTCGCCGTCGGCGTGATCACGTGGGCGCTCATGGGATGGGCCCTCGTCATGTACCGCCGGCGCACCGGCCAGACCGGTCTTCCGGTTCAGCTGCGGTACAACATGCCGATCGAGATCCTCTACACGGTGATCCCGCTGATCCTGGTGCTCGGCATGTTCTTCTTCACCGCGCGCGATCAGACAGACATCGAGACGCAGTGGGACGAACCCGACGTCGAGGTCACGGCGATCGCCAAGCAGTGGGCCTGGGACTTCCAGTACGGCGCCGAAGACGAAGAAGACGCCGTGTGGACCATGGGCGTGCAGGCCAATCCCGACGAGAACGGTGACCTCGAGCGCGAGAAGCTCCCGACGCTCGTGCTGCCCGTCGACAAGAAGGTCACGATCGACCTGCAGTCGCGTGATGTGATCCACTCCTTCTGGATCATCGACTTCCTGTACAAGAAGGACATGTACATCGGCAAGGACAACTCCTGGTCCTTCATCCCCACGCGCGTCGGCGAGTACGACGGCAAGTGCGCCGAGCTCTGCGGTGAGTACCACTCGATGATGCTCTTCAACGTGAAGGTCGTCGAGCAGGACGAGTACGACGCATACCTCGAGACCCTGCGCGAGCAGGGCAACACGGGCGACATCACCGACGCCTACGACCGACTCAGCAATCTCCCCGGGAACGGCGCGAGCACTCATCCCGAGGAAGAGGAGTAAGCCATGACCACCACAGCTGAACCCACGACAGCGCCGGGCGCTCGCCCGACCACGCTGCCGCCGCGTCAGGCAGCCCTGCTCACCTCCTCCCGCGTGGAGCAGAAGGGCAACATCGTCGTCAAGTGGATGACCTCCACCGACCACAAGACGATCGGGTACATGTACCTGATCGCCTCGGTGCTGTTCTTCCTCCTCGGCGGTGTGATGGCGCTGATCATCCGCGCCGAGCTCTTCGCTCCCGGCATGCAGATCGTGCCGACCAAGGAGCAGTACAACCAGCTGTTCACGATGCACGGCACGATCATGCTGCTGATGTTCGCGACACCGCTGTTCGCCGGCTTCGCCAACGCGATCCTGCCGCTGCAGCTCGGAGCGCCGGATGTCGCGTTCCCGCGACTGAACGCCTTCGCGTTCTGGCTGTTCACCTTCGGCTCGGTCATGGCCATCGCCGGCTTCCTCACCCCGCAGGGTGCGGCCTCGTTCGGATGGTTCGCCTACCAGCCGCTCGCCAACTCGTCGTTCTCGCCGGGTGTGGGCGGCAACCTCTGGATGCTCGGCCTGGGCATGTCCGGCTTCGGCACCATCCTCGGCGCGGTGAACTTCATCACGACGATCATCACGATGCGCGCGCCCGGCATGACCATGTGGCGCATGCCGATCTTCTCGTGGAACACACTGATCACCAGCCTGCTGATCCTGATGGCGTTCCCCGTGCTCGCCGCGGCCATCCTCGCGGCGGCGGCCGACCGTGTGCTCGGCTCGCACGTCTATGACGTCGCGAACGGCGGCGTTCTGCTGTGGCAGCACCTGTTCTGGTTCTTCGGTCACCCTGAGGTCTACATCATCGCGCTGCCGTTCTTCGGCATCGTCTCCGAGATCTTCCCGGTCTTCAGCCGCAAGCCGATCTTCGGATACAAGACGCTGGTCTACGCGACCATCGCGATCGCCTCGCTCTCGGTCGCCGTGTGGGCTCACCACATGTACGTGACCGGCGGTGTGCTGCTGCCGTTCTTCGCCCTGATGACGATGCTCATCGCGGTTCCGACAGGCGTGAAGATCTTCAACTGGATCGGCACCATGTGGCGCGGCTCGATCACCTTCGAGACTCCTATGGTCTTCGCCCTCGGCTTCCTCGTCTCGTTCGTGTTCGGCGGACTGACCGGCGTGATCCTCGCGGCCCCGCCGCTGGACTTCCACCTGAGCGACTCGTACTTCGTCGTCGCCCACTTCCACTACGTGGTGTTCGGCACCGTCGTGTTCGCGATGTTCGCCGGCTTCTACTTCTGGTGGCCGAAGTGGACCGGTCGCATGCTCAACGAGCGTCTGGGCTACATCCACTTCTGGATGCTGTTCATAGGCTTCCACATGACGTTCCTCGTGCAGCACTGGCTGGGCGTCGACGGCATGCCTCGCCGTTACGCGGACTACGCCACCCACGACAACTGGGAGTGGGGCAACCAGGTCTCCACGATCGGTGCCATCATCCTCGGCGCCTCGATGCTGCCCTTCTTCCTCAACGTGTGGATCACTGCGCGCAAGGCTCCGAAGGTCACCGTCGACGACCCGTGGGGGTACGGTGCATCGCTCGAGTGGGCCACCTCCTGCCCGCCCCCGCGTCACAACTTCACGTCGATCCCGCGCATCCGCAGCGAGCGTCCGGCATTCGACCTGAACCACCCTGAGGCCGCGGAGCACCCGGTGGGCGTCGCAGCGGGAGAGGTCAAGTAAGTCATGCGCAGCAATGTCATCCTCTGGTGGATCATCGCGACCTTCTTCACGATCGCGTCCGCCATCTACACGGTCTGGAACCTCGTCGATCCGTTCCACGGGTACGTGGAGTGGGTCGGCACGGTAGCCCTGCTGTTCGTGGCGTTCATGGGCGCCATGATCGCCATCTACCTGCAGCGCACCTACAAGGCGCAGGGCGGGGAGCTCCCCGAGGACGTCCTGACCGCGGACATCGACGATGGTGACCCCGAGCTGGGCGAGTTCGCGCCCTGGTCGTGGTGGCCGCTGGTTCTCTCCGGGTCCGCCGCCGTGTTCCTGCTCGGCCTCGCGGTCGGCCACTTCCTCCTGCCGATCGGCCTGGCGATCTTCGTCGTGGCGATCGTCGGCTGGGTGTACGAGTACTACCGCGGACACTTCGCACGCTGACGCGTCGATCAACTGCGAAGGGCCCCTGGATTCGTCCAGGGGCCCTTCTGCTTGCCGGGGCGGTCGTTCGTGTGCCTGTGGGGCGGTCGTCGTGTGCCTCACGGGCGGGTGCGCACGCGTGGTACGCCGGTGAGCGGGTCGATCGGCCGACGGTGGATGCCGTCGTGGTCCTCGACCGGATCCCCTCGCGCACCCAGTACTCGAAACCGCCGATCATCTCGCGCACCTGGTAGCCCAGCTTCGCGAACTCGAGCGCACCCTTCGCGCCGGCGTTGCAGCCGGGGCTCCAGCAGTACACGACCACTGACGCGTCCGACGGGATCTCCTCGGGGGCGCGGTCGGCGATCTCGCTGTAGTGCATGCGGATCGCTCCCGGAACGCGTCCCTGCGCCCACGCCTCATCCGAACGCACATCCGCCACAATGAGCGGCGTGCCGGCCTTCTGAGCGGCATAGACGTCGCTCGCGTCGGTCTCGTACTGCAGCTTGGCGGCGAAGAAGTCCTGTCGATCCATCATGGTCACAGGCTACTCCGCGGCGTGCGCCAGGCTGCGGAGGATGACGATGATGCCAGCCGGCCGCCATTCGGATGCCTCACCAAGACGCCCACGGGAACGACTGAGGGCCCATCCGAATCGGACGGGCCCTCAGTCGTGGGGGAGTGCGGCTTACTCGCCGTCCTCCGGCTTCTTCTTCTTGCGCGGCTTGGCCGGCTCCTTGGCGATCACCGAGCTCGGGGTGTTCGGCGTCTCGTCGACGTGCAGGTCGGTCGCGGCGATCTGGTCGTCCGAGGTGACCCCGGCACGCGCGTGAGCACCGGCGACCTCCGCAGCCTCGATCTCGGCGTCGTGCGCCAGCGTGTGCTGCTGGTGCGCGTCGGCTGCCGCGATCTCGGCCTGTGTGAGCGGCTGCAGGCGGTCCTCGTAGAACCAGCGCGAGATCGAGCTGCGCAGGTTCTCGTGCCACGGGATGCGACCCTTGGCGTTCGGCCGCACGACGAGAGGCTCGTAGGTGGCGTAGTCGATGAGCTTCCAGCGGTCGTAGACGTCGACCGGCTGGTGCACCTCGATGAACTCGCCGCCGGGGAGGCGGACGATGCGGCCCGACTCGTAGCCGTGCAGCACGATCTCACGATCCTTCTTCTGCAGCGCGATGCAGATGCGCTTCGTCACGAAGTATCCGAGGATCGGTCCGACGAACAGCAGCGCCTGCAGGGCGTGGATGACGCCCTCCATGGTGAGCATGAAGTGCGTGGCCATGAGGTCGGACGAGGCCGCAGCCCACAGCACCGCGTAGAAGATCACTCCGGCGACACCGATTGCGGTGCGGGTCGGGGCGTTGCGGGGGCGGTCGGCGAGGTGGTGCTCGCGCTTGTCACCCGTGATCCACGCCTCGAGGAACGGGTAGATCGCCACGACGACGATGAACAGCCCGAGGACCAGCACCGGGATCACGATGCCGAGCGAGAGCGTGAAGCTGCCGATCATGACGTCGAGGTTCGGGGGAGCGAGACGCAGCGCACCGTCGGCGAAGCCGATGTACCAGTCCGGCTGCGTGCCGGCCGAGATCGGGGACGGGTCGTAGGGACCGTAATCCCAGAACGGCAGGATCTGGAAGAACGAGGCGATCAGCACGATCACACCGAAGACGATGAAGAAGAAGCCGCCCATCTTCGACATGTACACCGGCATCATCGGGTAGCCGACGACGTTGTCGTTCGTGCGACCTGGGCCGGCGAACTGGGTGTGCTTGTTGATCACCATCAGCATCAGGTGCAGCCCGATGAACGCGATCACCAGAAGTGGCAGCAGCAGGATGTGCATCGTGTACAGGCGGCCGACGATGTCGTCACCGGGGAACTCGCCACCGAAGATGAGGAACGAGGTCCAGGTGCCGATCAGCGGCAGACCCTTGATCATGCCGTCGATGATGCGCAGACCGTTGCCCGAGAGCAGGTCGTCGGGCAGCGAGTAGCCGGTGAAGCCCTCGGCGAGAGCGAGGACGAACAGCACGAAGCCGATCACCCAGTTGAGCTCGCGAGGCTTGCGGAACGCGCCGGTGAAGAACACGCGCAGCATGTGGATGCCGATGCCCGCGATGAACACGAGGGCTGCCCAGTGGTGGATCTGGCGAACCAGGAGGCCACCACGGATGTCCCACGAGATGCGCAGCGCCGACTCGAATGCGGCGGTCATCTCGACGCCGCGCAACGGTGCGTACGCACCCGTGTAATGCGTGGGTGCCATCGAGGCCTGGAAGAAGAACGTCAGGAACGTGCCGGACAGGAAGACGGCCACGAACGCCCAGAGCGCGATCTCGCCCAGCATGAACGACCAGTGATCGGGGAAGATCTTGCGACCGAGCTCCTTGACGAAGCCCGACAGGCTGGTGCGCTCGTCGAGGTAGTTCGCCGTCGCGCCGATGAAGCGTCCGCCCAGGGGCTTCTGCTTGGTGTCCTCTTTAAGAGTTGCGGTGCTCAATGACGCTCCCAGAAGCTCGGGCCGACGGGTTCGGTGAAGTCGCTCTGCGCGACGAGATAGCCCTCATCGTCGACGGCGATGGGCAGCTGCGGCAGCGGACGCGCTGCCGGGCCGAAGATGACCTTGGCGTGATCCGTGACGTCGAACTGCGACTGGTGGCACGGGCACAGCAGGTGGTGGGTCTGCTGCTCGTACAGCGCGACGGGGCAGCCGACGTGCGTGCAGACCTTGGAGTAGGCGACGATCCCGTCGTACGACCAGTCCTTGCGGTCCTCGGCCTCGATCAGCTGCTCGGGGCGCAGACGCATGAGCAGGACGATGGCCTTGGCCTTCTCCTCCATGTAGCCCTCTGCGTGTCCCAGCTCGGCGAGCGGCTCGGGGATCACGTGGAAGGCGGAGCCGAGGGTGACGTCGGCCGCACGGATCGGGGTGCCCTCGGGGTCGCGCGCCAGACGCATGCCACCTTCCCACATGGTGTGCTTCAGCAGCGCGACCGGGTCGCCCGCGATGGGGTTGCCGTTCGCATTGTTGTGCGGTGCGAGGCCGCGGAACAGGGTGAGCCCGGGCAGGATCGAGGCGACCACGGCGGCGATCAGCGAGTTGCGGATCACGGCGCGACGGCCGAAGCCCGAGTCCTCGTTCGCCTCCGAGAACGCCTGGACGGCGCCGGCGCGGGTCGCATCCTTGCCTCGGGTGGGGTGGCGGTGCTCGATGTATTCCTTATCGGACATCAGCGCCTTCGACCAGTGGATCGCGCCGATGCCGAGCGCCAGCAGCGCGAGTGCGATGCCGATGCCGATGTACATGTTGTTGTGGCGGATGTCGATCGCCAGGCCGCTCTCGATCGGGAACAGCATGTATGCGGCGACCGCCCAGATGCTGCCGGCGAGCGATAGGTAGAACAGGGTGTAGACCGTGCGGACCGCTGCCTTCTCGGCGCGTGGATCCTTGTCGGTCATCCGCTCACGGTGTGGCGGCAGTCCCGGGTTCTCCGCAGGATCGCTGACTGCGACGCCCAGCCCCCGCGAGGGCTGGTAGGCCCTGTCAAGAGCCTGCGTGTCGTCGTCGTGTGCCATGGTGCTCCTCGTACGTAACTCTTCGATGACAGTGCGTCAGTTGGACTTCGCCGTGATCCACACGGTGAGGGCGACCAGTGCGCCGATTCCGAAGATCCAGATGAACAGGCCCTCCGACACCGGACCGAGCGATCCGAGCGTGAAGCCGCCGATCTGCACGGCCTCCTGCTGGTAGACGAGGGCGGCGATGATGTCGCGCTTGTCCTCGGTGCTCAGGTTCATGTCGCCGAAGACCGGCATGTTCTGCGGGCCGGTGACCATGGCCGCGTAGATGTGCAGCGGGCTGGTCGAACTCAGCGCCGGGGCGTACTTGCCCTCGGTGAGCGCGCCACCGGCCGCGGCGACGTTGTGGCACATCGCACAGTTGATCCGGAACAGCTCCGCACCGTGTGCGATGTCGACCTCGTCGCCCGCGCTGTCGGGGTTCTGCTTGCCGGCGGTCACCCACTCCTCGGGGTAGCTCGGTCCGGGAGCGACGCTCTGCACGTACGCGGACATCGCGCGGATCTGCGCGTCGGTGAACTGGGCGGGCTTCTGCGGCGCCTGTGGTCCCTGCATCTGCAGCGGCATGCGGCCGGTCGCCACCTGGAACTCGACCGACAGCTCACCGACGCCGATGAGGCTCGGGCCCTCGCTCGTGCCCTGCATGTCCATGCCGTGACAGGTCGCGCAGTTCGCGGTGAACAGCTTCTCGCCGTCCTCGACGGTCAGCTCCGCCGCCGCGCTGGTCTGCGTGCTCGCGGTCGACGCCATGGCGGCGGACGCGCCGGCGTAGACGCCGCCGGTGAGCAGCAGGCCGGCGCCGACCAGGGCGGCAGCGGCGAGGGGACTGCGGCGACCGCGCGAGCGGTGCTTCTTCTCTCGTGCCATTTCGAAAAATCGCTCCGCTCTTATTTCAGGAAGTAGATGACGGCGAACAGGGCGACCCAGACGACGTCGACGAAGTGCCAGTAGTAGGACACGACGATCGAGGAGGTCGCCTCCTTGTGGCCGAAGTTCTTGACCGCGTAGGCACGGCCGATGACCAGCACGAAGGCGATGAGGCCGCCGGTGACGTGCAGGGCGTGGAAGCCGGTGGTGATGTAGAACGCCGAGGCGTACGAGTCTGCGGTGATGGGCAGGCCCTCTGCCACGAGCTGGGCGTACTCCCACACCTGGCCGCTGACGAAGATCGCGCCGAGGATGAAGGTGAGCCAGAACCACTCGACCATGCCCCAGCCGAACAGACGGCGACGGCCGAACGCGTTCACCTTGCCCTTGTCGATGCGGTAGGGCTGCAGGTCTTCGGCGGCGAACACGCCCATCTGGCAGGTGAACGACGACGCCACCAGGATGACCGTGTTGACGAAGGCGTACACCACGTTGAGCATCTCGGTGCGGTCCGCCCAGAGCTCGGGTGAGGTGCTGCGCAGTGTGAAGTAGATCGCGAAGAGTCCCGCGAAGAACATGACTTCGCTGCCGAGCCACACGATGGTGCCGACAGCGACCGGATTGGGGCGCTTGATGGTTCTTGCCGCCGGGGCATACGTCGCTGAGGTGGTCACCAGACCATTATGGCCGATTCCGTGCGTGGATTCTCGCACCGACATGACCGGTCGTGCTGTCCGGCGACTTAGGAGAACCTAAGAAGCACCTGCGAATGTGCCGCATTCCCTTGCCGAGCGCGGTGTGCGCGGCGAGAACAAGCCGTCATCTCGAAACGACGGCATCCGCCGCACGATTAGGATCGCAGTCATGGCTGACACCCTCACCTGGCCCGATCTTCTCTCGACCCTCCTGGATCGCCGCGATCTGAGTGTGTGGGAGTCGACCTGGGCGATGCGTCAGGTCATGCGCGGGAAGGTGACGGATGCCCAGCTCGCCGGCTTCCTCGTGGCGCTGCGCGCCAAGGGAGAGACGATCGACGAGATCGTCGGCTTCCGCGACGCCATCCTCGAGGCAGCCGTGCCCCTGCCCGTCTCCTCCGACGTGCTCGACATCGTGGGCACCGGCGGCGACCGCATCGGCACCGTGAACATCTCCACCACCGCGGCGGTCATCATCGGGGCATCCGGCATCCCGGTGGTCAAGCACGGCAACCGCGCCGCGAGCTCGTCGTCGGGGTCGTCGGACGTGCTTGCCGCCCTCGGGCTCGACATCTCGCTCGACCCGGAGCGCGTGGCCGCGGCCCTCGAGCGCACCGGCATCACTTTCGCGTGGGCCGCCGCGTTCCACCCGGGCTTCAAGCACGCCGGCGTCGCGCGGGCCGAGCTCGCGGTGCCGACCGTCTTCAACATGCTCGGCCCGCTCTGCAATCCGGCGCGCGCCGAGGCCAACGCGGTCGGCGTCGCGCAGCTCGACCGCGTGCCGCTGATCACCGGCGTGTTCCGCACCCGCGGCGCCACCGCGCTCGTCTTCCGCGGCGACGACGGGCTCGACGAGCTCACCACCACGGGGCACAGCCGCATCTGGGAGGTCACCCGTGGCGACATCCACGAGCACGACCTCGATCCCCGCGACCTGGACATCCCGCTCGCCGACCTCGCCGACCTGGTGGGCGGCTCACCCGAGCACAACGCATCCGTCCTGCGTCGCACCCTCGGCGGGGAGCCGGGGGCGGTGCGCGACATCGTGCTGCTGAACGCCGCCGCCGGCATCGTCGCGTACGAGCTCTCGCACGATTCGACGCTGACGCAGGTCCCGATGGTCGAACGGCTGCGCGACGCGTACACGCGCGCCGCCGCGGTGATCGACGACGGACGCGCTTCCGCCAAGCTCGAACAGTGGGTGCAGGTCACCAGGGAGCCGCTGCCCGCCTGAGCGGCGCGGATCGATCGTGGACGCCGCCGACGCCCTCCTCGAGATCGCCTCGCTGCTCGAACGCGAGCGCGCGTCCCGCTATCGCGCCAAAGCCTTCCGGCAGGCGGCGGCCGTCGTGGCCACGCTGCCGCAGGACGTGCTGAACGACCCCACCAGGCTCAGAGCGCAGAAGGGCATCGGCGACTCCACGTTCGCCGTCATCCGGCAGGCGCAGGAGGGCCGGACGCCGGACTACCTCGTCGAGCTGCGCGGCGAGGTCGAGCCCGAGCGCCGCTCTGCGCTGCGCGCGCGGCTGAAGGGCGACCTGCACAGCCACACGGACTGGTCCGACGGGACGACGCCGATCGAGACCATGGTGGCGGCGGCGCGCGCACTCGGTCACGAGTATCTCGTCATCACCGACCACTCGCCGCGGCTGACGGTGGCTCGCGGTCTGTCGGCGGAGAGGCTGCGGGAGCAGATCCCGCTGGTGCGTGCGCAATCCGGCGACGGGCTCACCGTGCTCGCCGGCATCGAGGTGGACATCCTCGAGGACGGTGCGCTCGATCAGACTCCCGAGATGCTCGACCAGCTCGACATCGTCGTCGCGTCGGTGCACTCGAAGCTGCGGATGGAGTCCGCGCCGATGACCGCGCGGATGCTGGCCGCGGTCGCGGACCCCCGTGTCAACGTGTTGGGGCACTGCACCGGGCGTCTCGTCGAAGGGGCGAGAGGCACGCGTCCGCAGTCTCGGTTCGACGCCAGGACGGTGTTCGCGGCGTGCGCCGAGAACGGCGTCGCGGTGGAGATCAACTCGCGACCCGAGCGTCAGGATCCGCCCGACGACCTGATCGCGATCGCCCTCGACGAGGGGTGCCTGTTCTCGATCGACTCCGACGCGCACGCGCCGGGTCAGCTCTCGCTGCTCGACCACGGAGCCCAGCGCGCCGAGGCGGCAGGGGTGCCGGCGGAGCGCATCGTCACGACCTGGGGTCTCGATCGTCTGCGCGCCTGGGCGCGCAGCTGAGTCAGCCGTCGGCGCCGGTGGAGGCCAGCGCGCTGAGCGCCCGGGACATCGATGAGCCCAGGTTCCATCTCTCGGCGAGGGCGTCGGCGGCATCCCGAGCGGCGGCGTCCAGGCCGCCCAGCGGGGCTCCGGGCGCGGAGATGTCGAGATCGGTCGCGACCTTCACCACGGTGGGAGCCACGTCGAGGTAGTCCGAGGCCTCGGCGAACCGCGCCGCCACGGTAGCCGTGAGACGACCGTCGGCGGCAGCGGTGCGGATGCCCGCGAGGTCGGCGTGCGCGCGCAACAGGCTCGCCGCGGTCTTCTCACCGACGCCCTTCACGCCGGGCAGACCGTCGGAGGCATCGCCGCGCATGGTGGCGAAGTCCGCGTACTGCGCGGGGAGCACGCCGTACTTGGCGACGACCGTCTCGTCCGTGACGACCGCGAGGTTGCTCATGCCGCGCGCCGTGTAGATGACACGCACGTCCCGGCTGTCGTCGACGAGCTGGAACAGATCGCGGTCACCCGTGACGATGTCGACGGGAAGAGCGGCACCGGTGGCCAGGGTGCCGATGACGTCGTCGGCCTCGTGCTCGGCCGCGCCGATGATCGGGATGCCGAGAGCGCCGAGCGCCTCGCGGATCAGCGGGATCTGCTGCTGCAGGGCATCCGGAACCTCCTCGACGTCGGGAGCGGCGGTGACCTCCTCGACCACACGATGCGCCTTGTAGCTCGGGATCAGGTCGACTCGCCACTGCGGACGCCAGTCGTCGTCCCAGCAGGCGATGAGCTGCGCCGGCTGGTAGAGCGTCACGAGCTTGGCGATGATGTCGAGCAGTCCGCGAGTCGCGTTCACCGACGTCCCGTCGGGCGCCTTCACCTTGTCGGGCACGCCGAAGAAGGCACGGAAGTACAGGCTGGCGGTGTCGAGCAGCATCAGTCGGTCGGTCACCGCTCCAGCTTAGGAGGAGAGGGGGAGCGGCCCGTCGGCGGATCTGATAATCTGAAGCGTCACTCGTGGCAGGCCTGTGCCTGCCCTCGTGGCATCGCATTCAACAGCCAACCGCTTCGAGGATCCACCCGGCGTGCGCGCCGGCCGTCGAAGCCCGATCATCCATCTACAAGGACAACCCACTACATGACTAGCGCAACGACCGCCCCGGCCACCAAGCAGGTCGCGATCAACGACATCGGCTCTGCTGAGGACTTCCTGGCCGCGGTCGAGAAGACCCTGAAGTTCTTCAACGACGGCGACATCATCGAGGGCACGATCGTCAAGATCGACCGCGATGAGGTTCTGCTCGACGTGGGCTACAAGACCGAGGGTGTCATCCCCTCGCGCGAGCTCTCCATCAAGCACGACGTCGACCCCAACGAGGTCGTCGCCGTCGGCGACCAGGTCGAGGCCCTCGTTCTCCAGAAGGAGGACAAGGAAGGCCGTCTGATCCTCTCGAAGAAGCGCGCCCAGTACGAGCGCGCCTGGGGCGACGTCGAGAAGATCAAGGAGGATGACGGGGTCGTCACCGGCACCGTCATCGAGGTCGTCAAGGGCGGTCTCATCGTCGACATCGGCCTGCGTGGCTTCCTGCCCGCCTCGCTCATCGAGCTGCGCCGTGTCCGCGACCTCACCCCGTACCTCGGTCAGGAGCTCGAGGCGAAGATCCTCGAACTCGACAAGAACCGCAACAACGTGGTGCTCAGCCGCCGCGCCCTGCTCGAGCAGACCCAGTCGGAGTCGCGCACCACGTTCCTGAACAACCTGCACAAGGGTCAGGTCCGCAAGGGCGTCGTCTCGTCGATCGTCAACTTCGGTGCGTTCGTCGACCTGGGTGGCGTGGACGGTCTCGTGCACGTGTCCGAGCTGTCGTGGAAGCACATCGAGCACGCATCCGAGGTCGTCGAGGTCGGCCAGGAGGTCACCGTCGAGATCCTCGAGGTGGACCTCGACCGCGAGCGCGTCTCCCTGTCGCTGAAGGCGACGCAGGAGGACCCGTGGCAGGTCTTCGCCCGCACCCACGCGATCGGCCAGATCGCACCGGGCAAGGTCACCAAGCTCGTTCCGTTCGGTGCGTTCGTGCGCGTCGCAGACGGCATCGAGGGCCTCGTGCACATCTCCGAGCTCTCCAGCAAGCACGTCGAGCTGGCCGAGCAGGTCGTGTCGGTCGGCGAAGAGGTCTTCGTCAAGGTCATCGACATCGACCTCGAGCGTCGCCGCATCTCGCTGTCGCTGAAGCAGGCCAACGAGTCGGTCGACCCCAACGGCACCGAGTTCGACCCGGCCCTGTACGGCATGCTCGCCGAGTACGACGAGAACGGCGAGTACAAGTACCCGGAGGGCTTCGACGCCGAGACCGGCGCCTGGAAGGAAGGCTTCGACGCTCAGCGCGAGGCTTGGGAGCAGGAGTACGCCGCTGCGCAGGCTCGCTGGGAGGCCCACAAGGCTCAGGTCGTCAAGGCCGCTGAGGCCGAGGCTGCTGCGGGCGACGACTTCGGCGCTCAGTCGTTCTCGACCGACTCGACCGGTGCCGGCACGCTTGCCGACGACGAGGCTCTCGCCGCGCTGCGCGAGAAGCTCTCGGGCGGCAACAGCTGATCACCGCGCACGTCAGAACGGGCCGTCACCTTCGGGTGGCGGCCCGTTCCGCGTATCCGGGGCCTGGTGGCCGCGTGACAGGATGGGCGGATGCCACTCATCGCCCTCACCGGAGGCATCGCCTCGGGCAAGTCGACCATCGCCGGGCGCCTCGCCGAGCACGGGGCCACGGTGATCGACGCCGATGCGATCGTGCGCGACGTGCAGCGGCCGGGCAGCCCCGTGCTCGACGCGATCGGTGCGGCATTCGGCGCGGAAGTGATCGCGGCTGACGGTTCGCTGGATCGCGCGGCACTCGGTGCACGGGTGTTCGGTGACGACGCCGCACTGCAGCGGCTGAACGCGATCGTGCATCCGGCCGTGCGTGCCGAGTCTCAGCGGCGCTTCGACGCCGCCTTCGCCGCCGATCGGGCGGCGGTGGTCGTGTACGACGTGCCGCTGCTCGTCGAGGCGCGGGTCGACGACCCGTGGGACCTCATCGTCGTGGCGGATGCCCCGGCCGACGCGCGCGTGCAGCGCATGATGCAGCTGCGTGGCATGACGGAGGAGGATGCCCGGCGCCGCATCGGCGCGCAGGTCTCGGATGAGGAGCGTCGTGCGATCGCCGACGTCGTGATCGACACGTCGGGGACCATGGAGCGCACTCTGGAGCAGGTCGACGGGCTGTGGCGTTCGCTGACGGCGTCGACCTGATCTCCTGCTGACCCCCACCCCCGAGCCCGGTGTCGGTGGCTGCTCGTAGGCTGGACGGATGCAACCCACGCGCAGCGTCCGCCCCTTCGAGGTCGTCAGCGAGTACATGCCGGCGGGCGACCAGCCGCAGGCCATCGCCGACCTCGCGGCGCGCATCAACGCCGGTGAGACCGATGTCGTGCTGCTCGGAGCCACCGGCACCGGAAAATCGGCCACCACCGCCTGGCTCATCGAGCAGGTGCAGCGGCCGACCCTGGTCATGGCGCACAACAAGACGCTGGCCGCGCAGCTGGCGAACGAGTTCCGCGAGCTCATGCCGAACAACGCGATCGAGTACTTCGTCTCGTACTACGACTACTACCAGCCCGAGGCCTACGTGCCGCAGACCGACACCTTCATCGAGAAGGACTCCTCGGTCAACGCCGAGGTCGAGCGGCTGCGTCACTCGACGACGAACTCGCTGCTCAGCCGCCGCGACGTCGTGGTGGTCTCGACCGTCTCGTGCATCTACGGTCTCGGTGCGCCCGAGGAGTATCTGCGGGCCATGGTCGCGCTGCAGGTGGGGGAGCGCTACGACCGCGACGCGCTGATCCGCCAGTTCATCGCGATGCAGTACAACCGCAACGACGTGGACTTCTCCCGAGGAAACTTCCGGGTGCGCGGCGACACGATCGAGATCATCCCCGTGTACGAAGAGCACGCGATCCGGATCGAGCTGTTCGGCGACGAGATCGAAGCGCTGTACTCGCTGCATCCCCTCACCGGCGAGGTCATCGCCAAGCTCGACTCCGTGCCCATCTTCCCCGCGTCGCACTACGTCGCGGGCACCGATGTCGTGCAGCGGGCGATCGGCACCATCGAGCACGAGCTCGAGCAGCGGCTGGCCGAGTTCGAGCGTCAGGGCAAGCTGCTCGAGGCGCAGCGGCTGCGCATGCGCACCACCTTCGACATCGAGATGCTGCAGCAGCTCGGCTTCTGCTCGGGCATCGAGAACTACTCGCGTCACATGGACGGGCGAGCCCCCGGCGATCCGCCGCACACCCTGCTCGACTTCTTCCCGGACGACTTCCTGCTCGTCATCGACGAGTCGCACGTCACGGTGCCGCAGATCGGCGCGATGTACGAGGGTGACGCGTCGCGCAAGCGCACGCTCGTCGAGCACGGCTTCCGGCTGCCCAGCGCGATGGACAACCGACCGCTCCGGTGGGACGAGTTCAAGAACCGCATCGGTCAGACGGTGTACCTCTCGGCGACGCCGGGCAAGTACGAGATGGGCATCGCCGACGGCGTGGTCGAGCAGATCATCCGGCCCACCGGCCTCGTGGACCCGCAGATCATCGTGAAGCCGTCGAAGGGTCAGATCGACGACCTCCTCGAGGAGATCCGTCTGCGCGTCGCCCGCGACGAGCGTGTGCTCGTGACGACGCTCACCAAGAAGATGGCCGAAGAGCTCACCGACTTCCTCGGCGAGCACGGCGTGCGCGTGCGATACCTGCATTCCGACGTCGACACGCTGCGCCGTGTCGAGCTGCTCAGCGAGCTGCGCGCCGGGGTCTACGACGTGCTCGTCGGCATCAACCTGCTGCGTGAGGGACTCGACCTTCCCGAGGTGTCGCTGGTCGCCATCCTCGACGCCGACAAGGAGGGCTTCCTGCGCTCCGGAACGTCGCTCATCCAGACGATCGGCCGTGCGGCGCGAAACGTCTCGGGCGAGGTGCACATGTACGCCGATCGCATGACCGACTCGATGGCGAAGGCCATCGAGGAGACCGAGCGTCGTCGCGAGAAGCAGATCGCGTACAACAAGGAGAACGGGATCGATCCGCAGCCGCTGCGCAAGCGGATCGCGGATATCACGGAGGTGCTCGCCCGCGAGGCGGCCGACACCGCGGCGATGCGGTCGGCGCGCAACAAGAGCGGCAAGGGCAAGTCTCCGACGCCGATGCTTCGCACGGGCATCGCGGCGGAGGGCGCAACGCAGCTCGAGGAGACGATCGCAGATCTGTCCGACCAGATGCTGGCCGCCGCGAGCGAGCTCAAGTTCGAGCTCGCCGCCCGCCTGCGCGACGAGGTTCAGGACCTGAAGAAGGAGCTGCGGGCGATGGAGCGAGCCGGGCACGCCTGAGTCGGCGTGCAGCGAGGGGGATGTGAGCCCTGCACGATGAGTCCGCGCCGGCTGGGCGTCGACGCCGCGGTGATCGAGGATGACGACGCGCTGCTCGGCTGGATCGATGCGGCCCGGACAGCAGTGTCGACGCCGCGTCCGAGTGACTTCGCCGCTCCGAACGACCGCTCACGCTGCAGGCGGACTTCGGCGATCAGGGACAGTGCATCAACGGCTTCGGTCCGCTGCGGTCGATCGTGTGCTGGTTCATCGCGCTGCCGCAGAGCGGGCAGGCACGCTGCGCGCGCTCCTCGGCGCTGGGCGGAAGGGTGGGCTCGTACGGCCCCACCGATGCTGGCCCGGCGTACTTGATCAGGTTGCTGTTGAACCACGCATAGAGGCCGCCGGCCTCGCGGATGCGGGTGCGCAACGGGACGTGGGCGGGGTTCTTGACCATATCTTTAGTGTACTGAACATCTCTGTACATAGAATCGGTTGCATGACTTCCGACGATGAGCTGCTGCGACTCGAGAACCAGCTCTGCTTCGCCATGGTCACCGCGGCGCGCAACGTGGTCGCCGTCTACCGGCCCATCCTCGAGCCGCTCGGTCTCACGCACCCGCAGTACCTCGTGATGCTCGCCCTGTGGGAGCGCTCGCCGCGTTCGCTCACCGACCTGTCCACAGAGCTCGCGCTCGAGCCGGCCAGCGCCTCGCCGCTGGTCAAGCGGCTCGAGAAGGACGGACTGGTGGAGCGTGCGCGCAGCACCGCCGACGAGCGACGTCTCGACATCACCCTCACCGATGCCGGCCGTGCGCTGCGTGACCGAGCCGTCGAGGTGCCGCACGCGGTCATGGCAGCCGTCGGCACGGGCATCGAGGACGTGGCCTCGCTCCGAGACGCGCTGAAGCCGTTCGCCGGTCGTGACGCTCGTTCGCCCTCGGCTGATGCGGAGCCCAGTGTCGGTGGTCGCTCGTACACTTGAACGGTGCCCATCGTTCCTGTCGCCTCCTCCGCAAAACTGAGTGTTCGCGGTGCCCGCGTTCACAATCTGAAGAACGTCGACATCGACATCCCCCGCGACTCGCTCGTCGTCTTCACCGGGCTCTCCGGGTCGGGCAAGTCCAGCCTCGCGTTCGACACGATCTTCGCCGAGGGGCAGCGACGCTACGTCGAATCGCTCAGCGCCTACGCGCGCCAGTTCCTCGGTCAGGTCGACCGCCCCGACGTCGACTTCATCGAGGGTCTGAGTCCGGCGGTCTCGATCGACCAGAAATCGACCAACCGCAACCCGCGATCGACGGTGGGCACGATCACCGAGATCCACGACTACATGCGTCTGCTGTGGGCGCGCATCGGCATCCCGCACTGCCCCGAATGCGGTGAGCGGATCCAGCGTCAGACGGTGCAGCAGATCGCCGATCAGCTCGTCGAGCTGCCCGATCGCACGCGCTATCAGATCGTCGCGCCGATCGTGACGCAGAAGAAGGGCGAGTTCGTCGACCTCTTCAAGGAGCTCGGCGCGAAGGGCTACTCGCGCGCGATCGTCGACGGCGAGCTGGTCCAGCTCGCCGAGCCGCCGACGCTGAAGAAGAGCTACAAGCACGACATCGCCGTCGTGGTCGACCGGCTCGTGGCATCCGATGACATCCTCGCCCGCGTGACGGACTCGGTCGAGACGGCGCTGGGCCTTGCCGGCGGGATCATGCAGGTCAACTTCGTCGATGAGGAAGGCGACGCCGCCTGGCAGTCCTTCTCCGAGAAGCTCGCCTGCCCGAACGGGCACCCGATCGCGCTCACCGAGATCGAGCCGCGCACGTTCTCGTTCAACGCGCCGTTCGGCGCCTGCCCTGCCTGCGCGGGGCTCGGCACGCGGATGTCGGTCGACGTCGACCTCCTGCTGGGCGACGAGGACCTCTCGATCAGCGAAGGCGTCATCCTCCCGTGGACCACGCAGGGCAAGGGCCTGTTCCAGTACTACGAGCGCCTGCTCGACGGGCTCGCCCGCGATCTCGACTTCTCGCTCGACACGCCCTGGAATCAGCTGCACTCGGACGTGCGCGAGGCAGTGCTGCGCGGCGACAACTACAAGGTCAGCGTCAAGTGGAAGAACCGCTACGGGCGCGAGATGCGCTACACGTCCGGGTTCGAGGGCGTCGTGCCGTACATCGAGCGGCAGTACCAGCAGGCCGAGTCCGACACTCAGCGCGGCCGCTGGGGCGAGTACCTGCGGGAGGTGCCGTGCCCCGTGTGCGACGGCGCGCGCCTCAAGCCCGAGGTCCTCGCGGTCAAGGTGCACGGTCATTCGATCGCGGAGGTCTCGAATCTCAGCCTGGCCGACGCCAGCACCTTCATGCACGAGCTCGAGCTCACCGCGCGCGAGGCGAAGATCGCCGCGCAGGTGCTGCGTGAGATCCGCCTGCGCCTCGAGTTCCTGCTGCAGGTGGGCCTTTCGTATCTGAACCTCGGACGTTCGGCCGGTTCTCTCTCCGGCGGTGAAGCGCAGCGCATCCGGCTCGCGACCCAGATCGGTTCCGGCCTGACGGGTGTGCTCTACGTGCTGGATGAGCCCTCGATCGGTCTGCACCAGCGCGACAACCGCCGCCTCATCGAGACGCTGGTGCGGCTGCGCGACCTCGGCAACACCCTGATCGTGGTGGAACACGACGAGGAGACGATCGAGGCTGCCGACTGGGTCGTCGACATCGGCCCGGGCGCCGGTGTGAACGGCGGCGAGGTCGTGCACTCCGGCCCCTACTCGGCGCTGCTCGCCGAGTCCGGATCGATGACCGGCGACTATCTCGCCGGTCGGCGCGAGATCGCCCTGCCCGACAAGCGCCGCAAGATCGACAGGAAGCGGATGCTGAGCGTCGTCGGCGCCAAGGCGAACAACCTCAAGAACGTCACCGCCGACTTCCCGCTGGGGGTGCTCACCGCGGTCACCGGCGTGAGCGGCTCGGGCAAGTCGACTCTGGTCAACGACATCCTCTATCAGGTGCTCGCCGGCCGGCTCAACGGCGCCCGCACGGTGCCGGGCAAGCACACCAGGGTGACCGGTCTCGACAACCTCGACAAGGTCGTGCACGTCGACCAGGCGCCGATCGGGCGCACCCCGCGATCGAACCCCGCCACCTACACGGGCGTGTTCGACCGCATCCGCACGCTGTTCAGCGAGACCCCCGAGGCCAAGGTGCGCGGCTATCTGCCGGGCCGCTTCAGCTTCAACGTCAAGGGCGGGCGCTGCGACGCCTGCTCGGGCGACGGCACGATCAAGATCGAGATGAACTTCCTGCCCGACGTGTACGTCGACTGCGAGGTCTGCCACGGCAAGCGGTACAACCGCGACACGCTCACCGTGCACTACAAGGGCAAGAACATCGCCGAGGTGCTCGAGATGCCGATCGCCGAGGCAGCGGAGTTCTTCGAGCCGATCCAGGCCATCCACCGGTACATGAAGACGCTCGTCGACGTCGGCCTCGGCTACGTGCGCCTCGGACAGGCGGCGACCACGCTCTCGGGCGGCGAGGCGCAGCGCGTCAAGCTGGCCACCGAGCTGCAGCGGCGAAGCAACGGACGCAGCATCTACGTGCTCGACGAGCCGACCACCGGTCTGCACTTCGAAGACGTGCGCAAGCTCCTCGAGGTGCTGAACGGCCTCGTCGACAAGGGCAACACCGTCATCGTCATCGAGCACAACCTCGACGTCATCAAGTCGTCCGACTGGGTGATCGACCTCGGCCCCGAGGGAGGATCAGGCGGCGGGCAGATCCTCGCCACGGGCACCCCCGAGCAGATCGCCGAGGTGGCGGAGAGCCACACGGGCGCCTTCCTCGCCGAAGTCCTCGGGCAGGAGCGCGACTCGCGCAAGGCCGGCTGATGGCGGACGTCCTCCCGTACAAGCCGCGCGCGGGGGAGATCCCCACCGACCCCGGTGTCTACCGCTTCCGCGACGCCGACGGCCGGGTGCTGTACGTCGGCAAGGCGAAGAACCTCCGCCAGCGCCTGTCGAACTACTTCGCCCCGCTGCGCACCCTGCACGAGCGCACGCGACGGATGGTCACGACCGCGGCATCCGTCGAATGGACCGTCGTCGCGACCGACGTCGACTCGCTGCAACTCGAGTACATGTGGATCAAGGAGTTCGATCCGCCGTTCAACGTGCGCTACCGCGACGACAAGTCGTATCCGTTCATGGCGATCACCCTCGCAGACGAAGCGCCGCGCGTGATGGTGACGCGCAACCGGCGCATCCCCGGTGCGCGGTACTTCGGCCCGTACCCGAAGGTCTGGGCCGTGCACGAGACCATAGACCTGATGGTCAAGGCGTTCCCGATCCGCACGTGCAGCGACTCCAGCTATCGACGTGCCATGCAGACGGGCCGACCGTGCTTCCCCGGCCAGATCGGCAAGTGCGGTGGCCCGTGCTCGATGAAGGTCACGATCGACGAGCACCGCGCGATGGTCGACGACTTCGTGGCCTTCATGGCGGGCGGTGACGAGCGCTTCACGCGCGATCTCACGAAGCGCATGCAGGCGGCCTCCGCCGCGATGGACTACGAGGCGGCGGCGCGCTTCCGCGACAAGCTCACCGCGATCGACGCCGTGCTCGGCAAGAGCGCCCTCGTGCTGCCGTCGGATGAGGATGCCGACCTGTTCGGCATCGCCGAGGACGAGCTGTCGGCGGCGGTGCACCATTTCGTGATCCGCGGCGGTCGCGTGCGCGGTGTGCGGTCGCTCGCCGTCGACAAAGAGCTCGACATCAGCCGCGGAGAGCTCGTCGACCAGATCCTGCAGCGCGTGTACGGCGACTCGTCAGACATTCCGCGTCGCGTGCTCGTGCCCACCCTGCCCGACGACGCCGCCGAGCTCGAGGAGTGGCTCCGCGCCCGCCGCGGACGCCGGGTCGAGATCGCCGTCGCTCAGCGCGGGCAGCGCGCCGATCTCATGCGCACCGCCACCCTCAACGCGCAGCAGACCCTGCTGCGGCACAAGACCCGGCGCACCAGCGACTATGTCGCTCGCACGCAGGCGCTCACCGACCTGCAGGAGGCTCTCGGCATGGCCGAGGCGCCGCTGCGCATCGAATGCTTCGACATCTCGCACCTCGGCGGCACGAACGTCGTCGCATCGATGGTGGTCTTCGAAGACGGGCTGCCGCGCAAAGATCAGTACCGCTCGTTCAACATCGCCGAGACGACCGACGACACCGACTCGATGTATCAGGTTCTGATGCGTCGTCTCGCCCGGGTGGATGCGAGTCCTGAGCAGGTCGAGGAGGACGAGGACGAGGGAAGACGACGGCCGCGCTTCGCCTACCGGCCGCAGCTGCTGGTCGTGGACGGCGGTCAGCCTCAGGTGCAGGCGGCCGCGAGGGCACTGCGCGACAGCGGACGCACAGAGATCGCACTGTGCGGCATCGCCAAGCGGCTCGAGGAGATCTGGGTGCCCGACGATGACTTCCCGGTCATCCTTCCGCGCACCAGCGAGGCGCTGTACCTCGTGCAGCGGCTGCGTGATGAGGCGCATCGGTTCGCCATCACCCACCAGCGCAAGCGCCGCCGTCGCGACATCCAGACGGTGCTCCGCGAGATCCCCGGGCTCGGCGACGCACGCATCAAAGCGCTGCTCACCCACTTCGGGTCGGTCACGGCGCTGCGCGCGTCGACCCCCGAGCAGATCAGCGAGGTGGCGGGCATCGGGCCGGTGCTGGCATCCACCATCCACGCCCATCTCGCGGGCGGACAGGCGCCCGCGACTCGGTAGGCTTGTCTCAGCGAAGGGAGCACGGATGGCGGCCGCAGAAGAGGGCGAGTTCCTCATCGTCACCGGGATGTCGGGAGCCGGCCGCACCACAGCGGCGAACGCACTCGAGGACCTCGGCTGGTACGTGGTCGACAACCTGCCCCCGCAGATCCTGCGGCCCCTTCTCGAGCTCACCGACATGGGTGCCGGGAACCTTCCGAAGATCGCGGCTGTCGTCGACGTCCGCGGTCGCGGGCTGTTCGACGAGCTGCCCGATGTGTACCGTGTGCTGCGCCGCCGCGGCGGGGTGAAGGTGCTCTACCTCGACGCGTCCGATGACGTGCTCGTGCGTCGATTCGAGGCGGTGCGCCGGCCGCATCCGCTGCAGGGCGACGGCACCCTGCTCGACGGCATCCGCACCGAGCGCGCTCGTCTGGCCACCATCCGCGAATCGGCCGATCTGCTCATCGACACGTCGACGCTGAACATCCACCAGCTGGCGATGCAGGTCACCGAAATGTTCTCGGAGGAGGGCACGGCCCGGCACCGCCTCACCATCCTCAGCTTCGGCTTCAAGTACGGTCTGCCCACCGACGTCGACCTCGTGGCCGACATGCGGTTCCTGCCGAACCCGTTCTGGAACGAGGAGCTGCGCGACTTCACCGGGCGCGACGAGCCGGTGCGCGAGTACGTGCTGGGCCTGCCCGGCTCCGAGCAGTTCCTCGACGCGTACGCCGCGGCGCTGCGCCCGGTGCTCGAGGGGTATCAGCGCGAGAACAAGAGTCACTCGACGGTCGCCATCGGCTGCACCGGCGGCAAGCACCGCTCGGTGGCGATGAGCGAGGAGCTGGCTCGCCGCCTGGCCGACGTGCCCGGCGTCGCCGTCAACGTGCGCCACCGCGACCTCGGTCGGGAGTGACCGCCGATCCGGTGGCGTCCGCCCGGCGGGAGGCAGCCGCTCGGGTCGGTGCGCGGCCTCCGGGCCTTGTAGGCTAGTCCCTTGCGTCGCGATCCGACGCCTGGATCATGAGGAGTCCCGTGGCACTAACCACCGACGTCAAGGCCGAGCTCGTCAGCGTGCGCAACGCACCCCCGACGGTGCGCGTCGCTGAGGTGACGACCATCCTGCGTTTCGCGGGCGGTCTGCACTCCATCGCCGGTCGGGTCGCGGTCGAGGCCGAGGTGGATGCCGAGCTGCTGGCGCGTCGTGTCAGCCGCGACCTCGCCGAGATCTATGGTGTGCGTCCCGAGATCGCGCAGGTCAAGGCCAGCGTTGCGAGCACGAGTGGATCCACGAGCGGCGCCCGCTGGGCGGTTCGCGTCATCGCGGCGGGGGAGACCCTGGCACGCCAGACGGGTCTGCTCGACGCGCGACGCCGGCCGGTGCGCGGCCTGCCCAACCGTCTCACCACCGGCTCTCCCGAGGAGCTCGCCGGCATCTGGCGCGGGGCGTTCCTGGCATCCGGATCCCTCAGCGAGCCCGGACGATCGGCCATGCTCGAGATCTCGTGCCCGTCCGGCGAGGCCGCGATGGCGCTCGTCGGCGCCGCGCATCGCCTCGGCGTCGCGGCGAAGGCCCGCGAGGTGCGCGGCCTGCCGCGCGTGGTCGTGCGTGAAGGCGAGGCGATCCGTGCCATCCTCACCGCGATGGGCGCCCGCCGCACGGCCGTCGCGTGGGAGGAGATGCGCCAGCGCCGCGAGGTGCGCGCGGGCGTGAACCGCCTCGTCAACTTCGACGACGCGAACCTGCGTCGATCGGCGCAGGCGGCCGTGGCCGCATGCGCTCGCGTCGAGCGCGCACTCGAGATCCTGGGCGACGACGTGCCCGAGCATCTGCGCACCGCGGGAAGCCTCAGGCTCGCGCATCGCGACGCGAGCCTCGACGAGCTGGGGCATCACGCTGACCCGCCGCTGACCAAGGACGCCGTGGCCGGCCGCATCCGACGGCTGCTCGCCATGGCCGACAAGCGCGCCCAGCAGGAGGGCATCCCCGGCACAGAGGCTGCTGTGCCTGCCGGTCTCGACGGCTGAGGTCGCGGCGAGTCCGTCATTCGGAACATCCGGCCGCCCGCGGCGTTGTCGTCAGTAGGATGAAAAACGTCTGCTCTGCGAGGCACTTCGGCGTCGCAGAGGATCGGCAAGCGCCGTGGCGCGGCGCGGATTGGATGAAATCGACATGGCGACCTACACGCTCCCCGACCTTCCCTATGACTTCGCGGCACTGGAACCGCACATCAGCGGCAAGATCATGGAACTGCACCATGACAAGCACCACGCCGCATACGTCGCCGGTGCCAACGCGGCACTCGACGGCCTGGCCGAGGCCCGCGAGAGCGGCAACCTCGCCAACGTGAACAAGTTCGAGAAGGACCTCGCGTTCAACCTCGGCGGTCACGTCAACCACTCGATCTTCTGGACCAACCTCTCGCCCGAGGGCGGCGGACAGCCCGAAGGCGAGCTCAAGGCCGCGATCGACGAGTTCTTCGGCTCGTTCGAGAAGTTCCAGGCGCACTTCGCCGCAGCCGCGGCCGGCATCCAGGGCTCGGGCTGGGCGGTGCTCAGCTGGGACCCGATCGGTGCTCGCTTGATCATCCAGCAGCTGTTCGACCAGCAGGGCAACACCGCGCAGGGCACCATCCCGCTGTTCCAGCTCGACATGTGGGAGCACGCCTTCTACCTCGACTACCTCAACGTGAAGGCCGACTACATCAAGGCCGCGTGGAACATCGCGAACTGGGAGAACGTGGCGTCACGCTTCGAGATCGCACGCGAGAAGACCTCCGGTCTGCTGGTACTGTCGTGAAAGACCGGCGTCCTAATGGGCGCTCGGCCCATTAGGACGCCGTTGTCCGTGCATTCCGTAAGAATTACGCATTTCCCCGAGTAAGAACCAGGAGACTTTCGTGTCTGTCAAGATCGGTATCAACGGCTTCGGTCGTATCGGACGTAACTTCCTTCGTGCGGCGCTCGCACAGAACGCTGACATCGAGATCGTCGCGGTCAACGACCTCACGGACAACGCCGCACTGGCGCACCTGCTCAAGTACGACTCGGTCGGCGGTCCGCTCGGCGTCGAGGTCACCCACAAGGGCGACGTCATCACCGTGGGCGGCAAGGACATCAAGGTGTTCGAGGAGCGCGACCCCGCAGCCCTGCCGTGGGGGGAGCTCGGCGTAGACATCGTCATCGAGTCCACCGGACGGTTCACCAAGGCCGCCGACGCCTCGAAGCACATCGCCGGCGGTGCCAAGAAGGTCATCATCTCGGCGCCCGGTACCGATGTCGACGGCACGTTCGTGATGGGCGTGAACGAGGACACCTACGACTCCGCCACGATGAACGTCATCTCGAACGCCTCGTGCACCACGAACTGCCTCGCGCCCCTCGCCAAGGTCTTCAACGACAAGTTCGGCATCGAGCGCGGCTTCATGATGACCGCGCACGCCTACACCGCAGACCAGAACCTGCAGGACGGCCCGCACAGCGACCTGCGCCGTGCCCGCGCCGCCGCGGTCAACATCGTGCCCGCATCGACCGGTGCAGCCAAGGCCATCGGCCTCGTGCTTCCCGAGCTCAACGGCAAGCTCAGCGGCTCGTCGTACCGCGTGCCCGTTCCCACCGGCTCGATCGTCGACCTCACGATCATCGCCGAGCGCGACGGCCTGACGGTCGACGAGATCAACGCCGCGTACCGCGAGGCGGCAGCCGAGGGGCGCCTGCAGGGCATCCTGGAGTACACCGAGGACCCGATCGTCTCGAGCGACATCCAGCTGAACCCGCACTCGTCGATCTTCGACGCGGAGCTGACCAACGTCAGCGGCAACCTCGTCAAGGTCTCGAGCTGGTACGACAACGAGTGGGGCTACTCCAACCGCCTCGTCGACCTCACCGAGTACGTCGCCGAGCGTCTCTGAGTCATGGCGCTGCGCACTCTCGAGTCACTGGGGTCCCTGGCGGGCAGACGGGTCATCGTCCGCTGCGACCTGAACGTCCCGCTGAAGGACGGCGTCATCACCGATGACGGTCGCGTCAGGGCCTCGCTGCCCACCCTCACCGCCCTCACCGATGCCGGCGCACGCGTGATCGTGTGCTCGCACCTGGGGCGGCCTGACGGAGCTCCCGACCCCCAGTACAGCCTCGAGCCGGTCGCGCAGCGGCTGTCGGAACTGCTCGACGCCCCCGTCGCCTTCGCGACGGACACCGTGGGCGATTCCGCACGCGAGATCGTCGCAGGTCTCGAGGACGGCGCGATCGCCGTCCTCGAGAACCTGCGGTTCAACCCCGGTGAGACCGCGAAGGACGACGCGGCTCGCGCGGCGTTCGCCGGGCAGCTCGCCGAGCTCGGCGACGCTCTCGTCTCAGACGGGTTCGGCGTCGTGCACCGCAAGCAGGCCAGCGTCTACGACCTGGCCGAGCTGCTGCCGTCCGCCGCGGGACTGCTGATCGCCGCCGAGCTGGACGTGCTCGACCGGCTCACCGAGAACCCCGAGCGCCCGTATACGGTCGTGCTCGGCGGATCGAAGGTGAGCGACAAGCTCGGCGTGATCTCGCACCTGCTGCCGCGCGTCGATCGGCTGCTCATCGGCGGCGGGATGCTCTTCACCTTCCTCGCGGCGAAGGGCCACTCTGTGGCCGCCAGCCTGCTCGAGAAGGAACAGCTCGACACTGTGCGCGGCTACATCGCCGAGGCGAAGGAGCGCGGCGTCGAGCTCGTGCTGCCGACCGACGTCGTGGTCGCCTCCGGATTCGCCGCCGACGCCGATCACGAGATCGTGGCGGCGGATGCCATCGAGCAGAGCTCGTTCGGGGCATCCGGGATCGGGCTCGACATCGGCCCCGACACCGCGGCCGCGTTCGCCGACGCGGTGCGATCGTCTGCGACCGTCTTCTGGAACGGGCCGATGGGCGTGTTCGAGTTCCCGGCCTTCGCGGCAGGGACGAAGACCGTCGCGCAGGCGCTCACCGAGATCGACGGCCTCGGCGTGGTCGGCGGCGGGGATTCTGCGGCCGCCGTGCGTCAGCTCGGATTCTCGGACGATCAGTTCGGACACATCTCGACGGGCGGAGGCGCCAGCCTCGAGTTCCTCGAGGGCAAGAAGCTACCGGGCCTCACGGTCCTCGGATGGGAGTGAACCCTGTGACCAGCGCGCAGAACCGCCGCACCCCGCTCATCGCGGGCAACTGGAAGATGAACCTCGATCACCTGCAGGCGGTCGCGACCGTGCAGAAGCTGCACTGGACGCTGAAGGACGCCGGGCACGAGGGCGACTCCGTAGAGGTGGCGGTGTTCCCGCCGTTCACCGACATCCGCAGCGTGCAGACGCTCATCGACGCCGACAAGATCCCGTTCGCGCTCGGCGCGCAGGACCTCTCGGCTCACGACTCGGGGGCCTACACCGGAGAGGTGTCGGGCGCATTCCTGTCGAAGCTCAACGTCGGCTACGTGATCATCGGTCACTCCGAGCGTCGCGAGCACCACCGCGAAGACGACTCGGTCGTGAACGCGAAGGTGAAGGCCGCGCTGAAGCACGGCCTCGTCCCGGTGATCTGCGTGGGCGAGACCGCCGAGGACCTCGAGAAGTTCGGTGCCAGCGCGGTGCCGGCAGGCCAGCTCGAGAAGGCGCTCGAGGGTGTTCCCGCGTCGGCGGAGATCGTCGTGGCGTACGAGCCGGTCTGGGCGATCGGCTCAGGTCAGGCGGCGACCCCTGCTCAGGCGCAGGACGTCTGCGCTTCGCTGCGCGGCGTGCTCGCCACGGTGCTCGACGAAGACGCGGCTGCTCGTACCCGCGTGCTCTACGGGGGATCGGTCAAGTCGAGCAACATCGCCAGCTTCATGCGCGAGCCCGACGTGGATGGTGCGCTGGTGGGCGGCGCAAGCCTCGTCGTCGACGAGTTCGCGGCGATCGTGCGCTTCCAGAAGCACGTCGGCGTGTGAGTCGGGGCGGGGCGCGCGAGCGCCTCGTCCTATAATTGACCGCTAGACGGGCATTCCGGCCCCGGCGAAAGGCTTTCCTCGTGCAGGTTCTCGAGTTCGTTCTGCAGGTGCTCACTGGCGTGACCAGTGTGCTGCTGACGCTCCTCATTCTTCTCCACAAGGGCCGCGGTGGCGGCCTGTCCGATATGTTCGGCGGGGGGATGTCGGCTGCGGTCGGCTCCTCGGGTCTCGCTGAGCGCAACCTCAACCGTTTCACGATCGTGCTCGCCCTGATCTGGTTCATCTCGATCGTCGCGCTCGGTCTCATCACGAAGTTCCAGGTGATCTGATGGCTACCGGAGGCAACGCGATCCGCGGCACACGTGTCGGCTCGGGTCCCATGGGCGAGCAGGACCACGGCTACCACGCCGACCGCATCCCCGTGTCGTACTGGGACGGACTCGGCAATGAGACCGTCCGCTACTTCGCGGCCGGTCTTCCCGATGAGGAGATCCCCGAGACCATCGACCACCCGCAGAGCGGCCTGCCCGCAGGGCGCGATCGGCAGAACCCGCCGATGCTCGCCAAGCCGGAGCCGTACAAGACGCACCTCGCGTACGTGAAGGAGCGCCGCACCGACGAAGAGGCCGAGCAGCTTCTCGAGGATGCCCTCACGCAGCTGCGCGAGCGCCGCGGCGGCAACTGAGAGTCGACGTGCAGAACCCCTGGAGTCACCGACTCCGGGGGTTCTTCGCGTCACGGGCTCTGCGCGGGCCGGCGGTCGCAGCCGGATGCCGGGACCGCCCGCGCATGCGAGAAGGCCCCCACCGTGAGGTGGGGGCCTTCGTCAGGAGAGGGGATGACGGGAATCGAACCCGCGTCATTAGTTTGGAAGACTAAGGCTTTACCATTAAGCTACATCCCCGGAATTCCGGCGGTGTCTCGCCTCTCAGGCGCCCGCCGAGCGGAGCACCTCGTAAAGCATAGCGGACGGAGCCACGTGTTCCGTCCGTTAGACTCGTCAGGGCCGTTCCCGTGTGCGCGGGTTCAAGCCGGGGCGTAGCTCAGCTTGGTAGAGCGCCCGCTTTGGGAGCGGGAGGTCGCAGGTTCAAATCCTGTCGCCCCGACCACGGTCGAAGACTTCACGACCGCGTCGTCAACGCGGAAACCACAAGGAGACACATCAGCATGGCCAACAGCACCGTCGAGAAGCTGTCCCCGACCCGGGTCAAGCTCACCATCACGGTCACCCCTGAGGACCTCAAGCCCAGCATCGCGCACGCCTACGAGCACATCGCTCAGGATGTGCAGATCCCCGGCTTCCGCAAGGGCAAGGTTCCCGCTCCGATCATCGACCAGCGCGTCGGCCGCGGCGCCGTCATCGAACATGCCGTGAACGAGGCCCTGGACGGCTTCTTCCGCGAGGCTGCGGCCGAGCACAACGTCCGCATCGTCGGCCGTCCGGCCGCCGACATCACGCAGTGGCCGAACGAGAAGGACTTCTCGGGTGACCTGCTCGTCGACATCGAGGTCGATGTGCGCCCCGAGATCGAGCTTCCCGAGCTCTCGGAGATCACCCTCACCGTCGACGCCGTCGAGGCCGACGAGGCCGCGATCGACGCCGAGCTCGACAGCCTGCGCGCGCGCTTCGGCACCCTGATCCCCGTCGATCGTCCCGCCGCCACCGGCGACTTCGTCGAACTCGATCTCGTCGCCACCATCGACGGCGCCGAGATCGACCGTGCCGAGGGCGTGTCGTACGAGATCGGCTCCGGTGAGCTGCTGGAGGGCATCGACGAGGCGCTCGACTCGCTCACCGCGGGCGAGGAGACCACGTTCCGCTCTGCTCTCGTGGGCGGCGACCACGCCGGCGAGCAGGCCGAGGTGTCGGTCACGCTCAAGGCTGTCAAGGAGCGCGAGCTGCCCGAGGCCGACGACGACTTCGCTCAGATGGCGTCGGAGTTCGACACGGTCGCCGAGCTGCGCGACAGCCTCGCCGAGCGCGTCGCACAGCAGGGCGTCTTCACCCAGGGTGCCGCCGCTCGCGACCAGCTCATCGAGACGCTCCTCGAGCAGGTCGAGATCCCCGTTCCGGCGCAGCTCATCGAGGACGAGGTGCACGCGCACCTCGAGAACGAGAACCGCCTCGAGGACGACGAGCACCGTGCCGAGGTCGCCGAGGCCAGCGAGAAGCAGTTCCGCACGCAGGTGCTGCTCGACACGATCGCCGAGAACGCGAACGTGCAGGTCTCGCAGGAGGAGCTCAGCCAGTACCTCATCCAGTCGGCCGCGCAGTACGGCATGGCTCCGCAGGAGTTCGTCGAGGCGCTGCAGGGCGCAGGCCAGCTGCCCGCCCTGGTCGGCGAGGTCGCCCGCAACAAGGCGCTGGCGGCGACCCTCGGCAAGGTGAACATCGTCGACAGCAACGGCAAGAAGGTCGACCTGTCGGAGTTCATCGGCGACGCCGAGGACGACGACGCGGCTGCGGCTGAGGCTGAGGCTGAGGCTGAGTCTGTCGAGGACAAGCCCGCGAAGAAGAAGGCTCCCGCGAAGAAGAAGGCTCCCGCGAAGAAGAAGGCTCCGGCCGAGAAGGACGCCGACGCCGAGGGTGACGCAGAGAAGCCCGCGAAGAAGGCTCCGGCCAAGAAGGCAGCTGCGAAGAAGGACGAGGCCGAGAAGGCCGAGTGATCATCGCATGATCGAACGAAGGGCGGATGCTGCGGCATCCGCCCTTCGGCGTATGAGGAGAGACGACATGGATCATCTGCCCGACCAGTGGCAGTCGCGCGTCGACGCGGTGTGGGACGACGACGCCCTGGACGACCGAGAGCGCATCGCCCGGATCGACGAGATCGCCGCGGAGCTCGACGCAGGGCATCCGGTCGCACTGTTCGAACGCGCCGGTGCGCGCGACAGCGCGGGGGAGGAGGAGGCGGCCGAGCCGCTCTATCGGGCCGCGCTCGACGCCGGCCTGGATCCCGATCGGCGCACGCAGGCGGTCATCCAGCTCGCCAGCACCATCCGCAACCTCGGCAGAGTCGACGAGTCGCTCGCGCTGCTGGCCGACGAGTACGAGCGCACGCGCGGACAGGCGCTGGCCGACGAGGCGGCGGCGTTCTACGCCCTCGCGCTGGTCTCGGCGGGTGACGCGACGCGCGGGGCATCCATCGCCCTGACCGCCCTCGCCCCGCATCTGAACCGCTACACGCGTTCGGTGACCGGGTACGCCGCCGAGCTGCTCGAGGGGCCGAGGGCATGAGCGCCGTCCCGCCACGCTGATATGCCGACGGCGAACACGGCCGGGGGCGCACGCCGCCGCCGGTAGATTCGAACCACCGACACACGGAAACAGGAGCTGACATGGCTGAACCCCTGATGGCGACGAGCGTCTTCGACAGACTGCTCAAGGACCGCATCATCTGGCTGGGCTCTGAGGTGCGCGACGAGAACGCGAACGAGATCTGCGCGAAGATCCTCCTTCTCGCCGCCGAGGACTCGGAGAAGGACATCTACCTCTACATCAACTCTCCCGGTGGGTCGATCACCGCGGGCATGGCGATCTACGACACCATGCAGTTCGTGCCCAACGACATCGTCACGGTCGGCATCGGCATGGCGGCCTCGATGGGACAGCTGCTGCTGACCAGCGGCACCAAGGGCAAGCGCTACATCACCCCCAACGCCCGCGTGCTTCTGCACCAGCCGCACGGCGGCTTCGGCGGAACCGCGAGCGACATCCAGACCCAGGCGCAGCTGATCCTGTCGATGAAGCGCCGCCTGGCCGAGATCACGGCGGGTCAGACCGGCAAGACGGTCGAGCAGATCAACGAGGACGGCGATCGGGACCGCTGGTTCACCGCCGACGAGGCCCTCGAGTACGGCTTCGTCGACCACATCCGCGAGCACGCCAGCGACGTCACCGGCGGCGGCGGCACCGGCGCAGACCAGTAAGGAAGGCACACACACATGCACACCCCCACCTTCCGCGCTGCCGGAAACCTGCCCTCCAGCCGCTACGTGCTGCCCCAGTTCGAAGAGCGCACGGCCTACGGCTTCAAGCGCCAGGACCCGTACAACAAGCTGTTCGAAGACCGCGTGATCTTCCTCGGCGTGCAGGTCGACGACGCCTCGGCCGACGACGTCATGGCACAGCTGCTCGTGCTCGAGAGCCAGGACGCCGAGCGCGACATCACCATGTACATCAACTCGCCCGGCGGATCGTTCACGGCGATGACGGCGATCTACGACACCATGCAGTACGTCGCGCCGCACATCCAGACGGTCGTCCTCGGACAGGCCGCCTCCGCGGCATCCGTTCTGCTCGCCGCGGGAACCCCGGGCAAGCGACTTGCCCTGCCCAACGCCCGCGTGCTCATGCACCAGCCGGCGATGGGCGAGGCCGGCCACGGCCAGGCATCCGACATCGAGATCCAGGCAGCCGAGATCCTGCGCATGCGCACCTGGCTCGAGGAGACCATGGCTCACCACACCGGCAAGGCGGTCGAGCAGGTCAACCGCGACATCGACCGCGACAAGATCCTGTCGGCGAGCGAGGCGCTCGAGTACGGCATCGTCGATCAGGTGCTCACCTCGCGCAAGCGCGCCTGACGCCCCTCGACGAAAGAGCGGCCCGGACACTCGTCCGGGCCGTTCTTTCGTGCGCGGAACGCTCATCGAGCCCTGCGCGCTGCTCGCACCGCCAGCGGCCGCGAGTACGCTGGAGTTCCCACCATTCCCCACCTGGAGGCCTTCGTGACCGCATCGCTCGCCCGGCACATCGATCACACACTGCTCAAGCCCGAGGCGACGAGCGCCGACATCGTCGCCGCGATCGCGGAGGCCGCCGACCTCGGAACCTACAGTGTGTGCCTGTCACCATCGGCTCTGCCCGTCGACCTGCGCGGCGAGTTGAAGCTCGCGGTCGTGGTCGGCTTCCCCAGCGGCAAGCATCACTCGTCGATCAAGGCGGCCGAAGCGGCTCTCGCGGTGGAGCAGGGTGCTGATGAGCTCGACATGGTCATCGACATCGGCGCGGCTGTCGAAGGGCGCTACGCCGACGTCGAGGCAGACATCCGCGCCGTGCGCGACGCCGCCCCGCGACCCGTCGTGCTCAAGGTGATCATCGAGTCGGCCGCGCTGACCGACGAGGCCATCGTGGCCGTGTGCCGTGCGGCGGAGAGCGCGGGCGCCGACTTCGTGAAGACGTCCACCGGCTTCCATCCTGCCGGTGGTGCCACTGTGCACGCCGTGGCCCTCATGAAGCAGACGGTCGGCGACAGGCTCGAGGTCAAGGCCTCAGGAGGCATCCGCACCGCAGCCGACGCCGACGCGATGATCGAGGCGGGCGCGACACGGCTGGGACTGTCGTCATCACGCGCCATCCTCGACGGCGCGAAGGCCGCAGAGGGCTACTGAGCAGCACGCGAGCGAACGGCGCGCTCCAATGCGGCCCTGTGTCGGTGCGTGCGGTTAGGCTCGATTGACGGCATCAGGACCCTGCCTGGCCGAATGCTCGAGGAGGACGCGCATGGCACGCATCGGTGAAAGCGCTGATCTGTTCAAATGCTCTTTCTGCGGCAAGAGCCAGAAGCAGGTGCAGCAGCTCATCGCCGGTCCCGGTGTCTACATCTGCGACGAGTGCGTCGAGCTGTGCAACGAGATCATCGAAGAGCGCATGGCCGAGGCCGGCACCGGCCCGGTGGCCGACTTCGAGCTGCCGAAGCCCCGAGAGATCTTCTCGTTCCTCGAGGAGTACGTGGTGGGCCAGGAGCCGGCGAAGCGCTCGCTCGCCGTTGCCGTGTACAACCACTACAAGCGCGTGCGTGCCCGGGGCACGATCCAGTCCGCCGAGCAGAAGGCGGAGGAGGTCGAGGTCGCGAAGAGCAACATCCTCATGCTCGGCCCGACCGGCTGCGGCAAGACGTATCTCGCGCAGACGCTCGCCAAGCGCCTGAACGTGCCGTTCGCGGTCGCCGATGCGACGGCTCTCACCGAGGCCGGCTACGTCGGCGAGGATGTCGAGAACATCCTGCTCAAGCTGCTGCAGGCGGCCGACTACGACACCAAGCGCGCCGAGACGGGCATCATCTACATCGACGAGATCGACAAGATCGCCCGCAAGGCCGAGAACCCCTCGATCACCCGCGACGTCTCGGGTGAGGGCGTGCAGCAGGCGCTGCTGAAGATCCTCGAGGGCACGGTCGCCTCGGTTCCGCCGCAGGGCGGGCGCAAGCACCCGCACCAGGAGTTCCTGCAGATCGACACGACGAACGTGCTGTTCATCGTCGCCGGCGCCTTCGCCGGGCTGGAGGAGATCATCTCGGCCCGCGTCGGCAAGCACGGCGTCGGCTTCGGCGCTCCGCTGCACGACAAGGGCAAGGACCTCGACCTGTTCAGCGAGGTGCTGCCCGAGGACCTGCACAAGTTCGGGCTCATCCCCGAGTTCATCGGCCGTCTGCCGGTCGTCACCTCGGTGTCGCCGCTCGATCAGGATGCCCTGGTCGACATCCTCACCGGGCCGCGCAACGCGCTCGTGAAGCAGTATCAGCGCATGTTCGACATCGACGGCGTGCAGCTGGAGTTCGAGGACGACGCACTGCGTTCCATCGCCGACCTCGCCGTGCTGCGCAAGACCGGCGCGCGCGGCCTCCGTGCGATCCTCGAAGACGTGCTCGGCCCGATCATGTTCGAGATCCCGTCGGCGGAGGATGTGTCGAAGGTCGTGGTCACGAAGGCCGCGGTCGAGGACGGCGCCCCTCCGACGGTCGTCCTCTCGCGCAAGCGCAAGAGCGCCTGAGCGGCGTGACAGACGAGCACCCGCAGGCCTGGCGCGTCGCCGACGGCACGCAGATCGTCAAAGATCGCTGGATCGACCTGCGCGCCGACACGTGCGTGGACGGTCGAGGCCGCACCATCGCGCCCTACTACGTCCTGAACCCGGCCGACTGGATCACCGTTCTCGCCGTCGACGAGTCCGGTCAGGCGATCGTGGTCGAGGAGTACCGTCACGGTGCCGGCATCGTCGCGATCGGACTGGTAGGCGGCGCGGTCGACGAGGGGGAGAGCCCCAGGGATGCCGCGCTGCGCGAACTGCGGGAAGAGACGGGCTATGTCGCCGGCGAGATGATCGACCTCGGCTCGACCTGGGCGAACTGGGGAAACCACACCAACCGGTCGCACCACTTCCTCGCGCGGGGCTGCCGCCGGGTCGCCGCGCAGTCGCTCGACGACAGCGAGATCATCACCGTGCACCTGGAGCCGGTCGACTCCCTCGGCGATCGACTCGAGCAGAGCTACCACCTGCTCACCTGGATGAAGGCGATGCCGCGGCTGCACGGGGCTGCAGCCGACTGAGCAGGGCATCGCCGGGGTCGTGCATCTTTCCGAAGTGCGGCCGCAGCCGGAGCCGAGCCGCAGCCTGAGCCGGCGCCGGGCCCTCAGCCCTCGAGTCCGCGGCGCTTCAGCAGCGGGGCGATCTCGGCATCCCGACCGCGGAAGTCGCGGTAGGCCTCCAGCGGATCCTTCGAGCCGCCCACGCCGAGCAGGCGCGAGCGGAAGCGGTCACCGTTCTCGCGCGTGAGTCCGCCGTTCTCGCGGAACCACTCCACGGTGTCGGCGTCGAGCACCTCGCTCCAGATGTACGAGTAGTACCCGGCGCTGTAGCCGCCCGAGAAGACGTGCGCGAAGTACGCCGACGAGTAGCGGGTGGGCACGACGGGGTTGAGCAGCCCCACATCGGCCAGCGCCGCGCGTTCGAACTCCGCGACGTCAGCCACTGCTGAGCCGGCACCGGCCCGGTGCCAGGCCTGGTCGAGCCAGGCTGCCGCCAAATACTCGCTGGTCGCGTGTCCCTGGTCGAACGTCTCCGAGGCGCGCAGCCGCTCGACGATGCCGGCGTCGAGCGGCTCGCCGGTCTCGTGGTGTCGTGCGTAGCTGCTCAGCACCTCGGGCCACAGGATCCACATCTCGTTGACCTGACTGGGGAACTCGACGAAGTCGCGGAACACGTTCGTCCCCGAGAAGTGCGGGTAGGTGACGCGAGCGAACAGCCCGTGCAGCGCATGCCCGAACTCGTGGAACAGCGTGGTGACCTCGTCGAGGGTCAGCAGCGTGGGCATCCCGTCGGCGGGGCGTGAGACGTTGAGGTTGTTCGCGACCACCGGCAGGGTGCCGCGCAGAGCCGACTCGCTGACGATCGGGTTCATCCACGCACCGCCGCGCTTGGTGTCGCGAGTGTACAGGTCGAGCACGTAGAGCCCGACCGCCGAACCGTCTTCATCATGCACCTCGAAGACCCGCGCATCCGGATGGTACGACGACAGATCCGAGCGCTCGGTGAAGGTGATGCCGTACAGCTTCGTCGCGGCGAAGAAGACACCGTCGCGCAGCACCCGTTCGGCCTCGAAGTACCCTCGAAGCTCGGCCGTGTCGATGTCGAAACGGGCCTGACGCACCTTCTCGGTGTAGAAGGCCCAGTCGTGGGCCTCGAGGGCGAACGGCTGGGTCTCGTTCTCGTCGATGATCTGCTGCAGCGCCGCACCCTCGCGCTGAGCGTTGCGAGCCGCCGGAACCGCGAGCTCGCGCAGCATCCGCTCCACCGCCTCAGGGGTGCCCGCCGTCTCGTCGGCCGTGATGTACGCCGCGTGCGATTCGTATCCCAGCAGGGCAGCCCGCTCGGCGCGGAGCGCGACGATCTCGGCGAGCACCGCGCGGTTGTCGTTCTCGTTGCCGCGTGAGGCACGGGCGAGCGACGCGTGCATGATGCGGCGGCGGCTCTCGCGCGCGGTGAGGGATGCCAGGTACGGATGCCCGCTGAACAGCGGCAGCGAGACGAGGTACCTGCCCTCGAACCCGCGCTCGGCAGCGGCGCGGGCGGTGGCGCTGAGCTCTCCCGCGGAGAGACCGTCGAGGTCCTCGGCGTCGTCGAAGATCACCGCGAGATCGTTCGTGTCGCTCAGCAGGTTCTTCTCGAACGTCGTGCTGAGGGTCGACAGGCGCTGATTCAGCGCGGTCAGCCGCGCCTTCGAATCGTCGTCGAGCGCCGCCCCTGCGTGCGTCATCTCGCGGAAGTGCCGCTGAACGAGGTAACGCTGCTCGTCGGTGAGGTCGAGCCGGTCGAGCATCGAATGCACCTGCGCCACCCGCCAGTACAGCGCACCGTCGAGGCGGATCGCGTCGTCGTGCGCGGCCATCAGCGGGGCGAGCTGCTCATCGATCCGCTGGATCTCGGGCGTCGCATCCGCCGAGCTGACGGTATAGAAGGCGTGGGCGACCCGATCCAGCGTCTCGCCGCTGCGCTCCAGAGCCTCGATCGTGTTCTCGAAGGTCGGCATCGAGCGCACCACGGTGATGGCGCGCACCTGGGTGAGGTGCTCGTCGAACGCCATCGCGAATGCCGGCAGGTAGTGCTCGGGCCGGATGCTGGCGTAATCCGGCATCCCGTACGGAAGCGTCGAGGGGGACAGCAGCGGATTAGAGGCCTCGGTCATGAGCCGAGTCTATGATCACACCGTCAGCGGCTGAGGCGGCCCATCACCCGCTGCAGTCCTTCGACGACCAGCCGAACGCTGCGTCGACGCAGGGTCTCGGGGCGGGCGAGCACATCGATCAGCCGATGCGTGCTCACACCGAGCAGGGGGATCCGCACGATCTCGCTCTCGTCGGCACTGCGCGAGGTGAAGCGGGGGAGCAGCCCCACGACGTCGCCCGCGGCGACGGCGGCGGCCACCGCCCCGTAGTCGTTGATGCGATGCTGCACACGGGGGGCGATGTTCGCGACGGCGGCGATCGCACCCAGCACGTCATCGGGGGAGTAGCCGACCCGGCTCGTCACCCAGCGCTCGGCGGCGATGTCCGACGGTGACACCGACGAGCGGTCGGCGAGCGGATGCGATGTCGCGACCGCCACGTCGAGCGGTTCGCGCACGAGGGTCAGACTGCGCACGCCCTGCGACGGCCACGGTTCGGAATGCTCCATCCGATGCGCGAGCACGAGATCGTACCGCGCGGTGAGAGCGGGGAACTCGCTCTGCGCGACATCCTCGTCGGTCAGCTGCACGGTCGGCGAGTCGTCGCTCTCGGCGAGGTCGCGCAGCAGAGCACCGAACAGAGCCTGACCCGCACTGTGGAATCCGCTCACCGTGACCACCCCTGCGGCATCCTGCTCGAACGCCTCCAGCGCCCCGCGGGCGGCTGCCATGGCGTCGAGTGCGGCGCCCCCCGCCTCGGCGAGAACTCGACCCGCAGCGGTCAGCACGAGAGTGCGCCCCTGGCGGCGGGTCAGCGGCGTGCGTACGCCGCGCTGCAGAGCGGCGAGCTGCTGCGAGACGGCCGACGGCGTCACGCGAAGCGCATCGGCCACCGCGGTGACGCTGCCGAGGGCGCCGAGCTCGCGCAGGATCTGCAGCTGATGGAGTTCCACGCTCTCATCCTAGTTTCAGAGGAACTTAATGAACCGTGCAGAAAGAGGTCGTTGCTCTACAACGTGGTGTGGAGTGGGATCGAAGCATGAAGGCACTGTTCAAGCGCGAGCCGCGTGCCGGCTTCGAGCTCGTCGATCGACCCGATCCGGTGGCGGACGCCGGGGAGGTCGTCATCCGCGTGCTGCGCGCCGGCATCTGCGGCACGGATCTGCACATCCACCGCTGGGACGACTGGGCCGCGTCTGCGATCTACACGCCGCTGATCCCCGGGCACGAGTTCTACGGCGAGGTCGTCGAGGTCGGCGACATGGTGCACGACATCTCGATCGGTGACCGCGTGTCGGGCGAAGGGCACATCGTGTGCGGCACGTGCCGCAACTGCCGCGCGGGGCGTCGGCAGATGTGCATCCGCACCATCGGTCTCGGCCTGCAGCGCGACGGCGCCTTCGCCGAGTACCTGTCCCTTCCCGCCACCAACGTGTGGGTGCATCACGACGACGTGGCGCCCGAGCTCGGCGCGATCTTCGATCCGCTCGGCAACGCCGTGCACACCGCGCTGATGTACCACGTGGTCGGCGAGGACGTGCTGATCACGGGATGCGGCCCGATCGGTCTCATGTCCATCGCTGTCGCGCGCCACGCCGGCGCGCGGTTCATCGTCGCAACCGACGTCAGCGCGCCGCGGCTCGAGATGGCGACGCAGATGGGCGCCGACGCGGTCGTCGACGTCTCGCGCCAGGACATCCGCGAGGCGCAGCGTGCGCTCGGAATGCGCGAGGGCTTCGACATCGGCTTCGAGATGAGCGGCGCGCCCTCGGCGCTTCCCGCCATGATCGACAACATGAACCACGGCGGGCAGATCGCGATGCTCGGCCTTCCCAGCGCGGGCTTCGACATCGACTGGGGCAAGCTCGTCACCCACATGCTCACGATCAAGGGCGTCTACGGACGCGAGATGTTCGAGACCTGGAACGCCATGGGCGCCATGCTGCAGACCAGCGCGACCCTGCGCGAATCGATCACCCGCGTGATCGCCGACGTGATCCCCGCGCGGGATTGGGAGCGCGGCTTCGCTGCCGCCGAGTCGGCCGGCACGGGCAAGATCATCCTCGACTGGACCGAGCTGTGAGAACCGATGTGAGAACCGAGCTGTGAGAACCGAGCTGTAAGGAGCTGTCATGTACGCGACATTCAAGGATCACCTGCAGGCCGAGCTCGCCGGCATCGACGAGGCGGGACTCACCAAGCGGGAGCGCGGCATCAGCGGACCGCAGCAGGCCCAGATCGTCACAGGCGGGCAGGAGGTGCTCAACTTCTGCGCGAACAACTACCTCGGCCTCGCCGACGATCCGCGCATCCTCGACGCCGCCCGCCGCGCCCTCGACGAGTGGGGATACGGCCTCGCGAGCGTGCGTTTCATCTGCGGCACGCAGGAGCAGCATCTCGAACTCGAGCGTCGTCTGGCCGCCTTCCTCGGCACCGACGACGCGATCCTGTACTCCTCGTGCTTCGACGCGAACGGCGGCGTCTTCGAGACGCTGTTCACAGCAGACGACGCGATCATCTCGGACGAGCTGAATCATGCGTCGATCATCGACGGCATCCGGCTGTCGAAGGCGCGCCGCCTGCGCTACCGCAACCGCGACATGGCCGATCTCGAGGAGCAGCTGACCGCCGCGGCGGATGCCCGATTCCGGGTCATCGTCACCGATGGCGTCTTCTCGATGGACGGCTACATCGCCCCGCTGCAGGAGATCTGCGACCTCGCCGAGCGCCACGACGCCCTGGTGTTCGTCGACGACTCGCACGCGGTGGGCTTCGTCGGCGAGAACGGACGGGGCACGCCCGAGCTGTGCGGCGTCTCCGACCGGGTCGACATCTACACCGGCACCTTCGGCAAGGCGCTCGGGGGTGCGTCCGGCGGCTACGTCGCCGCGCATCGCGACATCGTCGCCCTGCTGCGCCAGCGCTCGCGGCCCTATCTGTTCTCGAACACGCTGGCGCCCGCGATCGTCGCGGGCACGCTGACCGCGCTCGACCTCGTCGAGGGCTCGGCGGATCTGCGCGCGCGGCTGACCGGGAACGCCGAGCTGTTCCGCCGCCGGATGACCCAGGAGGGCTTCGATCTGCTTCCGGGGGAGCACCCGATCGTGCCGGTTATGTTCGGCGATGCCGCGCTCACCGCTCGCATCGCCGACGAGATGCAGCGGCAGGGCGTGTACGTGACGGCCTTCAGCTTCCCCGTGGTGCCGCGCGGCAAGGCGCGCATCCGGGTGCAGCTCTCCGCAGCGCACACCGCCGAGCAGGTCGAGCGCTGCGTGGCAGCCTTCGTCGCGGCGCGGGAGGCGGTCAGCTGACCGCGCCGGGCCAGTAGCGCCGGCGCCGGCGCGACCATCGGATGCAAAGAAACCCTTGCAAAGGTTTGTTTGCAAGGGTATCTTTGTATCCATGACCACGAACGACGCCTCGGGCCGCACCCTCGAACCGAGCGCGCTGAAAGCCCTCGCGCACCCGCTCCGGGTGCGGATCTACGATCTGCTCAGCGAGCGCGGTCCGCAGACCGCCAGCAGTCTGGCTGCACTGATCGGTGAGACCTCCGGGGCGACGAGCTATCACCTGCGCGCCCTTGCCGCGCACGACCTCATCCGGGAGGTGCCTGACCGCGGCACGGCACGCGAGCGGTGGTGGGAGCGACCCAAGGGCCGCATCAACATGCCCGGCCCGGCCGAGACGATGTCGCCGTCGAACCGCGCCGCGGCGCAGATCGTCACGACCGAGTTCCTCCGCCTGCGTCATCAGACGCTGATGGACTACATCAATCGTCCCGAGTCCGCGCAGCCCGACGGATGGCAGGATGCCGGACTCATCATGACGACCACGCTCGATATCACGGCCGAGCAGATGGCCGCGCTGCAGCAGGAGCTCACCGCGGTCGTCGACGCGGCGGTCGAGCGCTATCGCGGGCAGGAATCGCTGCCCGGGACTCGGCGCGTGTCGCTGCGCGCCGAGGTCTTCGATCTTCCCGTGGCGAACAGCCTCGGCACGACGAACCAGGAGTGACCATGACCACAGCGACCCTTCGCCTCGTCTCGCCCACACCGTTCGAGCGACTGCTGCAGCAGATCGCCACAGCACTCACCGGCCACGTCGAGCGGCGCATCGCCGCTCGGGCCGAGCGCCGCGAGCTCGCGCTCGACCTGCTCCGCGAGCAGCAGACCAGACGTCACGACCCGCGCGAGGTCGACCACCTTCTCGCGACGCTCGGGATCACACACCGCTGATCCTGCCCCTGAGGCGGTGGAAGCGGGGGGTCAGTCCTCGAAGGGGCGGGCGACGATCTCGCCGGATGCCGTGAGGAAGACCTCCCACCCGGCGTCCAGCTCCGCGATCGGGCGCCCCTCGAGCCAGGTGAGGGTCCAGTGACCGCCCAGCCCGCGCGCCTCCACCTCGGCGATCGCCGGGCGCAGTGCCGCGGGGACGGAGGCCGGCGGCTCGGCGCCGGCCTCCCACCTCGTGCCCAGCTGCATGATCAGGCGTCCACCGGTGCCAGCTCGATGGCCGTGACCGCCAGCTCGTCCGCTTCCGCGAACGACAGCTCGGCGATCCGGCCCACGGCGCGCAGATCGTCGGCAGCGGCGCGCAGCGCCTCGATCCTCTCCGCGGGTGCGCCGATGGTCGCCGACGCGACCGGGGTCTTCTGCGACGCCTTCGCCTCGGTCTTCGCACGGCGGATGCCGATCAGGGCGGCACTGGCGGCGGAGAGCACGGCAGCGTCACCGTCGATACCGAGCGGCTCGGGCCACGCGGCGGTGTGGATCGAGCCCTCCTCGAACCACGACCACGCCTCCTCGGTCGCGAACGACACGATCGGGGCGAGCAGGCGCAGCAGGGTCGACAGCGCGAGACGCAGGGCGAGCGCCGCCGAGGCCTGGTTCACGTCGGTCTGGTCGTAGGCGCGCTCCTTGACGAGCTCGAGGTAGTCGTCGCAGAACGTCCAGAAGAACGCCTCGGTGACCTCGAGCGCCTTGGCCTGGTCGTAGTTCTCGTACGCCGTGGTCGCCTCGCGCACGACCTGGTCGAGAGCGGTGAGCATCGACGCGTCGAGCGCATGCGAGATCTGCGCACCCTCGGGCACGGGGAACGAGAGCACGAACTTCGCCGCGTTGAGGATCTTGATCGCCAGGCGGCGACCGATCTTCACCTGGGTCGGATTCTGCGGATCGAAGGCGGCATCCATGCCGAGACGGCTCGAGGCCGACCAGTAGCGCACCGCGTCGGAGCCGTGCGTGTCGAGGATATCTGCGGGCGTGACGACGTTGCCCTTCGACTTCGACATCTTCTTGCGGTCGGGGTCGACGATGAAGCCGCTGATGGCGGCGTTGCGCCACGGCGAGCGCTGATCCTCGAGCGTCGAGCGCAGCATCGTCGAGAACAGCCAGGTGCGGATGATGTCCTGGCCCTGCGGACGCAGGTCGAACGGTGCCACGGTGCCCCACAGCTCTTCGTCGCGCTGCCAGCCACCGGCCAGCTGCGGAGTGAGCGACGACGTCGCCCAGGTGTCGAAGATGTCGGCCTCGGCGTCGAACCCGCCGGGCACACCCCGCTGGTCTTCGGTGTACCCCTCGGGCACGTCGGTGGTCGGGTCGATGGGCAGGCTCTCGCGCGACGGGGTCAGCACGCGGTCGTAGTCGCGCTCGCCGTGCTCGTCGAGGGTGTACCAGACGGGGATCGGCACGCCGAAGAAGCGCTGACGCGAGACGAGCCAGTCGCCGGTGAGGCCGCCCACCCAGTTCTCGTACCGCACGCGCATGAAGTCGGGATGCCAGCTCAGCTCGCGGCCGTTCTCGAGCAGCTGCTCGCGCAGCTGCGGGTCGCGGGCGCCGTTGCGGATGTACCACTGGCGCGTCGAGACGATCTCGAGCGGCCGGTCGCCCTTCTCGAAGAACTTCACGGCGTGGCTGAAGGGCTTGCCGACCTCGAGCAGGTCGCCCGATGCCTGCAGCTGCTCGACGATGCTCTTGCGGGCGCTGAAGACGGTCTTGCCGGCGAGCTCCGCGTACGCGGCGCGGCCCGCCTCCGAGGTGATCGCCTCGGGGGCGTCGGCGAGCACACGGCCGTCCTTGCCGAGGATCGTGCGGTTCGGCAGATCGAGTTCGCGCCACCAGATGATGTCGGTCACGTCGCCGAAGGTGCAGATCATGGCGATGCCGGAGCCCTTGTCGGGCTGGGCGAGGTGGTGCGCGAGCACGGGCACCTCGACGTCGAAGATCGGGGTGCGCACGGTCTGGCCGAAGTACGGCTGGTAGCGCTCGTCGTCGGGGTGCGCGACGAGGGCCACGCAGGCGGGCAGCAGCTCGGGGCGGGTGGTCTCGATGTGGATGTCACCCGAGCCGTCGGTCTTGCGGAAGGCGACGCGGTGGAAGGCGGCCTGCTGGTCGCGGTCCTCGAGCTCGGCCTGCGCGATCGCCGAGCGGAAGTCGATGTCCCACAGGGTCGGTGCCAGCGACTGGTACGCCTCGCCGCGCTCCAGTCCGCGCAGGAACGCCAGCTGGCTCTGGCGGATCGTGTCGTCGGAGATGGTGCGGTAGGTCTGGGTCCAGTCGACGCTGAGGCCGAGCTGGCGGAACAGCGCCTCGAACTGCTTCTCGTCCTCGACGGTCAGTTTCTCGCACAGCTCGATGAAGTTGCGGCGGCTGATCGGCTGCTGGTCGGCGGCGCGCGACGACTTGTTGTCGCCGCCCTCGAAGGGGGGCGTGAAGTCGGGGTCGTAGGGCAGCGTGGGATCGCAGCGCACGCCGTAGTAGTTCTGCACGCGGCGCTCGGTGGGCAGACCGTTGTCGTCCCAGCCCATCGGGTAGAACACGTTCTTGCCGCGCATGCGCTCGAAGCGTGCCTTGATGTCGGTGTGCGTGTACGAGAAGACGTGCCCGATGTGCAGGCTGCCGGATGCCGTCGGCGGGGGAGTGTCGATCGAGTAGACGCTGTCGCGTCCGGATGCCGTGGCTTGGGCGCGATCGAAGAGGAAGGTGCCCTCATCCGACCACCGCTCACCCCACTTCGCTTCGAGGCCTTCGAGCGCGGGCTTGTCGGGGATGGTGGACATGACGGACTCCTCGAACGATGTGTGCGGCACTGTGTGAGCGTGCCTGAGTGTGGGTTGTCCGGCGAGTCTACCGGTCGCCGCGCCACCGTCCCTAGATCGACTCCGTCCAACAATCGCCGGTAAGATGGAGCGTTCCCCTTCTCCCGCACCCATCGAGGTTTCCGTATGCCTTCCTTCCCCGTGCGTCGCCTCCTGCCGCTGGCAGCCCTGGCCGCGGCATCCGCCCTTCTGCTCAGCGGCTGCGCAGGGCCGGCCGGTGATGCGACCGGCTCTGACGCCGAGCTCGTCTGGGCCATCGAGGGTGCCAACCTCTCGGCCGGCCACATGGATCCGCAGACCAGCCAGCTCGACGTGTCGGGCATGGTGCAGCGTCAGGTGCTCGACTCCCTCGTCTTCCAGGAGGCCGACGGCTCGTTCTCGCCGTGGCTCGCCAAGAGCTGGCAGGTCTCCGAAGACGGGAGGACCTACACCTTCGACCTGCGCGACGACGTGACGTTCTCGGACGGCACCGCGTTCGACGCCGCCGCCGTGAAGGCGAACTTCGATCGCATCGTCGACCCCGCCACCAAGTCGGCGCAGGCCGCGAGCATGCTCGGCGGCGAGCTGTACGCCGGAACCGAGGTCGCCGGCGAGCACACCGTCGAGGTGCGCTTCACCCAGCCGTACGCGCCCTTCCTGCAGGCGGCGAGCACCGCGCAGCTCGGCTTCTGGTCGCCCGAGGTGCTCGAGAAGTCCGCCGACCAGCTCGCCGCGGGCGGACCGGACGTCACCGTCGGCACGGGTCCGTTCGTGCTCAGCGAGTACACGGCCGACCAGGAGATCGTCTACACCCGCAACGACGACTACACCTGGGGCCCCGACGGCGCGACGGCGCCGAAGATCAAGACCCTGCGCGTGGAGCTGCTGCCCGAGGCGTCCGTCCGCGCCGGCGTGCTCTCGTCCGGCGAGGCGGATGTCGCGACCCAGCTGCCGCCGAACGTCGTCGCCGACCTCGGCGACGACGTCACCGTCACCGCCAAGGAGTACCCGGGCCTGCCGTACTCGCTGTTCCTCAACGAGAAGCACGGTGTGTTCGCCGACCAGAAGGTGCGCCAGGCGTTCTCGCTGGCCATCGACATCGACGCCGCCGTCGACGAGATCTTCTTCGGCGAGTTCCCCCGGGCGTGGAGCATCCTCGGCCCGACGACCCCCGGCTACGACGAGAGCCTCGAGGGCAGCTGGCCGTTCGACGCCGACAAGGCGAACGCCCTGCTCGACGAGGCGGGCTGGACCGAGCGCGATGCCGACGGCATCCGGATGAAGGACGGCCAGCGCCTCTCGGCCCGCTGGATCGCCTGGACGCCGATCTCCGACGACCGCACCGCGCTCGCCAACGCCATCCAGTCGGACCTGAAGGACGTCGGGTTCGAGATCGTGCGCGAGAAGCTCGAGCCGGCCGCCTACAACGAGCAGTACGGCCCCAAGACCTACGACCTCACCGATTGGGACTTCTCGGGTGTCGATGCCGACCTCCTGCGCAGTCATCTGGGCACCGACGGCTTCCAGAACGCCTCGCAGGTGAGCGACCCCGCCGTCGACGAGCTGCTCGAGCGCGGGCTGTCGACCTCCGACACCGATGAGCGGGCGAAGATCTACACCGAGCTGCAGCAGTGGAACGCCGAGCACGTCGCCATCGTGCCGCTGTACGTCTCGTCGCTGATCACCGGATCCGCGACCGGCGTGCACGGACTGGAGTACGACCTGTACGGGCGCCCGCTGTTCTACGACGCGAGCGTCAGCCGCTGACGTGCGGCGCGCCCTGACCCGGCTCGCCGGGACCGCCGCGTCCGCCGTCCTCGTGCTGTGGGGGGCGGCGACGGTGGCGTTCCTGGCGTTCCGGATCATCCCGGGCGACGCCGTCTCGGTCATGCTCGGTCCGCAGGCCAAGGTGAGCGAGGCGGTGAAGGCCGGCGTGCGCGCCGAGCTCGGCCTCGACCGCCCGCCCCTCGAGCAGTACCTGTCCTACATCGGCGGACTGCTGCGCGGCGATCTGGGGACGTCGTATCAGCTCCGGATGCCGGTGAGCGAGGTCATCGGGCGTCAGCTCAGCCCCACTCTGCAGCTCACGGCGCTGGCGCTGCTGATCGCGGTGCTCATCGCGCTCGCCGTGGCGCTGCTCGCGCGCCGCGGGGTCGCGCGGGCCGTGCTGGTCGCGGGTGAGCTGATCGTGCTGTCGTCGCCGGTGTTCTGGATCGGGATCGTGCTGCTGGCCGTCTTCGCGTTCGGGTTGGGATGGTTTCCCGTCGCGGGCACCCGCAGCCCCGCGACCGTCGTGCTGCCGGCCCTCACGCTCGCCCTTCCGGTGTCGGCGCTGATCAGCCAGGTGCTGCGCGACGGCATCGACGAGGCCGAGCGGCAGCCGTTCGCCGAGACCGTCCGCTCCCGCGGCGCCGGATCGTCCCGCCTCGTGCTGCGGCACTCGCTGCGCCACGGTGCGGCGGGCGCGCTCACCCTCACCGCGTATCTCATCGGCTCGCTGCTCGGCGGAGCGGTGCTCGTCGAGACCGTCTTCGCGCGACCGGGGCTGGGGCGGGTGACGCTGACCGCGATCGTCGACCGCGACCTTCCGGTCGTCGCGGGTGTGATCATGCTCAGCGCGCTCGTGTTCGTCATCGTGAACGTGGTGGTCGAGGTGGTGCATCCGATCATCGACCCGAGGCTGCGCGCGCGGCCGGGCGTGTTCGAGGCGCCGACACTCGAGGAGCGCCGGTGATCGCGCGCCGGGTGGGGCTGGGGTGCGCCGTGGCGTTCCTCGCGGTGGTCGCGCTCGCCGCGCTCTTCCCCGACCTGCTCGCCACCCACGACCCGCTGCGCACCGATGTGCGGGCGGCGCTCGAGTCGCCGGGAGCGGCGCACCTGTTCGGCACCGACCAGTCCGGACGCGACGTGTTCTCCCGCGTCGTGCACGGTGCGGGTCGCTCGGTGGGCATCGGCCTGCTGGCGACGGTGCTCGCGGTGCTCGCCGGTCTCGTGCTCGGCTCGCTCTCGGGCGTCTCACCGCGGGTGGTGGATGCTGTGGCGATGCGCGTCACCGACATCCTGCTCGCCTTCCCCGAGTTCCTCATCGCGCTGATCGTGGTGGCGGTGCTCGGCCCCGGGGCGGTGAACGTCGCCATCGCGGTGACCATCGCGGCGGTGCCGGTGTACATCCGCCTCGCCCGCACGCAGACCCGCACCCTGCGCATCGCCGAGCACGTCGAGGCCGCTCGGATCCTCGGCGTCGGTCCGGTGCGCACCTTCACCCGCCACGTCGCGCCCGGGGTACTCGGCTCGCTGAGCGTGCTCGCCACGATCGGCATCGGCTCGAGCATCCTCGCTGCCGCCGGTCTCAGCTTCCTCGGGCTCGGCCCTTCCGAGCCGGCTCCGGAGTGGGGCCTCATGCTGTCGGGCGGGCGGAACGTGCTCGGCCGCGCCTGGTGGATCTCGGTGTTCCCGGGGCTCGCCATCACACTCACCGTGATCAGCGCGACCGTGATCGGCCGCGCCCTGCGCGCCCGAGCCGAAGGGCGGCGCGCATGAGTGCGGTGCATGTGCGCGGGCTGCGCGTCGGAATCGACGCACGCGCCGTCGTCGACGGGGTCGACCTCGACGTCGCCGCGGGGGAGTGTGTGGCGATCATCGGCGAGTCCGGTGCCGGCAAGTCGCTCACCGCCCGTGCCCTGCTCGGGATGCTGCCCGACGGTGCCCGCGTGACGGCGGACGAACTGCGGATCGACGGCGTGGATGCCTCCGGTCTGAGCGAGTCCTCCTGGCGATCCCTGCGCGGCCGGCGGATCGCGCTGATCTCACAGGACGCCCTGGCCGCCCTCGACCCGCTGCGCCGGATCGGACGCGAGGTCGCCGAGCCGTTGGAGATCCACCGCCTGCACACCGGACGCCGGAGGGAGCAGGTCGTGCAGTTGCTGGCATCCGTCGCCCTGCCCGAGCCGGAGCGCCGGGCCCGCAGCCGCCCGCACGAGCTGTCGGGCGGGATGCGCCAGCGCGCCCTGATCGCGTCGGCGCTCGCCGCCGACCCCGCAGTGCTCGTCGCCGACGAGGCGACGACGGCGCTGGATGCCACGGTGCAGGCGCGCATCCTCGCGCTGCTGCGCTCGATCGCCGACGACGGACGAGCCGTGCTGTTCATCAGCCACGACTTCGCGGCCGTGCGGAAGGTCGCCGACCGGGTGCTGGTGATGCGCGAGGGGCGCATCGTCGAAGACGGACCGGTCGCTGAGGTCATGACTTCACCGCGCCACGAGTACACCAGAGCCCTCGTCGAGGCGAGCGCGCCGCGCCCGCGCACACCGACCCGCGAGCCGGGCGAGACGCTGCTGCGGGCGCGCGACGTGTCGAAGCGGTTCGACCGGCCGGCGGTCGTCGGCGCATCGTTCAGCGTCGGATCCGGACGCACGCTCGGCATCGTCGGCGAGTCGGGCTCGGGCAAGACGACGCTCGCGCGGATGCTGATCGGCGTCGACCGTCCCGACAGCGGATCAATCGAGTGGGCGAGGGCGCAGCGGGTGCAGCTGGTGCACCAGAATCCCCTGGGTGCGCTCGACCCGCGGTGGACGATCAGCCGGTCGATCGCGGAGGCGCTGCAGGCCGCGGGGGTTCCTCGCGGCGAGCGCCCCGGTGCGGCGGCTGCCCTGCTCGTCGAAGTGGGTCTCGATGAGGCGCTCGGTCGTCGACGCCCGCGGCAGCTCTCCGGCGGGCAGCGACAGCGCGCGGCGATCGCCCGCGCGCTCGCCGCAGACCCGCAGGTGCTCGTGCTCGACGAACCCGTATCGGCTCTCGACCCCACGGTGCGGGGCCGGGTGCTCGATCTGCTCGCGCGCCTGCAGACCGAGCGGCAGCTCACGATGGTGTTCGTCTCGCACGACCTCGCGGTGATCGCCGCGGTGTGCGACGACGTGCTGGTGATGCGCGACGGGGTGATCGTCGAGCAGGGACGAGTGGCTGATGTGTTCGCCGAGCCGCAGCATCCGTTCACCCGGGAGCTGCTCGCCGCCGGAGGGTGAGCAGCGGAGCCGGCGCGGAAGCCGCGTCGGCTCCCAGCTGAATCCCAGGTTCGATAGGGTGAGGAGCAGCAGCGACGACGAGGCCGCTGTCGGAAGGAAGCCCACAATGACTCCCGTTCTCCTCATGACCATCGGCTTGGCGATCTTCGCCGTCGGGTACCTGTTCTACTCGCGATACCTCGCCAACCGGGTCTACCGACTCGACGCGTCGTTCGCCACCCCCGCTCACGAGCTCAACGACGGCGTGGACTACGTGCCGACGAACAAGTTCATCCTCTGGGGCCACCACTTCACCTCCGTCGCCGGCGCGGCGCCGATCGTGGGACCTGCCATCGCGGTGATCTGGGGATGGGTTCCCGCCTTCCTCTGGGTCACGCTCGGGACGGTGTTCTTCGCCGGCATGCACGATCTCGGAGCGCTGTGGGCTTCGACCCGCAACAAGGGCCGATCGATCGGCGCCCTGTCGGCGCGCTACATCGGCAAGCGCGGTGCCGGCCTGTTCCTCGTGGTGATCTTCCTGCTGCTGCTCATGGTGATCGCCGCATTCGCCGTGGTGATCAAGAACCTGCTGATCTCGACGCCCAGCGCGGTCATCCCGACCTGGGGAGCGATCGTCGTCGCCCTGCTCGTCGGCGTCGCCGTCTACCGGCTGCGCTGGCCGCTGCTGCCCGTCACCATCGTCGGCGTCGTCACGCTGTACGCGCTGATCGTGCTGGGCGACCAGATGCCGGTCGTGCTGCCCGAGGACTTCCTCGGCATGGGGCCGGCCACCTTCTGGATCCTCGCGCTGTTCGTCTACGGTGCGATCGCCTCGCTGCTGCCGGTGTGGGTGCTGCTGCAGCCGCGTGACTACATCAACGGCGTGCAGCTCTTCGTCGGGCTGATCCTGCTGTTCGGGTCGGTGCTCACCGCGACGCTCTTCTCGGGCGCCGCACCCGAGATCGTCGCGCCCGCGATTAACACCGCCGTTCCCGAGGGGACACCGAGCATGGTGCCTCTGCTGTTCGTGACGATCGCCTGCGGTGCCATCTCCGGGTTCCACGGGATGGTGTCATCGGGCACGAGCTCGAAGCAGCTCGACAAGGAGACCGACGCGCGGTTCGTCGGCTACTTCGGCGCGGTCGGCGAGGGGCTGCTGTCGCTCGGGACGATCCTCGCGGTGATCGCGGGGTTCCGCACCGTCGCCGAGTGGGACGAGGTGTACAGCGCGTTCGGCGCAGGCGGCGTCGGAGCATTCGTGACCGGTGGTGGCGCGCTGATGCAGGCGGGCATCGGGCTGCCCGCCTCGCTCAGCGCCACGGTGCTCGCCACCATGGCGGTGCTGTTCGCGGCGACGACCATGGACACGGGCATGCGCCTGCTCCGGTTCGTGGTTCAGGAGATCGGCGACTCGGTGAAGCTGCGGATCACGAAGGTGCCCGCGACGATCGTCGTCGTCGTGGTCGGTCTCGGGCTCACCTTCTCGCAGGGGCTCGGCGGCGACGGCGGTCTGCGCATCTGGCCCCTGTTCGGAACGACGAACCAGCTGATGGCCTCGCTGACTCTGTCGATCATCGCGGTCATGCTCATCCGCAAGCGCCGCAACCCGCTGCCGGCGCTGATCCCGCTGGTGATCGTCTTCGTGCTGTCGTTCTGGGCTGCGATCGAGCAGCTTGCCTCGTTCGCCGACCCCGCGAAGGCGGACTGGCTGCTGTTCGCGCTGGATGTCATCATCATCGCCTCGAGCGTCTGGGTCGCCGTGGAGGCGGTGCTCGCGATGCGTCGGGCCGCACTCGAGGAGCCCGAGCACGAGCACGCGGACGCCCAGCTCGAGGCGGTGCGCGAGGAGGTCTGACCGATGCGTCGCACCGAGGCGGTCCAGCGGCTGCGCGCGCGCTGGGCCGCCTTCAGCCGGGGACTCGCGGAGTACTACGCGGGTCCCTACCGTCAGATGCTCGCTCGCGAGCAGCGCGATGCAGACGACCTGTTCACGCTGATCGTCCTCGGCGAAGCGCTCGGGGTTCCTGATCCGGCCGCCTACTACAGCGTCGAGCTCATGCCGCTCGTGTCCGGTGACTTCCACCGCTGGCACCGCCGGATGGGCATGCCGCGCTCACCCCTGGATCACGTCTCATGCTGTTAGAGATCCTGCAGCGCGATCTGCTGTTCGTGGGTGGCAAGGGCGGCGTCGGCAAGACGTCGCTCTCGAGCGCACTGGCGCTGGGGCGGGCGCGCACCGGAGCACGGGTGCTGGTGGTCTCCACCGATCCAGCGCACAGCCTGGGACATCTCTGGCGGCGCACGATCGGTGATCAGACCATGCAGCTCGCGCGATTCGACAACGGCGGAGCGCTGCACGGCGTGGAGATCGATCCCGCGGCGACGGTGGACCGCCACCTCGCGGCGGTGCAGCAGACCATGCTCCGTCTGCTGCCCGAATCACAGCACGGCTCGGCGCGCGCGCATCTGGAGCGGGCGCGCATCGCGCCCGGCAGCCATGAGGCCGCCGTGCTGGAGCGGATCGCCGAACTGGCCGAGCTCGGACGCCGTGACTACGACCTGGTCGTCTTCGACACCGCGCCCTCCGGGCACACCCTGCGACTGCTCGCCCTGCCCGGCCAACTGGCGGGATGGACCGACGCGCTGCTGCGCAACCGGGATCGTTCGGAGCGATACGCGGCGGCGATGCGGGGACTGACCGGTCGTGGTGACGCGCAGGCCGAATCCGAGGCCACCCTGCGACGCACTCTCGAGCTCCGTCGTGCGCGTTTCGATGCGCTCGGCACCGCGCTGTCCGACCCGATGCGGACGGGATTCGTCGTCGCGTTCGTCGCCGAGGTGCTGCCGGTCGCCGAGACCCTCGATGTCGTCGGCGCGCTGCGCGCCCTGCAGGTCGACGTGGGTGCGCTGATCGCCAATCGCCGATCCCCGGCGGATGCGGGCCCGCTGCTCAGCGCACGACGCGCGGCCGAGGACGTGCAGCTGGAGCAGGTGCGCGAGCAGGTGCCGGACTCGCCGATCATCGAGGTCCCGCTGATCCCGGGCGAGCTCACCGGCCGGGACGCGCTGGAGAGGCTGGCCGATCTGCTGCTGGCGCCCCCGACCTGACCGCACCCTCTGAACGTACGGGGGCTGATGGTTGACCGGAGATGACCGCACTGATAAATTGCTAGCATGCAAGCAAACGAGCCCAAGGTGCAGTTCAACGTGTACCTGCCGCAGGACCTCGTGCGCGCGGCGAAGCATCGTGCGGTCGACGACGGCTCGAGCCTGTCGGCCCTCGTCGAGCGCGCCCTGCGAGCACATCTGGATGGAGGGGAGTCGTGATGAGCGCAGAGCAGACGAGCGCAGAGCAGGCCAGCCCCAGGGCGAACAGCACAACGGTGACCAGTACCGTGCAGCAGATCGTGTACACCCGCGATGAGCCTCGCTGGCACGCGCTCGCCGCGGCGCTGGGGCTGGCGGCGTCTTTCCCGGCCGAAGCGGGTTGGGCCGAGTTCGACGGTGGGGGAGTGCTCGCCGTGCATGCCGAGACGCCCGACCATGCCGACGGCACGTGCGATCTGCACCTGCTCGTCGACGACCTCGATGCTGCCGAGCGGGCACTCGCGGGGCGCGAGGTCGAGCGGATGAACCTGGACGGCGTCGGCGACCTGCTGGTCATCCGCGCGGCATCCGGCGTCGTCATCAGCGCTTCGGCGGGGACGCGCGCTACGGCTGGGCCGGTCTCGGTGCAGCCGATCTGGTTCCAGGACGACGTCGAGGAGGCGCGCGAGATCCTCACCGCGCTCGGGCTGCGCGCCGACATCGCCGCGGACCGCGGCGGGTGGGTCGAGATGCGTGCCGCCGGTGGCGGCACGGTCGGCGTGCACTCGGCTTCCGGGCGCAGTGAAGGATGCGGCGCGGGCGTCGGGCTGAGCTTCCTCGCCGAGGGAGATCTCGAAGCGCTCGCCGAGAGGCTCTCGGATGCCGGATTCCCGGCTTCCGTCGTCGATGAGTCGTACGCGCGCACGATCCGCATCGCGGATCCGGACGCGTGGATCAACGGCGCCCAGGACGACCTGTACGGATATCACCGGGTGAGCTGACGGCTCTGACGTAGACTGTACGCACAGGCGTCGATCCGGCCATCACCGGGGAGCTCTCGGAAGAAAGGTCTTCGGACCGACTAGAACCGAGCGGGGCAGGCCCGTCATCGCCGCAGTGAGAGTGGTCCCCGGCCGAGCGGTCGGGGGCACGTGAGGTGGTACCGCGGTCCGCGCGTCAGCACAGGTCGTCCTCGCAGCAGCATCCGACACGATCACTGCGAGACGAATATGACCTACCCGCGCCCGTCGACAAGCTCAAGGACCCAGTCCGCCTTCGGTCCTGCCGCCGTCACCCCGAGCCCGCGCTTTCCCGAGATCGAGCGCGAGGTGCTCGACTTCTGGAAGGCCGACGACACCTTCCGCGCCTCGATCGCCCAGCGCGACGGCGCCGATGAATGGGTGTTCTACGACGGTCCGCCGTTCGCGAACGGACTGCCGCACTACGGGCACCTGCTCACCGGCTACGCGAAGGACGTCTTCCCGCGCTTCCAGACGATGCTCGGCAAGAAGGTCGATCGCGTCTTCGGCTGGGACACGCACGGTCTTCCTGCCGAACTCGAGGCGATGAAGCAGCTCGGCATCACCGAGAAGAGCGAGATCGAGCAGATGGGCATCGACGTCTTCAACGCGAAGGCGCGCGACTCGGTGCTCACCTACACGCGAGAGTGGCAGGACTACGTGACCCGCCAGGCCCGCTGGGTCGACTTCGAGCGCGGCTACAAGACGCTCGACCTCGGCTACATGGAGAGCGTGCTCTGGGCGTTCAAGACCCTCTACGACAAGGGCCTCGCCTACGAGGGCTACCGCGTGCTGCCGTACTGCTGGCGCGACGAGACCCCGCTGTCGGCGCACGAGCTGCGCATGGACGACGACGTGTACAAGGACCGTCAGGACCCGTCGGTCACCGTGACCTTCCCGCTGGTCGGCGCCAAGGCCGAGGCGCTCGGCCTCACCGCCGTCCGCGCCCTCGCGTGGACGACCACCCCCTGGACGCTGCCCACCAACCTCGCCCTCGTCGTCGGCCCCGAGATCGAGTACGTGGTGCTGCCCGGCGGCCCGACCGGCGCCGCCGACATCGTGCCGGGCGACGACCCGGCCGAGAGCGACGCGCACCGCTATCTGCTCGCCCGCGACCTGCTCGGCGGGTACGCCAAGGACCTCGGCTACGAGTCCGCCGACGACGCGCTCGCAGCAGTACAGCAGAGCGTGCTCGGCGCGGAGCTGGCCGACGTCGCGTACGACCGGCTCTTCGACTACTACGCGGATGCCGAGACCTGGGGCACCGAGAACGCCTGGCGCATCCTCGTCGACGACTACGTGACCACCACCGACGGCACCGGCATCGTGCACCAGGCGCCGGCCTACGGTGAGGACGACCAGCGGGTGACGAACGCCGCCGGCATCCCGACGATCATCTCCCTCGACGACGGCGGACGCTTCCTGCCCTCGGTCACCGACGTCGCCGGTCAGCTGTGGATGGACGCGAACACGCCGCTCATCCGCCTGCTGCGCGCGGCGGGGCGGATGCTGCGTGAGCAGAGCTACGTGCACTCCTACCCGCACTGCTGGCGCTGCCGCAACCCGCTGATCTACAAGGCCGTCTCGAGCTGGTTCATCCGTGTGACGGACATCAAGGACGATCTGCTCGCGAACAACGAGCAGATCACGTGGGTGCCCGAGAACGTCAAGCACGGCCAGTTCGGAAAGTGGCTCGAGGGCGCGCGGGACTGGTCGATCAGCCGCAACCGCTACTGGGGCTCGCCCATCCCGATCTGGAAGAGCGACGACCCCGAGCACCCGCGCGTCGACGCCTACGGATCGCTGGAAGAGCTCGAGCGCGACTTCGGCACCCTGCCTCGCAACCCCGAGGGTGAGGTCGACCTGCACCGGCCGTACATCGACGACCTCACGCGTCCGAACCCGGACGACCCCACCGGCAAGAGCACGATGCGCCGCATCGAGGACGTCTTCGACGTGTGGTTCGACTCGGGCTCGATGCCGTACGCGCAGGTGCACTACCCGTTCGAGAACCATGACTGGTTCGACTCGCACTCGCCGGCCGACTTCATCGTCGAGTACATCGGGCAGACCCGCGGCTGGTTCTACGTGATGCACGTGCTCTCCACCGCGCTGTTCAACCGCCCCGCGTTCACCGGCGTGAGCTGCCACGGCATCGTGCTCGGCAGCGACGGCTACAAGATGTCGAAGTCGCTGCGCAACTACCCCGACGTCAGCGAGGTGCTCGACCGGGACGGGTCGGATGCCATGCGGTGGTTCCTCATGTCGAGCTCGGTGCTGCGCGGCGGAAATCTCGCGGTCACCGAGGAGGGCATCCGCTCGGGTGTGCGCGAGTTCCTGCTTCCGCTGTGGAACTCGTGGTACTTCTTCGCGACGTACGCGAACGCTTCGACAGGCTCAGCGGGGGCCGCGACAGGAGGATACGAGGCGACGTGGCGCACGGACTCCAGCGACGTGCTCGACCGCTACATCCTCGCCCGTCTCGGTGATCTCGTGCGTGAAGTGCGCACCGACCTCGAGGGCCTCGACTCCACGACGGCGTCCGCGCGTCTGCGCGACTTCGCCGAGGTGCTGACCAACTGGTACATCCGCCGGTCGCGTGACCGCTTCTGGGAGGGGTCGTCGACCGAGGCCTTCGACACGCTGTACACGGTGCTCGAGACGCTGACGCGCGTCGCGGCGCCGCTCGTGCCGCTGATCAGCGAGCGGATCTGGCAGGGACTCACCGGTGGGCGCAGCGTGCACCTGACCGACTGGCCCGACGCCGACGCGTTCCCGGCCGCCGACGACGTGCGCGATGCGATGGATGCCGTCCGCGAGCTCTCCAGCGTCGGAAACGCGCTGCGCAAGAAGCAGAAGCTGCGCGTGCGCCTGCCGCTCGCCCGCCTCACCGTCGTGTCGCCGCTGGCGGCCGACCTCGCGCAGTTCGAGGGAATCCTCCGCGAAGAGCTCAACGTCAAGTCGGTCGAGCTCGTACAGCTGGCCGAGCACACGGCATCCGACTACGGCATCAGCCACCGGCTGAGCGTGAACGCGCGCGCTGCCGGCCCGCGCCTGGGCAAGCACGTTCAGAAGGTCATCCGCGCGGCCAAGGAGGGCGTCTGGAGCGAGGAGAACGGCGTGCTGAGCGCCGACGGCATCGCACTCGAACCGCACGAGTACGACCTCGTGCTGGAGACCTCCGGACGCCCGGAAGGTGAGGCTCTCGCGCTCGTGCCCGGCGGCGGGTTCATGCTCCTCGACACCGTGACCACCCCGGATCTGGAGGCGGAGGGCATGGCCCGCGATGCCATCCGCGTGGTGCAGGAGGCGCGCAAGAACGCGGGCCTGGACGTCAGCGACCGCATCGTGCTGGCCCTGAACGTCTCCGCCGGGAACGCCGAGGCTCTGCGGCAGCACGCCGACCTGATCGCCGCCGAAACGCTCGCGGTCGGTTTCGCGGTGCAGCCGACGGACGACATCGAGACGCTCGCCGAAAGCATCGGCAGCCCGGGCGACGGTGTGTTCCGCACGAGTGCCAAGGCGCTGGGAGCGGAGAAGGCGGCGGTCATCGTCACGATCGATGCGAACGTCTCAGAGGAGGTGGCCGGATGAGTGACGTCCAGCGAGCCGACGTCGTCTACGAGAAGCTGCTCGAACGGGCGGGGGAGCGGTGGGTCCAGCCGCGCAAGGAGCGGGTCGCCCGCATCCTGACCCTGCTCGACGACCCGCAGCGCACCTACCGCGTGGTGCACATCACGGGCACGAACGGCAAGACCTCGACCGCGCGCATGATCGAGAGCCTGCTGCGCTCGCACGGGCTGCGCACGGGGCTGTTCACCAGCCCGCACCTGAAGCGCTTCACCGAACGGATCATGATCGACGGCGAGCCGATCGCCGACGGGGCGATCGCGGACGCCTGGGACGAGATCGAGCCCTTCATCGGCATCGTCGACGCCGAGCTCGAGACGGCAGGCGACGCCCCGCTGACCTTCTTCGAGCTGCTCACCGTGCTCGCGTTCGTCGCGTCGTCGGACGCACCGGTCGACGTGCTCGTGCTCGAAGTCGGCATGGGCGGCTCGTGGGACTCCACCAACACCGCCGACGGCGACGTCGCTGTCTTCGCGCCGATCGACATGGACCACGCCGACCGTCTCGGCGACACCATCGAGGCGATCGCCGAGGTGAAGGCCGGCATCATCAAGGAGGGTGCGGCGGTCGTCTCGGCCGAGCAGAAGCCCGAGGTCGCAGCGGTGCTGCGCCGCGTCGCGGCGGAGAAGGACGCGACGATCGCGTTCGAGGGCGAGGCGTTCGGGCTCAGCGATCAGAAGCTCGCCGTGGGCGGCCAGCAGATCGGCATCCGCGGGCTCGCCGGCGAGTACGTCGACGAGTACCTGCCGCTGTACGGCGCGCACCAGGGCCACAACGCCGCTCTCGCCGTCGCCGCTGTCGAGTCGCTGATCGGCGGTGCATCCCAGCGCATCGTCGGCGACATCCTCGCCGACGGGCTGCAGAACGCGACGTCACCGGGGCGTCTGCAGCTGGTCGGCATCGCGCCGACCGTCGTCGTGGACGCCGCGCACAACCCGCACGGCGCCGCAGCCCTCGCGCGCTCGCTCGACGACAGCTTCGACTTCGACGAGTGGGGCCTCGTGCTCGGCGTCTTCGCCGACAAGGACGCGGCGGGCATCATCGGAGAGCTGCTGCCGCAGGTCGCCGAGGTGTTCGCGACGGCTCCTGATTCCGACCGGGCTGCGGATGCGGATGCCATCGCCGACCTCGTCGAGCAGCGCGGCCGCCGCGCGAGCGTGCACCCCACCCTCGCCGACGCCGTCGACGCGGCGCGTGAATGGGCGGCATCGGCCGACCGCCGTGCCGTCGTCATCGCCGGCTCCATCGTGCTGGCAGGTGAAGCCCTGCTGCTCTCGGAGGAGGAGGACTGGAAGTCGGGGTGGCGCGCGTGAGCGCCCGCGCCGCGCGACCGGCCCGCCCCCCGCGCACCCTGGTTCAGAAGCTCGGGTCGATCGTGCTCGGATTCGAGGCGATCGGCGCCCTGCTCGCCGGACTCGTGATCTTCGGACTCAGAGCGCTGCCCGCGGGCATCCCGCCGTGGTGGGGGATCGTCGCCGGGGTGGCCGTCGCGCTCGCGCTCGTCGCAGTCGCCGGCGCCATCGCGAAGCCCTGGGCGATCCCCGCAGGGTGGGCGCTGCAGGTCATCATCGCCCTCGGCGCCCTGCTCGTGCCGGCGATCGCGTTCGTCGTGCTGATTTTCGGCGGCATGTGGGCGTATGCGACGATCGGTGGGGCCCGCATCGACCGAAAGCGGCCGGCGGGCCCGCCGGCAGAACCTCACACAGAGAGCGAATGACATGGCCACTGAAGAAACCCTCGTCCTCGTCAAGCCCGACGGCGTCGCCCGCGGTCTGACCGGCGGCATCCTCGCCCGCATCGAGGCGAAGGGATACTCGCTCGTCGACCTGCGTCTCGTCGAGCCCGACCGCGACCGGCTCGCCGCGCACTACGCCGAGCACGAGGGCAAGCCCTTCTACGAGCCGCTGCTCGAGTTCATGATGTCGGGCCCGTCGGTCGCGATCCGCCTCGCCGGGAACCGCGTGATCGAGGGCTTCCGCTCCCTCGCGGGAACCACCGACCCGACCACAGCCGCCCCCGGCACCATCCGCGGCGACTTCGGTCGCGACTGGGGCCTCAAGGTGCAGCAGAACCTCGTGCACGGCTCGGACAGCCCCGAGTCCGCAGCACGCGAGCTCAGCATCTGGTTCGACTGAGCACAGACCGCAGACGGGAAGAGGGACGCCCGATCGGGCGTCCCTCTTCCCGTCTGCGCGATCTCTCGGCCGCGGGGTCAGAACACCATGTCGACGACCTCGCCGAGCAGGTCGAGTCCGGCGAGCTGCGCCATGGCGATGATGATCGCGTAGGCGAGGATCGTCGCCAGCGGCACCCACACCATCAGGCGTCCGGCGCGCGCGCGTGCCGCTGAGGACAGTCCGAGGGTGCCGTTGCGTGCGAGATGCACCGCCGTGGCGAAGAACGTGGGAATCGTCACGGCCCAGGTGGCCATGCACCACGGGCACAGGGTGTGCAGGTTGTAGATGCTCTGACCGATCAGCCAGCACACGAAGACGAACGCGCCGAGCACGCCGACCCCGAACAGAGCCCAGAACCACCGCGGGAACCGCACGCCGGCGAGCACGGCGACGCCCATCACGAGCACGGCCATCCATGCGGTCACGCCGATCAGCGGGTTGGGGAAGCCGAACACCGCCCCCTGCCACGACCCGAGGTTCTTGTCGCACTGCAGCATGACGCTCACGTAGCAGCTCGACGTCGCGCCCGGATTCTCGAGCACGTAGAACTTCTCGATCGTCAGCTGGAAAGCCGCCCACCAGCCGAGTACCGCGGCGACGATGAGCCAGATTCCGTAGCCGACGTGACGGGTGCGCGCGGTGGTCATGGCGTGATTATCCCAGCGGCGGCTATGCGGCTCGGGTGAATCGCGGCACGCGAGTCGAATGCGGTTCCGTCGTCGGGTCGCGGAGATGCGATAATGACTCAAGATGACGTCGCGCTCACACGCGATCGAATCGACAAGACTTCGGGGTGATGTGCCCCAGGAGGTCGCGCCAGAGAGCCGACCTCCAGCCGATCGAGTTCGCGGCCGCAGTTTCGCCGCACGAGTTTTCGCGGCGCACGCAGTGCCCGCGCAGGGAGCTAGCCAGAGATGGCCGATGAAAACGATGACAACAACACCCCCACCTTCGACGAGACGCCGGCGCAGCCGGTAGTCGAGGAGACCTCGCCGTCGGGGGCGGGTCAGCACGCCGCCGTGGAGTCGGATGCCGTGGAGCCGGATGCCGCCGAGCAGCAGGGCACCGACCAGCCGGTGGCCGAGCAGCAGCCGGGGATCGAGCCTGCGGCCGCTCTGCAGACGACGCGCGACGAGCCCGCCGAGGCCGCCGCAGCGTCCGCTGAGCAGTCCGCGTCACAGGCAGCCGCGCCCGCCGCTCCGGCCGAGCCTGAGGCGCCGACGCCCGCCACCGCGGTGAGCCTGGGACTGCTTCCCGAGGTGTTCGTCTCGAAGGTGTCGACCCAGCTGCACTTCTACGCACCCGAGATCGTCCCGCTGCCCGCACGCGACAGCCGCGACGACGACGAGGGCGACGATCGCGACAGCACGTTCCGCCGCGGACGCGGCCGCCGACGCGGCGACGGCGACGAGACCCGTGACGAGCCACGGCAGCGCCAGCGTCACGTCGAGTACATCACCGAGCCGAAGGCCATCAAGGGCTCCACGCGCCTCGAGGCCAAGAAGCAGCGTCGGCGGGACGGCCGCGACGCAGGTCGACGCCGTCCGGTGGTGACCGAGGCGGAGTTCCTCGCCCGCCGCGAGTCGGTCGACCGCATGATGGTCGTGCGTGCCAAGAACGGTCGCACGCAGATCGGCGTGCTGGAAGACGACGTGCTCGTCGAGCACTACGTCGCTCGCAATCAGGACGCCTCGCTGATCGGAAACGTGTACCTCGGCCGCGTGCAGAACGTGCTGCCCAGCATGGAGGCGGCGTTCGTCGACATCGGGCGCGGCCGCAACGCGGTGCTGTACTCCGGAGAGGTCGACTGGGACGGCGTCGAGACCGGCAACCAGCCCCGTCGCATCGAGCTGGCGCTCAAGGCGGGCGATCGCGTGCTCGTGCAGGTCACCAAGGATCCGATCGGTCACAAGGGTGCCCGTCTGACCAGCCAGATCTCGCTCCCGGGCCGTTACCTCGTGTACGTTCCGGGCGGCTCGATGAACGGCATCTCGCGCAAGCTCCCCGACAACGAGCGCGCTCGTCTCAAGCGCATCCTCAAAGAGGTGCTGCCCGAGTCGTCCGGCGTGATCGTGCGCACGGCTGCAGAGGGTGCCACCGAGGAGCAGCTGACCCGTGACGTGCAGCGTCTCACCGCGCAGTGGGAACACATCCAGAAGCAGGTGCAGACGCAGCAGGCCCCGGCGCTGCTGCACGCCGAGCCGGATCTGCTCGTCAAGATCGTGCGCGACGTCTTCAACGAGGACTTCACCCGCATGACCATCCAGGGTGACGACGCGCGGCAGACCATCCGTGCCTACCTCGAGAGCGTCGCTCCCGACCTGCTCGACCGCGTCGAGACATACACCGACGACGTCGATCCGTTCGACGCGTACCGCATCACCGAGCAGATCGAGAAGGCTCTCGACCGCAAGGTGTGGCTGCCTTCGGGCGGTTCGCTCGTGATCGACCGCACCGAGGCGATGACGGTCGTCGACGTCAACACCGGCAAGTTCGTCGGCTCGGGCGGAAACCTCGAAGAGACCGTCACCAAGAACAACCTCGAGGCCGCCGAGGAGATCGTCCGCCAGCTGCGCCTGCGCGACATCGGCGGCATCATCGTCGTCGACTTCATCGACATGGTGCTCGAGTCCAACCGCGACCTCGTGCTGCGCCGCCTGGTGGAGTGCTTGAGCCGTGACCGCACGAAGCACCAGGTCGCCGAGGTGACCTCGCTCGGACTCGTGCAGATGACCCGCAAGAAGCTCGGCCTCGGTCTTCTCGAGACGTTCAGCGAGGCGTGCGACGTGTGCGCCGGCCGCGGCGTGATCGTGCACCACGACCCCGTCGTGAAGCACCGCAGCAGCAGCGGATCGAACGGCGGCGGACAGAACCGCCGTTCGCGCGGGGGCTCGTCGCAGCAGTCCGCACCCGCGGCCGAGAAGCAGCCGTCCGTCAACGGCGGCACCCACAGCATCACCGAGGTCGCCAAGTCCGCCCTCGCCGCCATCGCCGCGTCGACCATCGTCGTGAACGACGACGCCGCGCAGGATCAGGTTCAGCCTCAGCCTGCTGCCGAGCCTCAGCCGGCGCCCGAGAGCGACGCCCACAACGGCGCCCAGAGTGAGCGCCCGAAGAAGCGCAAGAAGCGCGGAGGCGAGCGCAAGGGCGCTCCGAAGACGCAGACCGAGCAGCTGCTCGATTCGGTGCTCGACGCTCTTCCCGAGCCGAAGGCACCCGGTCAGGGCCGTAACCGGCGTCGGGTGACGACCGCCATGCTGACCCCGAACGCCTCGACCGACGGGTCAGCGACGGTCGCGCGCTCGAACCCGGAGTCCTGAGCGGATCAGCGACGGTCGCGGGCTCGCACCCGGAGTCCTGAGCGGATCAGCCGTCTGGTGAGCTCCTTGCCGCTCACGTGCGCCGCACCGGCGGCGAGGAGTCTCGGCAGGGCGTCGGCCGGCACGTCGTAGTGGTCGAGATCGAAGGCGCGGCGGGGGATGCCCTGCTGTGCGGCGAACGCATGCAGCTCGTCGAGACTCGAGTCGCTGACGAGATGCGCCCACAGCCTGCCGTGAGCAGGCCAGATGGCGTGGTCGACGAGAACGGTCATGCCGTGATCCTAGACGCGACCCGCGCCGGGCCCGCTTTGCGGCATCGGCGATGATCCGGTAAAGTTGTCCTTTGGTGCGAGACCCCTGGCGGCTTTGCCGATCGCAGGAGAAGTCTTGCGTCCGCATCCTTCGCCTCGCGGCGATGAACGCAAGCAACAGTCTTCCCGTGAGATTCCCGGAGCGATCCGCTCCCCAACGAAACAGGTATGAAGTGGTTTACGCAGTAGTGCGCGCCGGTGGCCGGCAGGAGAAGGTCGAGGTCGGCACGATCGTTCAGCTCGACCGTGTTCAGGCTGCCCAGGGCGAGAACATCGAGCTTCCCGCCGTGCTTCTCGTCGACGGTGCCTCTGTGACCACCGACGCCGACAAGCTGGCGAAGGTCAAGGTCACGGCTGAGGTTCTCGGCAACCTCCGCGGGCCGAAGATCGTCATCCAGAAGTTCAAGAACAAGACCGGCTACAAGAAGCGCCAGGGCCACCGTCAGGAGCTCACGCGCGTCAAGATCACCGGCATCAAGTAAGCACGGAAGAGGCTCAGCACATGGCACATAAGAAGGGCGCGAGCTCGACCCGCAACGGTCGTGACTCCAATGCACAGCGACTCGGCGTGAAGCGCTTCGGCGGTCAGACCGTCAGCGCCGGCGAGATCCTCGTCCGTCAGCGCGGCACCCACTTCCACCCCGGCGCCGGCGTCGGCCGTGGCGGCGACGACACGCTGTTCGCACTCGAGGCGGGCGCTGTCGAGTTCGGCACCAAGGGCGGCCGCAAGGTCGTCAACATCGTCGCAGCCGCTCAGTAAGAGCAGCAGACTTCCGGGACGGGGCGGGCTTCGGCTCGCCCCGTCCTCGTATCCCAGCCCTTCGACGGGCTCAGGGACCCAGTTCAAGGAGTGACATGGTCACCTTCGTCGACACCGTCACGTTGCACCTCCGCGCAGGCAAGGGCGGCAACGGCTGCGTCTCCGTCCATCGAGAGAAGTTCAAGCCGCTCGGCGGACCGGACGGCGGCAAGGGCGGCGACGGAGGCGACATCATCCTCGTCGCCGACCCGCAGGTGACGACGCTGCTGTCGTACCACCACTCGCCGCATCGCAGCGGGGGCAACGGCGGCTTCGGAATGGGCGATCACCGCTCCGGCTACGCCGGCGAGTCCCTCGAGCTGCCCGTCCCGGTGGGCACCGTGGTGAAGAGCGTCGACGGCGATGTGCTGCACGACATGATCATCCCCGGCGAGAAGTACGTGGTCGCCGAGGGCGGCCGGGGTGGGCTCGGCAACGCTGCACTCGCCTCACCCAAGCGCAAGGCTCCCGGTTTCGCGCTGCTCGGCACGCCCGGCCAGGAGCGCTCGGTCGTACTCGAGCTGAAGACCGTCGCCGACGTGGCCCTGGTGGGCTACCCGTCCGCCGGCAAGTCGAGCCTGATCGCCGCCCTGTCCGCGGCTCGTCCGAAGATCGCCGACTACCCGTTCACCACGCTGCACCCGAACCTCGGTGTGGTGCAGGCCGGTGACAGCAGGTACACGGTCGCCGACGTGCCCGGCCTGATCGAGGGCGCCAGCGAGGGCAAGGGACTCGGCCTCGAGTTCCTGCGCCACGTCGAACGCTGCAGCGCCCTGCTGCACGTGCTCGACTGCGCCACCCTCGAGCCGGGTCGCGACCCGCTCTCCGACCTCGACGTGATCCTCGCCGAACTCGCCGCCTACGAGGTGCCCGAGGGGCAGACGCCGCTGCTCGAGCGGCCGCAGATCGTCGCCCTGAACAAGGTCGACGTGCCCGAGGCGCGAGATCTCGCGGAGATGGTGCGCCCCGACATCGAAGCGCGCGGCTTCCGGGTCTTCGAGATCTCGACCGTCGCCCGCGAGGGGCTGCGCGCGCTGAGCTTCGCGCTGGCCGAGCTCGTCGACCAGCACCGCGCCGAGCTCGCCGTGGAGGTGCCGCGCGAGCGCGTCGTCATCCGGCCGAAGGGGGCGAAGGAGCAGTTCTCGATCCGCGTCGAGGGCGGCACCTACGGCAACATCTACCGCGTGCTGGGCGAGAAGCCGGTGCGCTGGGTGCAGCAGACCGACTTCCAGAACGAGGAGGCCGTGGGCTACCTCGGCGACCGCCTCGAACGTCTCGGCGTCGAGACCGCCCTGTTCAAGGCGGGTGCCGTGGCGGGTGCGACCGTCATGATCGGCACCGGCGAGAACAGCGTCGTCTTCGACTGGGAGCCGTCGATCGCCTCGACCGCCGAGCTGATGGGCTCTCCGCGCGGCACCGACATCCGCATCGGCGGCTCGAACCGCCGCACCACCGTCGAGCGTCGTGAGCAGTACCACGACATGATGGATGCCAGGGCCGCGGCCCGCGCCGAGCTCGAGGAGAAGCGCCTCGCATCCCGCGAGGACGAGGAATGACCGCGCGCAGCCGCGCAGAGCTCAGCGCCGCGAGCCGCATCGTCGTCAAGGTCGGATCCTCGTCGATCAGCGGTGAGTCGTCGTGGCGCATCCCGATGATCGTGCAGGCGCTGTCGTCGGCGCACCGTCGCGGCGCGGAGATCATCCTCGTCTCATCGGGGGCGATCGCCACCGGCATCCCGTACCTCGCTCTCGACTCGAGGCCGACTGATCTGGCCACGCAGCAGGCCGCCGCGGCCGTGGGGCAGAACGTGCTCGTCTTCCGGTACCAGGAGGCCCTGCGACCGTTCGGCATCGTCGCCGGCCAGGTGCTGCTGACGACCGGTGACCTCGAGAACCCGACCTCGCGCAGCAACGCGCGACGCGCGATGGACCGGCTGCTGTCGCTGCGCATCATGCCGATCGTCAACGAGAACGACACCGTCGCCACCCAGGAGATCCGCTTCGGCGACAACGACCGGCTCGCGGCGCTCGTCGCGCAGCTCGTCGGCGCGGATGCGCTCGTGCTGCTCAGCGACGTCGAGTCGCTGTATACCAAACCGCCGACGGACCCCACCGCGGTGCCGATCGAGGAGATCCCGGCGGATGCCGATCTGAGCGGTCTCGAGTTCGGCGCGTCCGTCGTGAACAGCGTCGGAACCGGGGGAGCGGCGACGAAGGTCTCCGCCGCGCGCATGGCCGCGGCATCCGGCATCGGCGTGCTGGTGACCAGCGCCGACCTGGTCGGCAAGGCTCTCGAGGGGGAGCAGATCGGCACGTGGTTCGCCCCGTGGGTCGTCGGGTGAACCGCCGGCGTCATGCCGGCCCGGGCCCTGGTCGGGCGTCGATACACTGACCGGATGAGCACATCCCTCGTCACCGATGCCCCCGCGGACACCGCGCAGGATCGCCTGGTGCGTGCCAAGGAGGCCTCGCGTTCGATCGCGCGGCTGACCAGCGCCGACAAGGCGCGTCTTCTCGAGGCGATCGCCCTGGCGATCGAGTCGAGCACCGCGCGGATCGTCGAGGCCAACACCCTCGACATCGAGCGCGGGCGCGCGGACGCCATCGGCGAGTCGCTCATCGACAGGCTGCGCCTGGATGAGCGGCGCGTGGCGGCACTGGCATCCGCCGTCCGCGACGTCGCGACTCTGCCCGACCCGATCGGGCAGGTGATCGGCGGGCACCGGATGCCGAACGGCGTCGCCCTCGAGCAGGTGCGGGTTCCCTTCGGCGTGGTCGGTGCGATCTACGAGGCTCGACCCAACGTGACGGTCGACATCGCCGCCCTCGCGCTGCGCGCGGGCAACGCGGTGGTGCTCCGCGGCGGCAGCGCCGCCCGCGAGTCGAACACGGTGCTGGTCGCGGTGATGCGACAGGCGCTGGCCGATCTGGGGAACGACCCCGAGGCGATCCAGAGCGTCGACGACTTCGGCCGCGACGGGGCGAAGGCGATGATGCACGCGCGCGGGCTGATCGATGTGCTGGTGCCGCGCGGCAGCGCGTCGCTCATCGAGACCGTCGTCACCGAGTCCACCGTGCCGGTCATCGAGACCGGCGCCGGAGTGGTGCACATCGTGATCGACGAGTCGGCGCCGATGGACTGGGCGCGCGACATCGTGCTGAACGCCAAGGTGCAGCGTCCGAGCGTGTGCAACGCGGTCGAGACGGTTCTGGTGCATCGTCAGGCGGCCCCTCAGCTCGTCCCGGTGATCGCGAGCGCCCTCCTCAGCGAGGGGGTCGCCATCCACGGCGACGACATGGTCGCGGGGCTGGTCGCGGGCACGATCCCCGCCACTGAGGACGACTGGGCGGCCGAGTACCTCGGGCTGGAGATCGCGATCAAGGTGGTCGACGATCTCGATGAGGCGCTGGCCCACATCCGCCGGTACAGCACAGGGCACACCGAGTCGATCATCACCACCGATTCCCGCAACGCCGAGCGGTTTCTCGCCGAGGTCGACTCCGCCGTGGTGATGGTGAACGCCTCCACACGCTTCACCGACGGCGGCGAGTTCGGGTTCGGCGCCGAGGTCGGGATCTCGACGCAGAAGCTGCATGCGCGTGGCCCGATGGGGCTCGGCGAGCTGACGAGCACGAAGTGGCTCGCGCGCGGGTCCGGTCAGATCCGCGGGTGAGGACTAGAATGGACAGGCGTTTGCTTGCCATGTCAGGAACGGAGTCAGGATGAACCTCATCGCACAGATCGCGATGGCCGCAGCCGAGACGGAGCACCACGGCAACGTGGCCGCCGAGACCTTCATCTTCGGCGCCATCGCCGCGCTGGTCTTCGCCGTGATGGGTCTGGTGACCCTGTCGTTCCGCCACGTCGCGAACCGTCACGCGGCCAAGGCCGAGGCCTACGCCCTGAGGCACGGCAGGGACGGCCACGGCCACTAGGACCGCATGCACGATTCCAGCGCTCGGGCACCGCGCATCGGCGTGATGGGTGGCACGTTCGACCCCATCCATCACGGTCACCTGGTGGCGGCGAGCGAGGTCGCGCACTCGTTCGGCCTCGATGAGGTCGTGTTCGTGCCGACCGGTCAGCCCTGGCAGAAGCAGAACGTGTCGCCGAGCGAGCACCGCTACCTGATGACGGTGATCGCGACGGCTTCGAACCCCGACTTCACGGTGAGCCGCGTCGACATGGATCGCGACGGGCCGACGTACACGATCGACACGCTGCGTGACCTGAAGGCGCAGCGTCCGGATGCCGAGCTGTTCTTCATCTCCGGCGCCGATGCCGTGGCGCAGATTCTCAGCTGGAGAGACCATGATGAACTGTGGGATCTCGCCCACTTCGTCGCCGTCTCGCGGCCGGGCCACGTGCTGAGCACGGACGGACTGCCCACCGACGATGTGAGTCAGCTCGAAGTGCCGGCGCTGTCGATCTCGTCGACGAACTGCCGAGAGCGAGTCGCCGACGGTCAGCCGGTCTGGTACCTGGTCCCGGACGGCGTGGTCCAGTACATCGCGAAGCATCATCTGTATCGGAGCAAGGCATGAGCACTGAAGAGGACGGGCACACCCTCACGCGCAAGCAGCTGCGTGAGCTCCGCCTGACCGGCTCGACACCGGTCGTCAGCGGTGAGGAGGCGGCCGCCGCGCGTGCTGCACAGACCGGGAGGCCGAACGACGCTCCCGCGGAGTCCGCGCCCGCCGAGCAGCACTCGACCGAGTCGCACGCGACCGAGCCGCACCCTGCCGTCGAGGCCGAGGCCGAGCCCGCCCCGGTCGAGTCGAACACCGCCGAGCCGACCCCCGTCGAGCCGGCTGCGTCGAGCGCGTCGCCTTCCCCCGCCTCAGCTGTTCCGCTCACCCGACGCGCCGCGCGTGCGCAGGAGCGCGGCCGCGCCGATTCCGGTGCCCCCGCCGAGCAGCCGAGTGCTGCCGAAGAGCCGGTCGAGGCCCGGCCGGTCGTCTCCCAGCCGGTCGTCGAAGAGCCGGTCGTGGAACCGGACGTCGTCGAAGAGCCGGTCGTGGAACCGGACGTCGTCGAAGAGCCGGTCGTCGAAGAGCCGGTCGTCGAAGAGCTGATCGTCGACGTGCCCGTCGCCGTCGCCCCTGCTGTCGCGTCCCAGGAGGCCCAGCCCGCGGCATCCGGTCCCGACGTCACGCCCTCCTCGCCCGCAGAAGACGTCGCGAAGACCGATGCCGAGCCCGAGCGCCCGATGGTCGGAGCCGCCTTCGGCATCGGCGTCAAGAGGTCGCCGTCGGGCCCGGGCATGCCCACGGCATTCGACGACCTGCTCGAGACCGGTTCGGCCGGTTCGCACAAGACCTCGAGCACGCTGATCTTCACGCCGTCACCCGGCGCCGGCTCCCTCTCCGGGCCTGTCGCCTCGACCGGTGAGCTGCTGATCACCGGCACCTACGCGCTGCCGGACGGCATGGGTTCGCAGGGCCACGCGCTCGGTACCACCGACGGTAAGGACGTCGACGCCGTGCTCATCGACGGCGAGCTCGCGCCCGCGTCGTCGCCGACGCCCATCGCCGCCAGCTCGGCGATCAGCACGTCGAAGCCCGCCGGCGAGGTCATCCGCCCGCCCGTGCCTGACAAGGGCAGCAAGCTCACTCTCACCCTCGCGATCGTCGCCGGGGGTCTCGCGCTCGCGCTGGCCGCAGCGCTGATCATCGCCTTCACCACAGGAGTCCTCGCTTGATGCAATCCCCTGAAACCGCCGCAGAGATGCTGCAGATCGCCGCTCGCGCAGCAGATGCCAAGGGCGGCGAGGATCTCGTCGCACTGAACGTCTCCGAGCCGTTGCCGCTCGTCGACATCTTCCTGCTGGTGACCGGGAACAGCGAGCGCAACGTCGCCGCCATCGCCGACGAGATCGAGGATCAGCTTCTCGAGGCGGGTCACCGTCGCGTGCGTCGTGAGGGCCGCGCCGAGTCGCGCTGGGTGCTGCTCGACTTCGGAGACCTCGTCGTGCACGTGTTCCACTCCGAAGAGCGCGTCTACTACGGCCTCGAGCGGCTCTGGAAGGACTGTCCGGTCGTTCCGATCGACCTTCCGACGCACGCCGCGGGGGAGTGATCCCGCGCGGTCGGTGAGCGTGTCGCCTGATCGTCAGTCGACGCGTTCGTCGCCTGCCCACGCCTCGTCTTCGTGGTCGGCCCCGGATGCCATCCGGTCGGCGTCGATGCTGTCGATCCGGTCCGGGTCGGCGTCGGGATCCAGTTCGACGTCGCCGTCGACCTCTCGGGTCGGAACGCCTGCGTTCTCTTCGAGATCGGGGTCTTCGGGAAGCATGTTCGGGGTGGGATTCGACATGATCGCTCCTGTTCATGATGACGCACTGCGCGTCGTGTGCGGCGAATCTAGCGCGGTCTGATCCGGCGGGTGGATCGGCTTGACGATGCACCTCGCAGCGGCTAGCCGAGCCGACACTCCCGACCCGGCGGCGCGATTTGGTGCTCGCCCGGCGGTGCGTAGTATGCTGATCAGGTTGCCGAGTTCGGCAGCGAAGATGGGCCTGTGGCGCAGCTGGTAGCGCACCTGCATGGCATGCAGGGGGTCGGGGGTTCGAGTCCCCCCAGGTCCACCAAAATACACCCGGTCACGGGTGATTTCGGGGAAGAGTTTAGACCTCTCCGTGGCATCCGGGCGGCACTCACGGACACTCGTGAGTCTCCCGGAGATTCCGAGAGGGATACCCGAGATGGCTACATCGCAACCCCGTTCCGCGCACCCGAAACGCAAGCGCCCCGCCGCGTGGGGCACCATACGTCGGCGCGAGTCGGGCAAGTTCGAAGCGTTCTACCGAATGGAAGGGCGCACCATCCGCGCCCCGCGCCGGTTCGACAGCGACGCGGAAGCCCAGGCATGGCTCGCCACCGAGCGGGCAGCCCACGTGACTGGCACGTGGATAGACCCCGATCGCGTGACAGTCGCCCCTGCTAGCATTCCCGGCGTGCTCACCCTGGCGAGCACGTTCGAAGCGCTGTGCGAAGCGCTCATCGCAGAGGAAGCGGCATTTGCGGAAGCGCGGCCCGCTTATCTGCATGAGCAGGCTCGACTGATCCGTCGCGTCATCGTCCCGTCGCTCGGCGCGGTGCCGATCGGAGCGGTGAAACCGAGCCTGCTAGACGCTGCCTACCAGCAGTGGCATGCTCATCGCGCCGCCCAGGCGCGCAACGCCCTCGTTGCGCTGCGAAAGGTAGTCAAGCTCGGCAAACGCCGTGACCTTTTCACATTCGACATGGCTGACAGCATCCGTGTGCACCCCCGCACGACGAAAGAGATCGTGACGTTGGAGCCGATACAGCTCGGGCAGTTCCGGCGCACCGTAGACGCGTGGCGCGACCGCCCCGACCGGTACGGCCCGCAGCCGTCCCGACTGCTCCTCGACGTAACCGACGTGATGCTGGCGACCTCGGCGCGGATCGGTGAAGCGCTCGGGCTGCGTGTGCAGGACGTCGATTTCGCGCACGCTCGCACGGTCGTCACCATCGCCGGGACGCTCATCGAGGGGCACGGCCAGCGCAAGCATTGGCAGCCTGCGACAAAGACCGAGGCCGGCATGCGCTCGATTATCGTCCCCGAGTGGGCAGTGCCGACGTTGGAACGCCTCGCCCTGGCGGCGAACCTCCACGGGACCGACTACCTGTTCCACACCAGCACCGGCCTGCCCACAGGCTCGCACTCCGTGCACCGCCAGCTGCGCGCCGTGCGCGAATGGGCAGGCTTGTCATCGGAGCTGGTGCCGCACGTGTTCCGCAAGACCGTGGCAACAACGATCGCAGACCACGAGAGCGGCGGGCTGGACGCGGCAGCGCTCACCCTAGGGCACTCTCGCTCACGCGTCACGGAACAGCACTACGCCAAACGGCGCACACTCGCACCGGACATGCGCGAAGCACTCGCGACGCTTGGGGAGGGCGCTCGATGATCGCGCCCGACGTGACGGCTCGATTCGCCTGCCCGGTGCACTGGTGCGAGGGAAACACCTGGACGCACGGCGGCGACGACGCCATGCCCGATGAGTGGCTGCACGAAAGCGCAAGCATCGCGCTACCCGGAGGAATGACGGTGCACCGACGGTCGACGGCACTGGATCCCGACGAGTGGACGCTGCACACTTCTGACCACGCCGAGATCGCCGAAGCAGCGTCACCCGACCGGCTCGCGGCCCTGCTCGACGCTGCTGCCGCACAGCTGCGGCGCATCGCCAGCGACCCGACGCCTTAGCCCACCTCGAAAAGCCCCCCCGCACAATCTCGTGCGGGGGGCTTTTTTGTGCGCGCCGTCCACTCTCGGCGACGTCGGGACGCCCTGACATGTCCTAGACATGTCATCCGCCGCAGGGGGCAACGCCTGCCAGTGCAGCGAAGTGACGGCCGAGGCCCGCCAGCTCGGCCCGCGCATCAGCTGGATGCTGCCGCCGCTGCAGCTCGACGCCGGCCCTGCACCTCGACGCCGGCTCTGCAGCTCGGCGCCGGCCCGGTCGCTGCCGGCCAGCTCGGCGCGGCGCAGCAGATGGATGCTGCCGGGCAGCTCGCTGCGCCCCGGTGAGATCTCGGCCACGGGGATGCCCGCCCCGAGCACAGCTGGACGCCCCCGGCTCTGCAGCTCGCAGCGACGCGCTCCCTGCCCGCTGACGACCACGTGGGCGCATGTTTTTCGGGTCAATTTACCTAGCGAAACGTCGCGCAATGCCGCGTGTGGGGAATTGCTGGCCCAGCGATCTCCCACGCAACATTGACCGCAACAACCCGCCCCATACCGGAGAGGGACAGACAAGACGCCCCGATGGAAGGAATACCACCATGACCGCCAGCACGATCACCACCCCCGCACCCGCCCCTGCCCCCGAGACATGGCCCGAGCTGCTGACCGTGGCCGAAGCCGCCACATACATCAACACGTCCGAGCGATTCGCCCGCCGACTGGTCTCCGACCGCCGCGTGCAGGTCGTCAAGCTCGGCAAGCACGTGCGCATCCCGCGCCCCGCGCTCGATGAGTACGTGGCGGCGAATACCCGGCAGCCGACCACTGCTGCGCGCGACTGATCCGCAAACTCCCGACCGCCCCGACAACCGCACCGAAAGAAAGAACCACTGACAATGTCTCGATTCACCCGCCCCAAGAAGTCCACGCCCGCATCCACCGCGACCACGCCCACGCCCGCCGCGCTTACCGTGCCGGCCGAGCTGGCCGAGCTGTACGCAGCCGCCACGCCCGACACGGCCGCATTCATGGAACGCGCTTCACGCGAGCTGGCTGCCGAGCGCCGCCGCCGCCAGAATCCTGATTTCGACGGCGCGATCATCGTCACTCCCGAGGATCGGCAGCGCGTCTATACCGACCGCCTGCCCGAGCTACTGGCCCGTGCCGAGCACCTGGCGCGCCTGAGCGCCGCCAGCACAGTCGTGTGGAACGCGAAGCTCGCGGCGGATCGGGCAAAGACGATCGCCGAGAAGCACACTTGCCCGATCTGCCACGAGATCAACAAAGATATCCGGCCGTACTACACGCCTGATTTCGCCGGCGGAACCGCGAGCGTCAGCGATCGCGGCCCGCGCATGTGCCCCGCGTGCCGCCACACGGCCGATCTGCTGCACTCGCAGACAACCGCGACGCCCATGCGGCAGGCAGCCGTGCAGGCGGCACTCGAGACCGCCGCACAGCGAGCCTGACCGCACAGGGGGCATGCCGACACCATCGCGCCGGCGTGCCCCCAGCACTCGAAACAATCCCCCACTGCTCACGAAAGGCCGGCGCGACGGTGATCCCCAGTTCCCGCAATGCACGACGCGCCACCCCGCCGGCCGAAGCCGCCGCCCACCCTGCGCCGCGTGATCCCGACTTCCTCGCATGGGCACTGGCAGACGATGCTCACCCCGACGATCTCGGAGAGCTGAACCGTCGAGCGCTGCGCGACCGTGCGCGCCGCGCGATGGACGCCGACGCGGAAGCGATCGCGCGCGGCATCCCGGCGCGCGGTGAGAGCCTTGAATGGCTCGCTCACCAGCTCCCGGACTATCACCCGCGCCGTGCCGCCGTCCGTGCCCTCGCACGGCGCGCCGGTGCGCCCGCCCGCCCGATTCCGCTACGAGAGCGCAGAGCTGCGCTCATCGCGGCACGCGACCGCGCCTGCGCAGAGCTGCGCGCCATGATCTCGGCTGCCGTCCCGCTCGCGCTGCGAGAGGCGCACGCCCGCGCAGCGACAGCTGCCCTGCGAGTTGCCCCTGTCTGGCGGTTGCCTCGCGCGCCTCGCGCCCCAGCGCCAGCCGGCCTGGTGTAAGCGCGAGCCGATCCCGCCGCACTCTGCGGCACAGGACTGCCGGCCATTTCCGGCACTAGACCGACGCATAGCGCCGGCTCGCGCCTCAGAGCGCCCTGCTCACACCCATAGGCACCCCCGCACCCCGCGACTGCGCCGGTCTGTGTGACTCGAAACGGAACCAAACTCATGCCTACCTACAGCCCCCGCGCCGGAAGCGCCAGCGCCCCCACAGCCACCACACGCTGGTACGTTCAGCGGCGCGCAGACTGCGACCTACCGCCCGAGCTGCCCGAAACGGCACCCCTCGCCGCCAAGCTGGTGCAGGCCGTCTACTACGCGGTGACACCCGAGATCCGCGCTGACATTCGCGCTGGTCGAAACTCGCGCCGCGTCGGAGTCGCGTTCGATCAGGTCGACGCCCGCGCCCTGGTGCCCCTGCGCATGTCCCGGCGCGATCGCGGCCGAGGCATCGACTACCTGGTGAAGCTCGAAGCCGCGCGCGGAGGGGTTCTCTCGTGACTGCCCTGCCCACACGTGACGACGCGCTGCGCCTGGCAGCGGCCGGCTGGCCGGTGATCCCGCTGCGCGGCAAGATCCCGATGACCGCGCACGGCGTGAAGGATGCCACCACCGACCCGCAACAGATCGCGGCGTGGTGGCCCGCCGGGGCGCGCCGCAACATCGGCGCACGCGTGCCTCGCTCGCTCCTGGTGCTCGATATCGACCCTCAGAACGGCGGCAGCCTCGCACAGCTTGCGGACGCCGCAGGCGGGCTGCTACCCCGCACCCTGACCGTGCATTCCGGCCGAGGTACCGGCGGCCGTCACCTGTACTTCCTCAATCCGGGCGGGCCGCTGACCTCAACCCGGCTGCCGGCTGGCATCGACGTCAAGACCGAAACCGGCTACCTCGTCATGCCCCCGAGCCTGCACCCCGACACCGGACAGCCCTACCAGTGGGAGGATGCACCCCCGGCACCCCTGCCCGCCGCCCTGCGCGAGCTGCTGCGGCCGGCTGAGCCTCGCCGCGCGCCTCGCTCGACGCCGGCAAGCTCGACGCAGCACGCCAGCCGGCTGAGCGCGCGTGCGGCGTATCTGGCGGGATTCGTGCAGGACGCCCCCGAGGGCACGCGAAACGGGCGGCTGTTCTGGGCAGCCTGTCAGGCGATCCGGGACGGACACGGCACGCTGACATTCGATCTGCTGGAAGGGGCAGCCGTCGCCGCGGGCTTGACGGAGACTGAAGCGATGCGCACAATCGCAAGCGCACGCCGCACGATAGGCGGCGCGGCGTGACGGTTCCGGTAGTTCCTGCGGCGGTCGAGCCGCTGCCCGATCCGGGAGCGGTGTGGATGAGCGAACGGCCCGAGCTGATTGCGCTGCGCTACGAAGCGAGGCGACGCATTGCCTCGCCGTGGGCGCTGCTGGCTGCCGCTATCAGCCGATCCCTGCTCACGATCCCGTACCCGGTGCGCTATCGCTCTGCGCTGCACCCTGAGGGCACCCCGCTGAATCTCGCGCTGGCCCTGGTGGGGCGCTCTGGCGCGGGCAAGTCCACAGCTATCCGTGGCGCAGCCTGCGCCGTGATGTTCGAAGGGGAGGAAGTGCCCGAGACCGCGCACGCGCGCAGCGGTGAAGCGATCGCGACCATGCTCGGGAAAGTTCACACGGAGAAGGGCGAAGATCCTCAGCTGACATACGCCCGCCTGGATCACGCGGTGTGGCTGCACTGGGATGAGGTGGGCCAACTCGCACAGCAGGGTGACCGCACAGGATCGACCATGCTCGAAACGATCAAGTCTGTGACATCCGGGGAAACCATCGGCGGGCAGAACGCGAAGGGCGACGGCGTGACCATCCCGGCCGGCAGCTACAGGGCAGTACTCACTCTCGGCGTGCAGCCTCGACGGGCTGGGCCGCTGCTGGGCGACGGGGCTGTGGCCGGCGGGCTGTCAGCCCGGTTCGTGTGGCTGGTGGCAGAAGATCCCGATGCAGCCGACGCCCCGCGTCCGAGCGCCGAGCAGCCGCCCGTGTTTGTGCCCCTCTCGCAGTGGGACGGCGTGCGATACGTGGACGCTCTGCCCGAAATGGACGCGGCACACGAAGCGGACACCCGCGCCGCGCACCGAGGGGAGCGCGAGCCGATCAACAGCCGCGTGCTGCTAAACCGGGCGATCATCGCCATAGCGCTGGCGAACATGGCCGGCCGGTCCCACCTGACGGCCGAGGACTGGCACCTGGGGGGCGCTGTGCTCGCTCACTCACTCGACACGCTCGATACGGTGGCCGAGGCGCTGGCCGAACCCGACGACGGCCAGCAGCTGCGATCGCAGCGCGTGGAACAGCGAATGCGGGAGCGGCTGAGCGAGATGCAGGCGCAGGGCATCCCGTTCTACGAAGCGCGCCGGAAGCTGTCCAGGGCGCAGGGGGATCACCTGACCGAGCTGCTGCATGCGGGGAAGTTTGCACCATGGTGAGAAAGCGTGCTACGGTCATGTTTACCACGAGGGCCTAGTAGGGGGGTCAGGGGGGTGGTATATCTACTAACGGTAGATCATGCCGCAGATGAGTGAGCATAGTGCTCCGCACCCCAAAGCGACAGTGCGCCTCGCAGCGTCGAGTCTGATAGACCGATGCTGCGAGGCGCATCGTCGTGTGGCGGGTACTGTGGCGGTCGTGTGGCGGGCGTGTGGCGGCTGCGCGAATCAAGAAAAGCCCTGTTCAGAAGCATAAAAGGTCGTAAGTGTGGCGGTGTGGCGCGTGTGGCGCGTACCGTCACGCGCGTCGATCCGTTTTTTCTGGGAGCGCCCCCAGGACACCCCGCCCCAGTCCACATTCTTACGAGAAGAGGCTCAAATATCCGGGTTGACTAAAGTTTCCTCAGTCACCTATCCCGATCGCTGAGGTGCGGCTACAGCACTCCATCAGATGCAGACCAGCGCGGGGCGCGCCTTGGTGGAGCTGATGGACAGCGCCATGCATACTGGTCGAGTGGGGATGACGGATGCGCAGAAGGCAGTTTCCGCTGCGGTCCGCGGCCTGGACTCTGCAGCGTTCACGAGCATCCACATACTCGACCGCGTTCCCGCGATCTTCGAGGATCGGGAACAGTATGCAGCGTGGCGATCAGATCTCGGCGCAGAACTCGAAGTCGACCCGCTGTGCATCGTGATCGTCGGCAGCACGGCGGTGGGTGTAAGTCTCTCGCCGAAGGACGACAAGAGGTTTCGGCCGTTCCACGACGAATCGGACGTTGACGTGGCAGTTGTATCGGCCCGACACTTCGACGAGGCCTGGCGCTGGCTGCGAGCGCTCGGCCCGCTGGACGCGCTAAAAGGTCGCCCCGATGAAGCGGACCTGCTCGGCTGGCATCGTCGCAGCCTCGTTTTCGACGGCACCATTGCTACAGATAGGCTCTTGCCGTACCTGCCCTTTGGGGCGACCTGGCAGTCGGCGCTCGGGCGCGCATCGCTGCGCGCACCAACTCTCGATCGGGACGTCAAGGCCCGAATCTATCGAGATTTCGAATCCTTGCGTGAGTACCATCGTCGAAACGTAGAGTCGCTGAAGGCAGAGCTCCAACTAGAACCACCCGCAGGTACCCCTATGGTGGCAACCGACGAAAAGGATGAGGCACAAGAATGACCGCCACGACCAACCAGCGGTTCCTATCAGCGACGATGCACACCGTGTCCTGGTTCTGGAAGCGATTCAAGGGTGACGAACTTATCCTTCAGCCGCCATTCCAGCGCAACCCCGTATGGGGTGAGAAGCAAAAAGCTGCCTTGATCGACACGATTCTCAAGGGTTACCCAATCCCAGAGCTGTACCTCCAGACGACCGTGGACGCAAGTGGAGACGAAAAGCACGTCGTCGTCGACGGGCAGCAGCGGATCCGGGCTTGCCTAGAGTTCCTGTCAGATGGATTTCCGCTCGGCGAGGATTCCGGCACGCTCTCTGGCTCCACGTTCGAGGACTTGACCCCCGAGCAGAAGCAGACGATCTTCGAGTACAAGTTCGTCATTCGAGAGCTACCTGCCCTGTCCGAGCCAGAGATACGCGAAATCTTTGGTCGACTCAATCGAAACAACGTCGTGCTCAACGCTCAGGAGTTGCGCCACGCGACCTACTGGGGCGAGTTCATCTCATCGATGAAGGCGATTAGCCAGAACGAATTCTGGGTCACCTCGGGAGTCTTCACAGTCAACGACATCCGCCGCATGTTGGACGTCGAGTTCATCAGCGAAATCTCTGCTGCCCGACTCTACGGGTTGCAAAACAAGAAGACGACACTAGACAAGTTCTATAAGACCTTTGAAGTGGAATTCCCCGACCGATCGCGGATCGAGCACGACTTCGCAACGGTACTCGGCGAACTCGCACAAATTCTCACCTGGCCAACGAAGTCACGGTGGAAGGGCAAAACAGACTTTTACACCCTTTTCCTCGTTCTGGCCAAGCACGAAGGCGACATGCCATTTGATCGCGAGACACGCGATACATTAGCGAGCCGACTGCAGGTGTTCTCGGACTCGGTCAGCGCGTACCTCTCAGATGTCGCGCCAGATGAACAGCTTCTGCAAGCTCGTGGTTACGCGAGAGGCGTGCGCGCATCAAGCGATCTCGGCAGTCGAAGGACGCGCGACACCGCACTCGAAAGTTACTTGTTCGATCTGCCATACGTCCCTCCGGCTGACGTGGTGGAAGAATTTGTAGCAGGGCTCGGCCCTGACGACCAGGACGAAGACGACGACGACGCCAGCCCCGCCACCTAGGGCTCAGGCTTTTCAGCGAGTGGTGTAAGCGAAGATGCCCAGCGCGAGCAAGCCGATAGTTTCTTCTCCGCTAGATTCCAAAATCGGGAGAGCTGGCCACTCGTGCAGCTCGTAAGACCTGCGTAAGCGAGGTCATTGCTTCGAATACTCCCAGCGTTTCGGCCAAGAAGTCGAGATAGGAGATACCGCCGGGATCCTGGTCACTAACAACGCGACCCGTGCGGAGTTCGTGGTGTGCCGTTGCATGGCCGATCGTGTTGCGTCGGCGATTATTCAGGAGTGTGCTCAGTGAGTCCCAGCCAGGCACCTGAGCTGCGTAGGCAACCTTGTAGGCATTCGGAAGCTTGTCGAACTGGGCAAGGCTCTGCACGCGTTGCTTCGGGGGAACGATCGAGGGATGCTCGGTGCCAAAATCGTCGGCGCCACTGCGCTCAAGCGCGTTCTGCGCAGCCACCAGCGGCCATAGGCACTTGCAGGCCAGCTCGAACCCCTGCTGGTACAGGTCACGGACGATCGAAAACTCATCCCTGTAGAGGACAAGCTGCTCAAGCTCTGACCTCGACGTGTCGGGCACGTATCGGCTCAATGCTCCCATCTCCCACGCTTCTCGGCGGTGAATGAAGGCGCTGATCGCCGTGAACAGATCTCTTTCCAGCTGCTTTGCCGCAGCGCCGCGAGAACGCACCACCTCCATGTAGTGGCGATCCGAAAGCACTGCGGAGTGCTTCTTGCCGTACAGCTCGACGATCCGAGCACCGCGATCGCCGTTTTGGCCAAGCACCGTGATCGTAACGAACATGAGGCTTTGGTAGGCCACCGACGTGCGCTCGTGGAACGTGCTACCCACCTTGTCGAGCTGCAGCTTCTCCTTCGCCGTCCTCTCAAACATGGGCCAGTTCTCGTGCAAGAAGTATTGGAACACCATGCGTACCGAGGGCCACACTTGCTCCGTCACTGCGATTGCTCTGCCTCGATCATCTTCGAACTCCATGAAGCGCTTGAACCCCAGCAGGCCAGTGAGCGTCATCGTGGGAGACCCACCGGACGGTCCAAGCGAAACCGCGTCGTATCGAGAGGGCACGAAGGGGTTCACTGTCACGATCGACGCTTCTGAACCGACTTCGCTCTGATCGACCACCTCGCACTCGAAATCGACCTTAAAGCTCTCCAACTCCTGGCCAGACATCTCCGCACTAATCGGGAGCGCGCAGCTCGGGCAAGGCAAGTAGAAACGCGTCCCCGTTGTCGGCTCGACACCGACCCGAGCGGCGAAAGGCTCTGAGCACCCAGGGCAACGCAGAAAGAAGCGCGTGATCATCGTGCAACGCTACCGCGCAGAGATTCCTTTCAGTTCAACGGCCGCCGCGTCCGATGGTTCGGTCATCCTGTTCCGCGCCTCAGCCTGCCGGCACCGCCGGGGCACTCCAACACGTAATAGCGGCACTCACAGACACTCCGGTGCGGTGACCACCGGACAACTGCGGCCAAATATGCTCTAGGCTAATGCCCGGTCAGAGGGCGCTTTGCCCCGAGATTTCAAGCAATCAGCCACGGGCACACAACGTGCAGGGGGTCAGGGGTTCGAGTCCCCTCAGGTCCACCACTATTTCTGTTCGCGATTCTGGTTGCGCGTGAGAATCTGTTCGCTGAGCGACCTCAGGGACGCTCTTCACGATCTCAGCCACCGAGAACACCCGTGAGCGCATCGTGATCGTCGGATTTCCTTCGCTGAGATCCGTCACCGGTTCGCTCGAGGTGTTCAGAGCAGTGTCGTCAGGGCGTAGACCACGAACAGCAGCAGGTGCGCAGCGCCCTGCACCGGACGCGCCCGCCGTGCGCGGAATGTCGCCAGCGTCAGCAGCAGCGTCAGACCCAGCAGCAGCAGATTCAACGGGCTCTCGGCGAGCACGACAGTCTGCCCGGTGATCAGCCCGATGGTCAGCACGGCGGGGATCGTGAGCCCGGCCGTCGAGACGAGAGCGCCATGGCACAGATTGCTCACCCGCTGCATCTCGCCGGCGAGGGCCGCCCGCACCGTGGTGATCGTCTCGGGCAGGAACACGATCATCGCGATGAGGATGCCCGACAGCGCCACCGGCGCGCCGAGGCGGTCGAGGCCGTCATCGAGCAGCGCCGCCATGTCGTGCGAGAGCAGCACGATGGGCAGCGCGAGCGCGAGCAGCAGAAGCGTGCGCGCGATGATCTCCGCCCGGTGCTCGGCCGGCATGAGGCCGACCGACGACCGGGGCGGCGCGTCGCCGGCATCCGCCGCCGTGCCCACCTCCTGAAAATCCGCCCTGCGCGCGCCCAGCTGCCGCAGCAGGAAGAACGCGTACAGCAGCACGACGAGCACGATCACCGCGATCGCGGCGGACGGTGGGTAGGCGCCCGCATCTCCCAGGAGCACCGGGAGCGCGAACGCGACGGCGAGCAGCATGACCAGCACGCCGAGATAGGTGACGACGCCGGCGCGGTTCGCGTGCCGATCCGGATGCCGCCTTCCGCCGACCACCAGCGCGACGCCGACGACGAGATTCATGATGATCATCGACACGGCCATCACCGAGTCGCGGGCGATGGTCTGATGCTCGCCCGGGCCGAGCATGACGGCAGAGATGAGGATGACCTCGATCGCGGCGATCGAGAGGGTGAGCACGAGCGTTCCGTACGGATCGCCGAGCCGGTGCGCGAGATGCTCGGCCTCTGTGACGACACCGAAGGCGCACACGATGATGATCGTGACGATCGCGGCCAAGGTCAGCCACAGCACGGGTGTCGGCAGGTGACTCTCGACGAGGGGAGCGAGCGCGAGGAGAGCGCCGAAGGATCCCCAGCCGAGCACGAGGCGAAGCACGGCGGTGCGCGTCAGAACCGAGCGCAGGAGGATGGAGCGGGTCACGGTGCGAGCCGAATCTGCGGGGTCGTCCCCACCTGTGATGTCGCCGCCGGGTCGTCCCGCCGGTCGCGTCAGCACCAGGCTAGCAAGCAGCACCGAGCGCCCGCACAGCAGAAGATCGGAGTCGCGGAGTAGCGTCGACACCATGCGTGCTCGAGCGATCCGTGCCGCCGCGGCTGCTGCCGTGGCTGTGTGCCTGCTCACCGCCTGCGCACCCACCACACCGTCCGCCGCGCCGTCCGGAACCCGGCACACCTCGTCGGACACGCCGTCGGCCGAACCCAGCCCGCCGCGCGACCCCGCAGCCGAGGCGGTCGCCGCGATGAGCGTGACCGAGCAGGCCGCCAGCGTCGTGATGGGGCACATCTCCGGCACCGATCCGGCGACTCTGCGCGCCTACATGCAGTCGGCGCCGCAGGGGGCCCCGCTCGGTGGATTCATCCTGATGGGCGGGAACATCGGTGCCGATGCGGCTCAGGTCAGGGCACTCAGCGATGCGCTCACCCTCGACCCCGCGCTGCCGCCGCTCATCGCGATCGACGAAGAGGGCGGGGGCGTCCGACGCCTGCCGTGGGACACCCTGCCCGGCGGACAGGGCCTGCACGCCCTCGACCTGGCGCAGACCGAGCAGGTGTTCGCGCAGCGTGCCGCCCTCGTCGCCGAGACCGGCGCGAACGTCAACTTCGGAATCATCGCCGACGTGCCGGCTGACGCCTCATCCTTCATCGCCTCACGTGCGCTCGGTGCCGACGCCGATTCGGCGTCGTCGCGCGTGACGGCCGCCGTCGACGGCGAGGAGGGCATCGTGCTCTCGACGCTGAAGCACTTCCCGGGGCACGGTGCCGCACCGGGTGACTCGCATCACAGCATCCCGTCGACGTCGATGACGCTGGCGCAGTGGCAGGCGGGTGACGCGCGACCGTTCATCGCGGGCATCGACGCCGGCGCCGAACTGCTCATGTTCGGGCACCTGGTGTACACGGCCGTCGACCCCGCCCCCGCGTCGCTGTCGGCGCGCTGGCACGAGATCGCGAGAGACGAACTCGGCTTCGACGGCGTGATGATCACCGATGACCTGGGCATGCTCTCGGCATCCGGCGTCGCCGAGTACCGAGATCCCGTGTCGAACGCGGTGACCGCGCTGCAGGCGGGCAACGACATGGTGCTCATGGTCGCCGGGGCCACGGCCGAGACAGCGCCGCAGATGGCGGCCGGGATCGTCAGCGCCGTCGCCGACGGGCGACTCAGCGCAGAGCGCCTGCGGGACGCCGCGGAGCGCGTCATGCGACTGCGGATGCAGCTCGTGGACGGACGCTAGTCGCGACCGAGCCACGCCGTCAGCAGCGCCTCCCGCAGCGCGTTGCCGCGTTCGGCGAACGCCCGCTGCCGGCGCACATACTCCGCTTTGCCGTCGACCGTCTCGATCCGCACCGGCCGCACGCCCCACGCCGACAGATCGTACGGCGCTGCCTCCATGTCGAGGCGGCGGATGTCGGACGCGAGCTCGAAGGCATCCAGCAGCAGCTCACCCGGAACGAGCGGGCCGAGCTTGACGGCCCACTTGTACACATCCATCCCCGCGTGCAGACAGCCGGGCTGCTCGAGATCGGGCTGACTCTCCCGGCTCAGCGGCAGGCGGTTGCGCGGCACGGCGTCGTCGGTGAAGAAGCGGAACGCGTCGAAGTGCGTGCAGCGCAGCTCGGCGGCCTCGACGACGGCATCCGTCCCGGCACCGCCGAGTCGCAGCGGCACGTCGTGCCGGTGATCGTCGGCGCGGTAGACCATCGCCCACTCGTGCAGCCCGAAGCATCCGAACTGGCCCGGTCGGGCGGCGGTGAGGCGCAGCATCCGCTCCACGAGGGATGCCAGCTCAGGCTTCTCCCCACCGAACGCCGACGCATCGGGCGCGTATCCACGCGGCGCGACGCCGGGCGAGTACCAGCGCCATCCGGCGCGCTCCTCGGCGTCCTGCAGCGTCACACCGGCGCCGGGATGCCACCGCCGCAGCTGCGCGGGCTTATACGAGTAGTACGTGAACAGGAAGTCCTCGACCGGATGCTTCTCTCCGCTCTGCTGCCGGGCGCGATGCGCGGCCGTCAGCGTGTCGGCGCGCTCGGCGTGCGCCTGCGCGCGGGACGACCACTCGGCGCGCGTCAGCGATGCGCGCGTCAGCGTCGTCATGACGGATCGGCGAGGATGCCGACCTCGGTGAGCCGCTCGCGCAGCCCGGCGCCGTCCTCGGCGCTCACCCACGGCACGGTGCCTTCGGCGTGCTCGCCCGACGCACGACCACCGGCGAGCACGGCCTCAGCCGGCAGCAGGCGACGGATCGCGACGGCCGCGACGGAGGAGGGATGCTCCTCGAGGAAATGCGAATAGATCGCCTCGTCGTGCTGGCCGTCGTCGCCGATCAGCAGCCAGCGCACGTTCGGGAACTCCTCCGCGAGCCGGCGCAGGTTGCCGGTCTTGTGCGCCTGACCGCTACGGAACCAGCGGTCGTGGGTCGGACCCCAGTCGGTGAGCAGCATCGCTCCGGCGGGGAAGAGGTTGCGGCTGAGGAACCGCGTCAGCGTAGGGGCGACGTTCCACGCGCCGGTGGAGAGGTAGATCATCGGCGAGCCGGGATGGTCGCGTCGCAGCTGCTCGAGCAGCACCGCCATGCCGGGCACGGGGGTGCGGGCGTGCTCGTCGACCACGAAAGAGTTCCAGGCGGCGATGAACGGCCGAGGCAGCGCAGTGACCATGACGGTGTCGTCGACATCGGAGACCACGCCGAAGTCGACGTTCTCATCGACGACGAACGCGGTCGCCTCGACCGGCTTCTGTCCCTCGACGGACATCGAGAAGGTCTGCCAACCGGGCGGCAGCTCCGCCTCGATGACCGAGTCGATCACCCCGCCGCGGTCGGCGACGACGGTGTGCGTGCGCCCGCCGACCTCGACGACGACAGAGGCGAAGCTGACCGGGATGCTGACGAACGAGCGCCAGCCGCGCACACTGGCCTCTCCGCGGGTCTTCTTCAGCGGCGCCGGGACGATCAGCGCGCGGCCGACCACCCGCACCCAGCCGGCGGTGCTGCCGTAGCCGGGAAACGGGACGATGGTCGCCGAACGTCCCCGTCGGCGGGCGCGGCGCTCGCGCCAGACGTGGACGCGGTGTTCGAGGCGGGCGAACCAGTGGATCTTCGCCGGTGAAGCAGCAGACATCGGCTCCAGTCTTTCACGCCTGGCTGCCGCGGTCACGATCCGGTGTGCCGCCCACCGTCGTCAGCCTCGCCGACGCGACGCATGTGCCGCTCCTCGCGTCGGGCGAGCAGCTTCTTCCCGCCGAGCAGCACCACGAGCAGCGCGACGATGACCCCGACGAACACGTACCCGGCGTAGTGCACCCGCTGGGACAGCTCGGGATAGCTGCCGGCCGCTGTCGCCGCAACGCCCACGTACAGGGCGGCCCACAGGGCACAGGCGGGCAGCGTCCAGGCGATGAACCGGCGATACGCGTATCCGCTCATGCCGACCGTCAGCGGAACGAGGGAGTGCAGCACAGGCAGAAAGCGGGACAGGAAGATCGCCACGCCGCCACGTCGATGCAGGTACCGCTCCGAGCGCCGCCACTGCTCTTCGCCGATCCGGCGCCCGAGCCACGACGCGCGGATGTACGGACCCGCCCAGGTGCCGAGCCAGAATCCGACCGACTCCCCGATCAGCGCGCCGATCACCACGGTCACCCCGAGGGCGAGGCCTTCGACCCAGCCCTCCACGCCGATCGCCGCGACGAGCACAACCGTGTCGCCCGGCACGACCAGGCCGATCAGGATGCTCGTCTCGAGCAGGATCGCCACACCGGCCAGCACCGTTCGCAGCACGGGATCGACGGCCTGAACGGCCTCGATGACCCAGAGCACGATGTCGTTCACACCATGAGCGTAAAGCCTGTCGCGGAGCCATACGCTGTGAAGGTGCCCGCACCCCCTCCGCTCACCGCCTGCGCCGTCGCGCGACCGGCGGGCGCGCACCGTACGGAGGTGGATGCGCTCTTCGCGCACCTGTTCGCAGACGCCGGCCAGGCGTTCTGGCTGGATGCCGGAACCGACCCACGCACCGGATGGAGTCTCATCGGCACCGGCGACGTCGAGCATGACCTCGACGCGGTGCGTCGCGTCGACCTGAGCGGCCCGGCGGCGGCATCCGGCATCCCCTTCCTCGGCGGCTGGGTCGGATGGCTGCCGTACGAGCACGGCGCGGCGGCGAACGGCGCCCCGGTCGCCGACACGGACGCGGCGCCCACCTGGATCGCTGTCACCCGTGCCGTCGCCGTGGACCACGCCGCGGGCGAGGTGCACGCCCTCGCCCCGGCGGCGGACATCGCCGCGTGGGCGGCAGAGGTGGGTGATGCGCTCGCCGCCCCGCCGCTCGAGCCCGCCCCGCCCGCCCCCGCCGGGCAGACCGCGTCACCGCGCCACGAGGTCGCCGAGTACACCGCTCTCGTCGAGGAGTGCCGCGCGGCGATCCAGCGCGGTGACGCGTACCAGCTGTGCCTGACCACCCAGTTCACCGCCGCGCGTCCCGACGACCCGCTGGCCGTCTACCGCCGGATGCGCGCGGCGACGCCTGCGCACCACGGCGGCTACCTGCGGGTGGGTGAGCAGCACGTGCTCAGCGCCAGCCCCGAGCAGTTCCTCGCGACGGGCGGCGGGCGCGCGTCGACGAGTCCGATCAAGGGCACCCGCCCCCGGGGCGTCACTGCGGAGGACGACGCGCGGCTGGCGGAGGAGCTGCGGACGGATGCCAAAGAGCGCGCCGAGAACGTCATGATCGTCGACCTCATGCGCAACGACCTCTCGCACGCGGGCGTTCCCGGCACGGTCGAGGTGGAGCGGCTGTGGCAGGTGGAGACGTATCCCGCGGTGCATCAGCTGGTCAGCACGGTCAGCGTGCGGCTGCGCGACGGGGTCACCTTCGGCGACCTGTGCGACGCGGCGTTCCCGGCCGGCAGCATGACCGGTGCGCCGAAGCTGTCGGCGATGACGATCCTGCATCGTCTCGAACAGGCGCCCCGCGGCGTCTACTCCGGATGCTTCGGGCACGTCGGCCTCGACGGCAGGGTCGACCTCGCGATGGTCATCCGCACGATCCTGATCGACGCGGATTCGGCATCCGTCGGCGCCGGCGGAGGGATCACCTGGCTCTCCCGCCCGGATGCCGAGGCGGCGGAGGTAGCGACGAAGGCGCGCGCTCCGCTCGCCGCGCTCGGCGCAGTGCTGCCGAAGCCCTGGCGGGACCTGCGGCCGGTTTCCTGAGCGCACACCCCTCGCGATACCCTGGAAGGGCCCGATTTCCGGGCTGTTCCGCATCGTCAGATTGGCCGTTCCTTGACCGAGCACGCGTCCCACGCCGAGTCCCCTGAAGTGATGTCTGCGCACGACATCCAGCTCAAGTGGCAGGAGTACTGGGCGCAGAACGAGACGTTCGCGGCGGGCGACGACGACGACGATCGGCCCCGCAAGTACATCCTCGGCATGTTCCCGTATCCGTCGGGCGACCTGCACATGGGCCACGCCATCAACTACCTGTACCCCGACATCGTGGCCCGGTACTGGCGTCACCGCGGACATAACGTGCTCAACCCGGTCGGCTGGGACTCGTTCGGCCTGCCTGCTGAGAACGCCGCGATCAAGCGCGGCGCCGACCCGCGCGAGTGGACCTACAAGAACATCGAGCAGCACAAGGCCGGATTCCGCGGCTACGGCATGTCGTACGACTGGTCGCGCGTGCTGCACACCTCCGACCCCGAGTACTACCGCTGGAACCAGTGGCTCTTCCTGAAGCTGTACGAGCGCGGCCTCGCGTACCGCAAGAAGAGCGCCGTCAACTGGTGCCCGAACGACCAGACGGTGCTCGCGAACGAGCAGGTCGTCGACGGTCGCTGCGAGCGCTGCGGCGCCGAGGTCGTGAAGAAGAAGCTCACGCAGTGGTACTTCAAGATCACCGAGTACGCCGACCGTCTGCTCGACGACCTCGACACGCTCGAGGGGCACTGGCCGCACAAGGTGCTGCAGATGCAGCGCAACTGGATCGGCCGTTCGACCGGCGCCGACGTCGACTTCGTCATCGAGGGTCGCGACGAGCCGGTCACCGTGTTCACCACGCGCCCCGACACCTTGCATGGCGCGACGTTCTTCGTGATCGCCCCCGACTCCGATCTGGCTGCCGAGCTGGCATCCGGTTCGTCGTCTGAGGTGCGCACGCGCTTCCAGGACTACCTCGAGACGGTGCAGAAGCAGACCGAGATCGAGCGGCAGTCGACCGACCGCCCGAAGACGGGCGTGTTCCTCGAGCGCTACGCGATCAACCCCGTCAACGGCGAGCGGATGCCGATCTGGGCCGCCGACTACGTGCTGGCCGACTACGGCCACGGCGCCGTGATGGCGGTGCCCGCGCACGACCAGCGCGACCTCGACTTCGCCCGCGCGTTCGGCCTGCCGGTCAAGGTCGTCGTCGACACCACCGTCACCGGCGGCGCGAACGAGGGCGAGGACCTCGCCGAGCTCGACCCCGCGGTGACCGGCACCGCGCTGGTCGGCAACGGCCGCCTGGTGAACTCCGGCGACCTCGACGGCGTCGACAAGGCCGACGCGATCGCCCGCACCATCACGCAGCTCGGCGAGGCGGGCACCGGCCGCGCGGCGAAGAACTACCGCCTGCGCGACTGGCTGATCTCACGTCAGCGCTTCTGGGGCACGCCGATCCCGATGCTGCACCTCGACGACGGGAGTGTCGTTCCCGTACCCGAAGACCGTCTGCCCGTGCAGCTGCCGAGCGTCGAGGGTCTCGACCTGCGCCCGAAGGGCTCGTCGCCGTTGGGCGCGGCGGAGTCGTGGGTGCGCACGGTCGATCCGGCATCGGGTGAGCCCGCGCTGCGCGACGCCGACACCATGGACACCTTCGTCGACAGCTCGTGGTACTTCCTGCGCTTCCTGTCGCCGCACAGCGACCAGTTCGCCTTCGACCCCGAGCAGGCGAAGCGCTGGGCGCCGGTCGACGGATATTTCGGCGGTGTCGAGCACGCGATCCTGCACCTGCTGTACGCGCGCTTCATCACCAAGGTGCTGTTCGATCTGGGTCTGATCGACTTCGAGGAGCCGTTCTCGAACCTGGTGAACCAGGGCATGGTCATCATGGACGGCGCGAAGATGTCGAAGAGCAAGGGCAACCTCGTCGAGCTGTCCGACCTGCTCGGGCAGTACGGCGCCGACGCTCTGCGCCTGGGCCTGGCCTTCGCCGGCCCCGTGGAAGACGACAAGGAGTGGAACGGCGTCTCGCTCTCGGGTGCGCAGAAGTTCCTCGCCCGCGCGCTGCGCGTCGCCGACGAGGTGGCGAGCGAGCCGGGCACGGCTTCGGATGCCGGTGACGCGGCCCTGCGCCGCATCACCCACCGCCTGCTGGCGGACGCGCCGGCGCTCGTCGAGCAGACGAAGTTCAACGTCGTCGTCGCTCGTCTCATGGAGCTGGTGAACGGCATCCGCAAGACGATCGACACCGGCGCAGGTGCCAGCGACCCCGCCGTGCGAGAGGCGGCCGAGACGGTCGCGATGATCCTCGAGCTCATCTCGCCGCACACGGGTGAGGAGATGTGGGCCCGGCTCGGACACCAGCCGCCGGTCAGTGCCGTGCAGTGGCCGGATGCCGATCCCGCGCTGCTCGTGCAGGACACGGCGACCGTCGCCGTGCAGGTCAATGGCAAGGTGCGCGCGACCCTCGAGGTGGCCGCCGACATCTCCGACGCCGACCTCGAGGCCGCCGCGCGCGCCGACGAGAAGGTGCAGCGCGCCCTGGAGGGCAAGGAGATCGTGCGCGTGATCGTGCGTGCGCCGAAGATCGTCAACTTCGCCGTCAAGGGCTGAGGTTCTGCCGGAGACTGTGCACAGCCCGCCCTCCTGAGGGAGTTTTGCACAGTCTCCGGGATCCGCGGGCAGCGCTGCGCGGCGGGCGGCCTAGCGTGACAGGGTGTCATCCGACGAGTCCGCAGAGCCGGATGCCCGCGCGCGCCCGCGCCTGAGGCTGGGCATCGGCGCGGCGGTGACGCTCGGGCTGGTGGTGCTGTCGGCCGCGGTCGGCTGGGGGATCCTGCGCGGGCAGGCGGCGCCCACCGAGAGCATCGCGCTGGACGGCGGCTCGTCGGCGTCGGCCGGAACCGGCGACGGTGCCGGAGACGGGTCTGCCGTCGCGCCGCCCGAGGGGCTGTACGTGCACGTGCTGGGCGAGGTCGTCGCCCCCGGCCTGTACATCGTCGACCCGGATGCCCGGCTGGTCGACGCCCTGGCGGCCGCCGGCGGCACGCTCGAGTCCGCCGACCTGCAGGCGGTGAACCTCGCACGACCGCTGAGCGACGGCGAGCAGATCGTCGTGCCGAAGATCGGCGCGCAGCCGCCGCCCGGCGCGGCGGAGGGCGGAGGAGGCGGCGGGGGCGGCGGAACCCAGACCGACGGCGTCGTGAACCTCAACACAGCCGACCAGACCGCGCTCGAGACCCTGCCGCGCATCGGCCCGGCGCTCGCGCAGCGGATCATCGAGTGGCGCGACGAGAACGGACGCTTCCGCTCCGTCGACGATCTGCTGGCCGTGCCGGGAATCGGGGAGAAGCTGCTCGCCGGTGTGCGCGAGAAGGTGCAGGTGTGAAGGATCTGCGCACGACCGTGGTCGCGGTGGTGCTCTGGGGGATGGCCCTGCTGCTCAGCCACATGCCGGGACTGGTCGCGGCCGCGATCCCGGTCGCGCTCACCGCGGCGGTGCTGCTCGTGGTCACCCGCCGCCGCCGAGCGGGGCTCGTCGTGCTCGTTCTGCTGTGCGGTGCGGGTCTCGCCGCGACCGTCGCGGCCGCGCAGCCGGCGCGCGACGCCCTCGCGGCGCAGGACGGGCACGTCATCGAGGCGCTCGTCGAAGTCAGCTCATCGGCATCCGTCGGCAGCGACGGGCGCCTGTGGTTCGATGCGCAGACCGTCGCGATCGGCCCGCCCGGGCACCCGCAGCACGTCTCCGGCCCGGTGCGGGTCGGCGTCGCACCGATCGACGGAGCAGACCTCGGTGCGGTGCTGCAGGTGACGGGGCCGGGCAAGCGCACGGATGCCGGTGAGCGGGCCGCCCTCGTGCTCTTCGGCACGCGCGCGGAGGTGACGACGCCGGCATCCGGGATCTTCGCCGTCGCCGCGACCACGCGCGCCGAATTCATCGAGCGGGCGAGCGGATTGCCCGAGCCGGGTGCCGGGCTGCTCCCGGGGCTCGCAGTGGGCGACACGAGAGCGGTGCCGGAAGACGTCAGCGCCGCGATGCTGGCATCCGGTCTCAGCCACCTCACGGCGGTCTCTGGGGCGAACTGCGCCATTGTCGTCGCGGCCGTCTTCTGGCTCGTCTCGCTGCTCGGCGGCGGGCGGCTGCTGCGAATCGTGCTCGCGCTGCTCGCCCTAGCAGCGTTCGTCGTGCTCGTCACACCCGAGCCGAGCGTGATCCGCGCGTCGGTGATGGCCGCGCTCGCGATGCTCACCCTGCTGCTCGGGCGGCCGAGCGCGGGCCTGGCGATGCTGTCGCTGGCCGTCTGCGGGCTGCTCATCGCCGATCCCTGGCTGTCGTCGACGCCGGGATTCGCGCTGTCGGCGGCGGCGACGGCGGCCCTGCTCGTGCTGTCGCGTCCGCTGCTGCGCGGTCTCGGCCGCTGGATGCCCGTGCCGCTCGCGCTCGCCCTATCAGTGCCGCTCGCGGCGCAGCTGGTGTGCGGCCCGATCGTCGCTCTGTTCTCGGACACGCAGTCCGTGGTCGGGGTGGTCGCCAACCTGCTCGCCGCGCCCGCCGCGCCCGTCGCGACCGTGGTCGGGCTGCTGGCCTGCCTCACCTCTCCCGTGCCGGCGCTGGCAGACCTGCTCGCGGCGGCGGCGTGGCTGCCGGCGGCATGGATCCAGACCACCGCGACGGTGTCGGCGGCGCTGCCCGGTGCGACCGCGGCCGTTCCCGCCGGTCCGGTGGCCGCGATCGTGGTCGCGGTGCTCAGTGCCGCCGTGACGCTGGTGCTCGTGCGCCCTCGCTCGCGGTGGCTGCGTCTCGCGGCGGCCGCCATGGTCGTGGTCGCGGTGGCCGCCTCGATCGCACGGATGCTGCTGAGCGGGCCGCTCGCATCGACGACCACGTCCGGGGCGTGGGTGATCGCCGCCTGCGACATCGGGCAGGGCGATGCGGTGCTCGTCCGATCGGGATCGCAGACCGCCCTCGTCGACACGGGACCGGATGCCGACGCCCTCGCCGACTGCCTCGCGCAGACCGGCATCGACCGCATCGACCTGCTCGTGCTGACCCATTTCGACCTCGACCATGTGGGAGCGGCGAGCACGCTCGCCGGCCGGGTCGGCACCGTGCTGCACGGACCCATCGCCGAGCCGGACGATCAGCGGATCCTCGACGAGCTGCAGGCCGGTGGCGCCGTTCTGCGGGACGGATCGGTGGGCACGCACGGGTCCTTGGGATCGGCGGAGTGGCGGGTGGTCTGGCCGCCGCCGGACTCGGCGGCCTTCCCCAGCGGCAATGACGCGAGCATCGTCGTCGACATCGCCGGTGGGGGAGTGCCCCGGATGCTCATGCTCGGCGACCTCTCGGCCGCTCCCCAGCGCCAGCTGCTCTCGAGCGGCCGCATCAGCGGAGAGTATGCGGTGGTCAAGGTCGCGCATCACGGCAGCCGTGATCAGGAGCCGGCGCTGTACGCGCAGATCGCGGCACCGGCGGCGCTGGTCAGCGTGGGGGTGGACAACGACTACGGGCATCCGCGGAAGGAGACCCTGGCGCTCCTCGAGGCCGCAGGTTCCCGCGCGCTGCGCACCGATCAGCGCGGCCTCGTGCTGCTCGGACAGCAGGACGGCCGGCTCGTCGTGTGGACCGAGCGCCAGGAGTGAAGGTCGGCACCCGCCGGTAGGCTGAGAGCATGGCAGCTCCTCGTTCTTCGGCACGCAGCACGCCCGCGAAGAGCGCCAAGGTTCCGCAGGTCTCCTGGCGAGAGCCGCGTCCGGCGCCGATCGTGCTCGTGTCCGGCCCCGAGGAGGTGCTCGCCGAGCGCGCGATCGCCGGTGTCCGCGACTACCTGCGCGCCGAGGACCCGGCGCTCGAGGTCAGCGACATCCGTGCCGACGACTACGCCGCGGGCGCCCTGCTCACGCTCACCTCGCCGTCGCTGTTCGGCGAGCCGCGCCTCGTGCGTGTGGCGGGCGTCGAGAAGTGCACCGACGCGTTTCTGCAGGAGGCCGTGCGCTACCTCGACGCGCCGCAGGACGGCGCGACCGTGATCCTCCGCCACACCGGCGCCACGGTGCGCGGCAAGAAGCTGCTCGACGCCGTGCGCGCGGGCACCGGCGGTGGCATCGAGATCCCGTGCGCCGCAGTGAAGCGCGACTCGGATCGCGTCGACTTCGCCGCCGGTGAGTTCAAGGCGGTGAAGAAGCGCATCCAGCCCACCGCGCTGCGCGCGCTCGTCTCGGCGTTCGCCGACGATCTCACCGAGCTGGCGGCCGCCTGCCAGCAGCTGATCGGTGACGTCGAGGGCGACATCACCGACGACGTCGTCACGAAGTACTACGGCGGCCGGGTCGAGGTGTCGGCGTTCGTCGTCGCCGACACGGCGATCGCCGGTCGCTACGGCGACGCCCTCGTCGCGCTGCGCCATGCCCTGGCATCCGGAGCCGACCCCGTGCCGATGGTCGCGGCCTTCGCCATGAAGCTGCGCACCATGGCGCGCGTCGCCGGCCGCCGCGAGCCCAGCCGCCAGCTCGCGCAGCAGCTCGGCATGAAGGACTGGCAGGTCGACCGCGCGCGGAAGGATCTGGCCGGGTGGAACGAGCGCTCCCTCGGCATGGCCATCCAGGCCACGGCCCGTGCCGACGCCGAGGTGAAGGGCGCCGCACGCGACCCGATCTTCGCGCTGGAGCGCATGGTGACCGTCGTCGCCACCCGCGACGCGTTCGCTTCCTGATACAGCAGAAGGCCCGCCCCGCGAACGGGACGGGCCTTCGAAGCATCTGCTCGGGTCAGAGAGCGGCGACCTTCTTGGCGATGGCCGACTTGCGGTTCTTCGCCTGGTTCTTGTGCACGACACCCTTGCTGACGGCCTTGTCGAGCTTCACGGACGCGAGCTTGAGGGCGCCCTCTGCGGCCTCCTTGTCGCCGGAGGCGACGGCCTCGCGGGTCTTGCGGACCAGCGTCTTCAGCTCGCTCTTGACGGCGCGGTTGCGCTCCTGAGCCTTCAGGTTGGTCTTGTTGCGCTTGATCTGCGACTTGATGTTTGCCACGTGTGGACACTTTCTGTCTGGATGGATTCGGTGTGCTGCCGACGGTAGAGGGGCGTCGCACAGCGGTCGTGAGGGACAACCCACACGCAAGCCAAGAGTCAATGCTACCAGCACTGAAGGGCTGGTGCCGAACCGGTCGGTGGTGCGCCTGTTCGACGGTGCCTCAGCTTCCGGCATTCAGCGTCGCGAGCGCCAGTCGCAGCACCGCGTTGAACACCGTGGGGCGCATCGCCGTCACCAGGTGCGTGGCGTGGGGTACGACGATCAGCTCGGCATGCGGCGCGAGCCGCTGGAACAGCGCCTCGTTGACCCGCAGCTGGTCGAACTGGCCGTTCACGAACCACAGCGGCACGCGGATGCGCGGAAGCGCGGCCTCCAGGTCGAGCACCGCGAGGCTGCTCAACGCCGCGTCCTGCGCGTCGAAGGCGTACCCGCCGGCAGCGAAGTCGGCGCGCGTGTCGACCGGCAGGGTCGCGGCCAGCACCCGATCGGTGAGCCACTGCCCTCGCTGCGGCAGCGAGTTCATCGCCCGGGCCAGAACACGATACGCGCGCAGTGCCGCGCCGCGGGGGAGCGCCGTGCACGAGACAGCCACGACTCCCGCGATCGGCGGGGTGTCCTCGCCACCGGCGTAGGCGAGCGAAAGCAGCCCGCCCATCGAATGACCCACAAGCAGCACGGGCCCGTGGGCTGCCGCGGCTCGCACCGCGGCATCGATGGTGTGCAGCGCCTCGTGCAGGGTGAAGTCCTCGTCCATCCGCGTGCCGTGCGCGGGAAGGTCGACCGCCGTGGCCGGGATGCCGTTCTCGGCAAGCCAGGAGAGCTGCGAACGCCACATCGTCGACGACGTGCGGATGCCGTGCACGAGGACGACCTGGACGCTCACCTCCTCAGCATATGAAGAAAGCGGGGCCGGTGGGTCAACCACCGGCCCCGCTCAGATCGTGCTGTGCTTACTTCTCCCAGCCGACGTTCTCAACCGGCTGCACGCCGAAGAGATCGAGACCCACGTAGGGCTCCGGGGTCAGGTTGGCGAGGCCCGTCTTGGCCGCCGAGATGGACGGTCCGTTGTACAGGGGGATGAGGCCCCAGTCCTGGAAGATCTCGGCCTCGAGCTTCATGGCCGCAGCCGTCTGCTTCTCGGGGTCGTTGATCGACTCGACCTCTTCGTGGATGCGCTCATCCATCTCGGGCGTCTGCACGCCCGAGAGGTTCAGGCCCATGTCCTGGCAGTACAGCTGGCAGAACCATGCCGCGCCGAACGGGTCGGACGAGGTGAAGCGCAGGCTGAAGATGTCCCAGTTCTTGCTGTTGTAGTCCTCGGCGAACTTGTTCGCCGGCCGGACGTCCACCTTGACCTCGATGCCGATGGCCTTCTCCTGGGCCTGGATCGACTGCGCGAGGGCCTTCTGGGTCGGGTCGTCGTTGTGGATCGGGTAGGTGACCGAGAGCTTGACGCCGTCCTTCTCGCGGATGCCGTCCGAGCCCTCCTTCCAGCCCGCCTCGTCGAGGAGCTTCTTGGCGCCGTCGACGTCGAACTTGTAGCCGGCTTCCTCCAGCGCGTTCGAGTAGCCCGGCTGGAACGAGAAGAGGGTCAGCGAGCCGGCCGGCTCCTCCTCGTATCCGAGGCCGTTCCACGCGATCTTCTTCTGCTGGTCGATGTCGATGGCCTTGAAGAACGCCTCGCGCACCTTGACGTCCGCGAACTGCGGCTTCTCGGCGTCGACCTCGAGCAGCGTGTTGGCCGTCTGCTGGGCGCGGTAGACCTCGATGTCCTTCATGTCCTTGACCTGCGCGAGGCGGTCCTTGGTACCCACGCCGACCATGTCGATCTCGCCGTTCTTGAACGCGTTGATCGAGGCCTGCGAGTCCATTCCCTTGAAGGTGACCTTGTCGAGCAGCGGCTTGTCGCCCCACCACTTGTCGTTCGGCTTGAACGAGATGAAGTCCTTGTTCGCGTCGAACTCGTCGACCGTGTAAGGGCCTGCGCCCCACTCGGCGTGCGGCTCGTCGATCATCGCGGAGTTGAAGGTGTCCGGGTCGGCCAGCGCCGGGTGGATGATTCCCGTCAGGAACGGCATCTGCGGCCAGGCGAACTCGCCCTTGAAGGTGACGATCGCGGTCTTGGGCGTGTCGCCCTGCTCGACCTTCTCGATCTCCTTGTAGCCGTCGGTGGCGTTCGGGACGAAGCCCTCCTCGGTGGAGCGGCTGGCCTTCCACGTCGCGTCGATCGCCGTCCAGTCCATCGGCGTGCCGTCGTTCCAGGTGGCCTCGTCGGTGAACGTGAAGGTGATCTGCGTCTTGCCGTCGACCGTGTCGATCTTCCACTCGTCGAGGTACGCGTCGTGCTTGTAGGGCGTGCCGTCCGGCTTCTGCAGCAGGATCTGCGGCATGTACCACGCGGCGACACGAGCGGTGTCGGCGCTGCCGTCACCGTGGAAGGAGTTCAGCTGCTCCGGGATCTCGTTGATCGGGAAGTTGACCGTGCCGCCCTCCTTGAGGTTCTCGCGCGGCTGCGGGTTGTAGTCCGCGGCCGAGGTCTCGGCTGCGCTGCCGTCATCGCCGCTGCCACCCTTGTCTCCGGTGTCAGAGGCGCACCCGGTGAGGACGAGTGCGAAAGCGCCGGCCATTGCCAGCGCTCCCATCAGCTTCTGCTGCTTCATGGTGCTCCTTTCGCCTTACGGCGTGTCATATGGGGAGGATAGTTCGCGCTTCCCGGCATCCGGCGGGCGCGACAGTGAATCGGGACTAACTGTTATCGGACGGTGATCAGACAGTCGCCGGACGCGTCGACATCGTCTCCGGGTCGAAGACGACCCGCTGGCGGGTGCGCTCGACATCGGGGTCGGGCACGGGAATGGCCGACAGCAGCGCCTGCGTGTACGGGTGCTGCGGGTTGTCGAAGACCTCGTCGACGTCGCCGTGCTCGACGAACTCGCCGAGATACATCACAGCGACGCGGTCGGCGATGTGGCGGATCACCGACAGGTCGTGCGCGACGAAGAGGTACGACAGGCCCAGCTTGACCTTCAGCTCGTCGAGCAGGTTGATCACGCCCGCCTGGATCGACACGTCGAGCGCCGACACCGGCTCGTCGAGCACGATGATCTTAGGGTTGGTGGACAGAGCGCGGGCGATGCCGATGCGCTGGCGTTGCCCGCCCGAGAACGCCCCGGGGAACCGATCGCGGTGGGCGGGGTTCAGCCCCACCAGGTCCATCAGCTCCTGCACTCGGGCATTGACGTCGTCCTTCGCCATCCCGATGGCGCGCATGGGCTCGGCGATGATGTCGGTGACGGTCATGCGCGGATCGAGTGCACCCATCGGGTCCTGGAAGACGATCTGGATGTCGCGGCGCAGCCGGCGCTCCAGCTTGCGGTCGTGCAGCTCGTTCACGCTCGTGCCGGCGATGATGATGTCGCCGTCGGCCTGCTTCTCGAAGTCCATGATCTGCAGCAGCGTCGTGGTCTTGCCCGATCCGGACTCGCCCACGATGGCCATGGTCTCGCCCTCGCGCACGTCGAAGCTGACACCCTTGACCGCCTGCACCTCGCCGACCTTGCGCTTCAGGAAGGCGCCCTTGGTCAGCGGGAACGTCTTGACCATGTTGCGCACTTCGAGCGTCACCGGGCGCTGCTCGCGCGGCGTGCGGGTCAGGTCGCTCTCGGGGATCGGGGCGACCGGGTACACCGGCAGACCGCCGATGCGACCGTCGTCGTCGATCTCGTCGGCTCGGATGCAGGCAGCGAGATGCGCCTGCCCACTGCCGGTGGCCACGGGAAGCAGCTCGGGCTCCCGTTCGACGCAGGCGGCCACGGCGATCGGGCAGCGCGCCGCGAACGGGCACGCGTCCGGCAGGTCGATCAGCAGCGGCGGGTTGCCCTTGATCGGGGTGAGCGGCTCCTTCTCGGTCTTGTCGACACGGGGGATCGCACCCAGCAGACCGATCGAGTACGGCATGCGGGTGCGGTGGAACAGCTCGTGCGCGGGGGCGTGCTCGACGGGCTTGCCGGCGTACATCACCATGACGTCGTCCGCGGTGCGCGCCACCACGCCCATGTCGTGCGTGATCATGATCACGGCGGCGCCGGTCTCGTCCTGCGCCTTCTCGATGAGGTCGAGGATCTGCGCCTGGATGGTCACGTCCAGCGCCGTCGTCGGCTCGTCGCAGATGATCAGTCGCGGGTTGTTCGCCATCGCGATGGCGATGACCACGCGCTGGCGCATGCCTCCGGAGAACTCGTGCGGGAACGATTTCATCCGCTTCTCGGGTTCGGGAATGCCGACCAGGCGGAGCAGCTCGAGCGAGCGGTCCCAGGCGTCGGTGCGCGACAGGCTGCGATGCACCGTGAGCGCCTCGATGAGCTGGTCACCGATCGTGAACACCGGGGTGAGCGAGGTGAGCGGGTCCTGGAAGACCATTGCCATGCCGTTGCCGCGGATCACCGACATCTGCTTGTCGGTCTTGCCCAGCAGCTCCTCGCCCTCGAACTGGATGGATCCGGTGACGCGAGCGTTCTCGTCGAGCAGTCCCATGATCGCCAGCGAGGTGACCGACTTGCCCGAGCCGGACTCGCCGACGATGCCGAGCGTCTTGCCGGCCTCGAGATCGAAGGAGACGCCGCGCACGGCGTCCACGCGGCCGGCTTCGGACGCGAAGCTGACCCTGAGGTCACGGACGGAGAGTACGTTGCTCATGCACGGCCTCCTGCCGCAGAGGTGGGATCGAGGGCATCCCGCAGACCGTCGGCGACGAGCGCCATCGACACGGTCAGCAGGGTGAGCGCCAGCGCGGGGAAGTAGAACAGCCACGGCGCGCTGGTGACGCTGGCCGCCCCCTCGCCGATCAGCGAGCCGAGCGACACATCAGGGATCTTCACCCCGAAGCCGATGAACGACAGACCGGTCTCCGTCATCACCGCGGCTACCACCCCCAGTGTGAAGTTGATCACGAGCAGCGAGCCGACGTTCGGCAGCAGGTGCCGTAGCACCACGCGCATTCCGGGGACGCCCATGTAGCGCGCCGCGTGCACGTATTCGCGCTCGCGCAGTGACAGCGCCATCGTCCAGATCACGCGGGCCGGGAAGAACCAGCCGGTGAAGATCAGTGCGAGCGAGATCACCCGCCAATCGCCACCCGCGTCGTTGGAGACCAGGGCGAGGATGAGGAAGGTCGGCACGACCATGAAGAAGTGGATGATCACGAGGGTGACGCGCTCGACACGACCGCCGAAGTAAGCCGCGGCCGTGCCGACGATCGCCGAGATCACGGTCACTCCGATCGAGACGACGAGGGCGATCATCAGCGATCGCTGCAGACCGACGAAGGTCTGCGTGAACGTGTCGTTGCCCGAGGCATTCGTGCCGAAGAAGTGGTCGGACGAGGGGCCGGTGGAGAGATTGAGGAAGTCCATCTCGTTGACATCCCAGCCGGACAGCGGCGGGACGACGACGGATGCCAGCGCGAGCAGGACGAACACGACGATGCCGAACACCGCCGGCTTGTTGCGCATGAACCGGCGCGTGTAGAGCGTCCACTTCGACAGCTGCTTGGTCGGCACCCGCTCGGCGGTCGTGTCGGGCCCGACGGGCGGCTGGATCTGGGAGTCGATCATCTGGTTGGTCATGTCAGCTCACCCTCACTCGCGGGTCGAGGACCACGACGGCGATGTCGGCGAGCACGGCGCCGATCGCGGTCAGGACGGCACCGAAGGCGGCGACGGCGACCACGCCGTGCACGTCGTTGCCGTTGATCGTGGTCAGGAAGTAGCGGCCCATGCCCTGCCAGGCGAAGATCGTCTCCGTCAGGATCGCGCCGGTGAAGATCGCCGGGATCGAGAACGCGACCTGCGTGGCCACGGGAATCAGCGACGTGCGCAGCGCGTGCCGCCGGATCGCCTGTGACTTCGTCAGGCCCTTCGCACGAGCGGTGCGCACGTAGTCGGCACTGATGTTGTCGAGCAGCAGGGAGCGCTGCAGGAAGTGCGTTCCGGCGTATCCGGTCACGACGAGGGCGATCGTCGGCAGGATCAGATGCTGCAGCGCATCGACGAGCACCGGGAAGAACCCGGTCACCCCCTGGCTCGAGGAGCCGGTGACGTAGAAGACGCGCGTGCCGACCCAGTTGTTGAAGTTGATGGCCAGGATGACGACGGCGAGCGCCGCGACGATGATGTTGATGTTCATCGTGATGATCGACACGGCCTGCCAGATGCGGTCGCCGAGCTTGTACTGGCGGGATGCCGTGTACACGCCGATCCAGATGCCGAGCACGGTCATGATGATGGTCGCCCCGAGCACCAGCTCGGCGCTGACCCACATGCGGTAGCCGATCTCGTTGTTCACCGAGCCGCCGGTGGGGCTCAGGCCCCAGTCCCACCGGAGCAGGATGCCCGTGAGCCAGGTCCACCACCTCTCGATCAGCGGAGTGCTCTCGCTGAGGTTTCGCGGTCCGAGCAGACCTTCGATCTGCTCCGGACTCAAGGGCGGCTTGCGGCCGACGTAGTTGCTTCGCGGATCGAGGAATGACCAGGCAAGGAAGTAGGTGACATTCGTCGCGACCACGATCATGAGCAGCCAGCCGAGTGTCCGGCGCACGAGATACTTGATCAAAGTGGAGGGTCTTTCTCTTCTACAGCCGTGCCCGGGATCTCCGACGCGACGCTGAGTCGGGATGACGTTCTGGGTCATTCCGCTTCCAGCCTACGTCGACACCGGCAGGACGGCCGTGACGGAGTCGTATAGCCGACGGGATCCAGTCTCACCGGATCGCTTCGGGCAACTTCGCGAGACTATCACCGGTGCGCAGGAATGGGGGATTGAGCCTGCGGAACGTAGACTTGTCAGAACCCTCTCGGACGCACCAAGGACCACATGTCACCCCGCGCTCTCACCCCGCTGTCTCCGGCAGCGACGCCCGCCACGCAGATCCGCAACTTCTGCATCATCGCCCACATCGATCACGGCAAGTCGACGCTGGCCGATCGGATGCTGCAGGTCACCGGCTCGGTGGCGGATCGCGACATGCGCGCCCAGTACCTCGACCGCATGGACATCGAGCGCGAGCGCGGCATCACGATCAAGAGCCAGGCGGTGCGGATGCCCTGGTCATCGGGCGACGAGACCTTCGCGCTCAACATGATCGACACCCCGGGACACGTGGACTTCACCTATGAGGTGTCCCGCTCACTCGCCGCCTGCGAGGGCGCGATCCTGCTCGTCGACGCCGCGCAGGGCATCGAGGCGCAGACCCTCGCCAACCTGTACCTGGCGCTCGAGAACGACCTGCACATCATCCCCGTGCTCAACAAGATCGACCTTCCGGCCGCCGACCCCGAGAAGTTCGCGAAGGAGCTCGCCGACCTGATCGGCGGCAGGCCCGAGGACGTGTTGCGCGTCTCGGGCAAGACGGGCGTCGGCGTCGAGGAGCTGCTGGACCGCATCGTGCGGGACATCCCTGCTCCGGTCGGCGATCCGGATGCCCCGGCGCGCGCGATGATCTTCGACTCGGTGTACGACTCGTACCGCGGCGTCGTGACCTACGTGCGCATGGTCGACGGCAAGCTGAACCCGCGCGAGCGCATCCAGATGATGTCGACGAGGGCGATGCACGACCTGCTCGAGATCGGGGTGTCTAGCCCCGAGCCGATCCCGTCGAAGGGGCTCGGCGTCGGCGAGGTCGGCTACCTCATCACCGGAGTGAAGGACGTGCGCCAGTCGAAGGTGGGCGACACGGTCACCACCGCACGGGGAGCCGCCACCGAGGCGCTTGCCGGCTACACCGACCCGAAGCCGATGGTCTTCTCGGGCGTCTACCCGATCGACGGCAGCGACTACGCCGAGCTGCGTGAGGCGCTCGACAAGCTCAAGCTGTCGGACGCGTCGCTGCAGTACGAGCCCGAGACGTCCGTTGCGCTCGGCTTCGGCTTCCGCTGCGGCTTCCTCGGGCTGCTGCACCTCGAGATCATCACCGAGCGGCTCTCGCGGGAGTTCGGACTCGACCTCATCACCACCGCTCCCAGCGTGATCTACGAGGTCATCACCGACACCGGTGAGACGGTCATCGTCACCAACCCGAGCGAGTACCCCGACGGCCGTGTCGCCTCGGTGTCGGAGCCCATGGTGAAGACCGCGATCCTGCTGCCGAAGGACTACGTCGGCACGGTCATGGAACTCTGCCAGTCGCGACGCGGCGCGCTGCTGGGCATGGAGTACTTCTCTGAGGAGCGCGTCGAGTTGCGCTATCGCATGCCGCTCGGCGAGATCGTGTTCGACTTCTTCGACCAGCTGAAGTCCAAGACGCAGGGCTATGCGAGTCTGGACTACGAGCCCGACGGTCAGCAGGAGGGCGACCTGGTCAAGGTCGACGTGCTGCTGCAGGGAGACAAGGTCGACGCGTTCAGCGCGATCGTGCACCGCGAGAAGGCGTACGCCTACGGCACGATGATGGCCGAGCGCCTGCGCAAGCTCATCCCTCGGCAGAACTTCGAGGTGCCCATCCAGGCGGCGATCGGCGCGCGCATCATCGCGCGCGAGACCATCCGTGCCCTCCGCAAGGACGTGCTCGCCAAATGCTACGGCGGTGACATCAGCCGCAAGCGCAAGCTGCTCGAGAAGCAGAAGGAGGGCAAGAAGCGCATGAAGATGGTCGGTCGCGTCGAGGTGCCCCAGGAGGCGTTCATCGCCGCGCTGTCGGGTGACGTCGAGGGCAAGGACAAGAAGTAGGTCGCTCCGGACGCGGTGTCGTTCGGAGACTGTTCAGACAGGTCGCTTAGGCTGGAGATCATGCGTCGGGGGACTTTCCGAGAAGGCACGGTTGACTATGCCGCGGTGGGCGCGACCCACGCGCCCGACCTCATGCAGTACCCGCCGGAGCGCAGTATTCCCGCCGAGGCATCCTGGCGTCTCGGCAGCGGTGAAGACCGTTTCCGCACAGCCGGAGAATCGCTGCTGTCGTGGACGGCGCAGCGCGCCGCGGGACTCGAGCTGCGCGATGTGCGCCCGGCGGCCGGCTCCGCCTACACCGGCGTCAGCTTCGACGCCGAGGGCGCGCCCATCGCGCCGAACCGCACCCAGGTCGAGCAGCGTTTCGCCGCCGACGGGATGCCGTTCGTCGCGCCGGGAATGACCCTGCAGCTGCATGGCCGCGTCAAGGGCATGAGAGCGGATGCCGAACTGCGCGTGATCTCGGTGACGGAAGAGCGTCGCCGCATCGGCTTCGTGCTCGGCACCGTCGGCGGCTCGGTGGTGAGCGGTGAGGAGTCGTTCGACATCGAATGGCGCGAGGACACCGACGAGGTGTGGTTCACCGTGCGGGCGTTCGATGCTCCCGTGGCCCTGCTGTACCGGCTTCCCGGCATGGTGCGCCGTCGCCGTCGCGAGCTGTTCGCTCTCTACCTGCGCGCCATCTCGCCGTTGTACGCCACCCCGATCTGATGGTGCGCACACTCTGATGGCACAGGCATCCTGATGGCACGGACGCTTTGATGGCCGGGCCTCTTCCGCTGGGGGATCCGGCGCCGGCCGACGGCCGCCTGCCCGTTGACATCGCCGTCGACCCCTCCGTGCCCTTCTCGGCCTACCTGCACGTGCCGTTCTGCCGCGTGCGCTGCGGGTACTGCGACTTCAACACCTACACCGCGAGCGAGCTGCGCGGAGCCAAGCAGGACGAGTACGCCGACACTCTGATCCGCGAGATCGCGCTCTCGGCCGCAGTGCTCGGCGAAGCCGGCGGCATCCGTCCTCTCGACACGGTCTTCTTCGGCGGCGGCACGCCGACCCTGCTGCCCGCCGGTGACCTGGCGCGGATGCTCGGCGCGGTGACGTCGGCATTCGGCATCCGCGACGGCGCCGAGGTGAGCGTCGAGGCCAACCCCGACACCGTGACACCCGAGGTGGTGCGGACGCTGGTGGATGCCGGGGTGACCCGCCTCTCCGTCGGGATGCAGTCCGCCGTGCCGCACGTGCTGGCCGCGCTCGACCGCACCCACCGTCCGGAGAACGTGCGCACGGCCGTCGACGCCGCGCGCCATGCCGGCCTCGACGTGAGCGTCGACCTCATCTACGGCGCGCCGGGAGAGTCGCTGACCGACTGGGAGCGGTCCCTCGACGCGGCCATCGCTCTCGAGCCCGATCACATCTCCGCCTACGCGCTCATCATCGAGGACGGCACCAAGCTCGCCAGGCAGATCCGGCGGGGCGAGGTGCCCGCGCCCGACGACGATCTGCAGGCCGACATGTACGAGTCCGCCGATCAGCGGCTGGGAGCCGCGGGCTTCGAGTGGTACGAGGTGAGCAACTGGGCCCGTGCCGACGGAGGCGACCACCGCTCGCGGCACAACATGGCGTACTGGCGCGGCTCGGACTGGTGGGGCTTCGGGCCCGGTGCGCACAGCCACGTCACGGGTCTGCGCTGGTGGAACGTCAAGCATCCGGCCGCGTACGCGCAGCGGCTCGCCCTCGGCGAGTCGCCCGCAGCGGGCCGCGAGCGGCCCGATCCCGCGGCGCGCACGCTCGAGCGGGTGCTGCTGCAGAGCCGTCTCGCGGAGGGCCTGCCGATCGACGACATCGCCGCAGGGCGCCGCGACCGGGTCGCCGAGCTGATCTCGGACGGGCTGGTCGACGCGGCCGCGGCTCTGCGACAGCGTCGCGTGCGCCTCACCCTGCGGGGTCGGCTGCTGGCGGATGCCGTGGTGCGCGCGCTCACCGAGTAGCGGGCGGGACTCGCGCGGCGGTCGCGGGCCGACCGGCGGGTGCGAACGGGTAGGATTGGCACTCGGAACGTTCGAGTGCCAGCGGGAGGGATGATGGTCACACAACGAGGCCTCGAGGTCCTCCGCGCTATCGTGCAGGACTACGTCGCGACCCACGAGCCGGTCGGCAGCAAGTCGATCGTCGAGCGCCACGCGTTCGGCGTCTCCGCCGCGACCATCCGCAACGACATGGCGCAGCTCGAAGACGAAGAGCTCATCACCGCCCCGCACACCTCGTCGGGCCGGGTGCCGACCGACAAGGGCTACCGGGTGTTCGTCAACCACCTCGCCCAGGTGCGCCCGCTCTCGGTACCGCAGCGCACGGCCATCGAGTCGTTCCTCGCCGCCCCCAGCGACCTCGACGATCTGATGGCGCGCACGGTGCGCGTGCTCACCCAGCTCACCGGGCAGGTCGCTCTCGTCCAGTACCCGTCGTTCGCGCGAGCGAGCATCACGCACGTGGAGCTCGTCGCGCTCGCCCCGAATCGCATGCTGGTCGTGCTGGTCACGGATGCCGGTGGCGTGTCGCAGCGCATCTCGCCGCTGCCCATCGACATCGACGACGACGACCTGGCCGTGCTGCGCGCCCAGCTCGCCGCGCTCATCACCGGCCGCGCGGTCGGCGAGGCGTCCGAGCGCATCGCCTCGGTCATCGACACGCAGACCGGCTCCCGCCTGCAGCCGGCGCTGTCATCGTTGGCGGCCGTGATCGCCGAAGAGCTCGCGGAGTTCCGCCAGGAGCGGCTGGTGATGGCAGGGGCCGCCACCCTCGCGCGGCGCGAGCAGGACTTCCGCGGCAGCATCCACCCTCTGCTCGAGGCGATCGAGGAGCAGGTGACCCTGCTGCGGCTGATGACCGAGATGGTGACCGACGAGCACGGTCTGGCCACCAGCATCGGCACCGAGAACGCCCCGTTCGGACTCGGTGAGGCGTCGATCGTCGCCAGCAACTACGCCGCGCCCGGCGGCACGGCGCGCGTCGGCGTGATGGGGCCGACCCGCATGGACTACCCGAGCAATCTCGCCGCAGCGCGGGCCGTGGCCCGCTACCTGTCGCGCATGCTCGAAGAAGACGAGGCAGCCCGCTGATCCGGGCCGCCGCACACACGAACGCACACGAAGAAAGGTGACCGTGGCGGATCACTACGAGGTCCTCGGGGTGTCGAAGGACGCCTCTCAGGACGAGATCAAGAAGGCCTACCGCAAGCTCGCCAGGCAGCTGCACCCGGATGTGAACCCGGGGGAGGACGCGGCGGAGCGGTTCAAACTCGTCACGCACGCGTACGACGTGCTCAGCGACGAGGACTCCCGGCGTCGCTACGACATGGGCGGCGACCAGAACGGCGGCTTCGGGGGAGGGTTCGGCGGTTTCGGCGACATCTTCGAGACGTTCTTCGGTGCCGCGGGCGGTGCCCGTGCGGCGCGTCCCCGGTCGCGCCGCGAGCGCGGACAGGATGCCCTGGTGCGCATCAACCTCGAGCTCGGCGACGTCATCTTCGGCGTGCACAGGGACATCGAGGTCGACACCGCGGTGCTCTGCGAGACCTGCCACGGCAGCTGCTGCCAGCCCGGCACGTCTCCCATCACCTGCGACGTCTGCGGTGGCAGCGGTCACGTGCAGCGTCAGGTGCGCAGCCTGCTCGGCAACGTCGTCACCACCCAGCCATGCGGCAGCTGCGAGGGCTACGGCACGGTCATCCCCAACCCGTGCGGATCGTGCGCAGGGCAGGGCCGAGTGCGCTCGCGCCGCACGGTCGCCCTCGACATCCCGGCCGGGGTCGAGACCGGCCTGCGCCTGCAGCTGCCCGGCTCGGGCGAGGTCGGCCGGGCGGGCGGCCCGAACGGCGACCTGTACGTCGAGGTGGCCGTCGCACCGCATCCGGTGTTCAGCCGAGACGGCGACGATCTGCTGGCGACGCTCGAGGTGTCGATGACGGATGCCATCCTCGGCACCACCACGACCATCGATGGCCTCGACGGATCGGTCGACCTCGAGCTGCGCGCGGGCGTGCAGTCCGGTGATGTGCTGACCATCGCCGGGCGGGGCATCACGCCGTTGCGCGGATCGCAGCGCGGAGACCTGCGCGTGGGCGTGCAGGTGATCACGCCGACCAAGCTCGACGGGGCGCAGCGCAAGCTCATCGAGGACTTCGCCAAGAAGGCGAAGACCCCGGCTCCCCACCTCGCCCAGTTCCAGCAGGGGCTGTTCTCGAAGCTGCGCGACCGCTTCCGCAGCCACTGACCGACGACCCACCACTGCCGATCGGAGCCCCATGGCCCTGCACTTCGTCGTACCCGACTGCACCGACGCCGCCATCGGCGAACTCGTCCGGCTCACCGGATCCGAGGGGAAGCACGCCTCGGTGGTGCGCCGTGTGCGGGTCGGGGAGACGGTGACCATCGGCGACGGCCGCGGTGTGTGGCTCGAAGGTGCGACAGAGGACGTCACGGCATCGCAGGTCACGGTGCGGATCACCGGACGCCAGGTGCAGAACGGTCCCGAGACGCGCATCGTGCTCGTGCAGGCACTCGCCAAGGGCGACCGCGACGAGATGGCCGTGCAGGCCGCGTGCGAGCTCGGCGTCGACGAGATCGTGCCCTGGCAGGCGGCGCGCAGCGTGTCACGCTGGGACGGGCCGAAGGCGGTGAAGGGCCGGGAGCGCTGGGCGACGATCGTCCGCGAGGCGGCCAAGCAGGCGCACCGAGCGTGGGTTCCCGAGGTGGCCCCCGTGCAGTCCACCGCGCAGCTCGCCGCGCGAGCGGCGGATGCCCGGCTGCTCGTGCTCGATCCGTGGACGCAGACGCCGCTGACCAGCATCCGTCCCGACGGCCGCGACCTCGTGCTCGTGGTGGGTCCGGAGGGCGGGATCACCCCCGACGAGCTGGAGCGTCTCGAGGCGACCGGCGCCGAACGCGTTCGCCTGGGCGACACGGTGCTGCGCACCTCGACCGCCGGCCCCGCGGCGATCGCGGTGCTCTCGGCCAACCTGGGCCGCTGGTGAATAGACTTGCAGGCATGAGCGAACCCTCGATCTTCACCCGCATCTTGAACGGGGAGATCCCCGGCGACATCCTCGCCGAGACCGACCGCGTGTTCGCGATCCGCGACATCGACCCTCAGGCGCCGCTGCACGCGCTCGTGGTCCCCAAGACCGAGCAGTACCGCGACGTCACCGAGCTCGCCGCCGGCGACCCGGGCCTGATGGCCGAGATGGTGGCCCTCGCCAAGCAGATCGCCGCAGAGCACGCCAACGGCGAGTACCGCCTGATCTTCAACAACGGCGCCAGCGCCGCGCAGTCGGTCTTCCACGTGCACGCACACGTGCTCGGAAACATCGAGGAGGGCAAGCTCGTTGGCTTCTGACGACAGCGCACACGCTGAGAACCCACCACCGCGGTTCCCCGCGCAGCCCGAGCGCACCGAGCGCATCTTCGCGGACGGCATCGCCATGGTGCAGCTGCTCGGCCCGCAGGACCGGCTGCTGCGGATGCTCGAGAAGCAGCATCCGAGCGTGCAGGTGATGGTGCGCGGCAACGAGATCACGCTGGGCGGCTCTACCGACGACGTCGCCGCGGCGAAGCGACTCGTCGACGAGCTGATCGAGATGACCCGTTCCGGGCACGACCTCGCGCCGAGTGATGTCGAGCACTCCGCGCGGATTCTGCGCCGCGACGACGGGCCCCGGCCCAGCGAGGTGCTCGGCGAGGCGATCCTGTCGACCCGCGGCAGAGTCATCCGTCCGAAGACCCTCGGGCAGAAGGAGTACGTCGACGCGATCGAGCAGAACACCATCGTGTTCGGCATCGGGCCGGCCGGCACGGGCAAGACCTATCTCGCGATGGCGAAGGCCGTGCAGGCGCTGCAGCGCAAAGAGGTGCAGCGCATCATCCTCACCCGACCCGCCGTCGAGGCGGGGGAGAGGCTCGGGTTCCTGCCCGGGTCGCTGACCGACAAGATCGACCCGTACCTGCGCCCGCTGTACGACGCACTCAACGAGATGATGGACCCCGAGGTCGTGCCGCGGCTGATGGCGACCGGCACCATCGAGGTGGCGCCTCTGGCCTACATGCGCGGTCGCACGCTCAACGATTCGTTCGTCGTGCTCGACGAGGCACAGAACACCACTCCCGAGCAGATGAAGATGTTCCTGACCCGCCTGGGGTTCGGCACGAAGATGGTGGTCACCGGCGACATCACCCAGATCGACCTGCCGCAGGGCGCGTCGGGACTCCGCCTGGTCACGCGCGTGCTCGGCGACATCGACGACATCCACTTCTCACGACTGACCAGCGACGACGTCGTGCGGCACTCGCTGGTCGGCCGCATCGTCGACGCGTACAGCGAGTACGACGAGCAGCGCACCGCGGCACGCGTCGAGCGGGAGCAGGCGCACCAGTTCGCGAATCGCGCCGAGCGTCGCGGCGGAGCGCCGCAGAGTCCCCGAGACCGCATGCCGAAGCGAGGCCTGAAATGATCGAGATCAACAACGAATCGGCGATCGCGGTCGATGAGACCGTGCTGCAGCGGCTCACCGACTTCAACCTCGCGCAGCTGCACGTCAGCCCCGACGCCGAGGTCGCGATCGTGCTCGTCGACGAGGGCGCCATGGAGTCGCTGCACGTGCAGTGGATGGATGAGCCGGGACCCACCGACGTGCTGAGCTTTCCGATGGACGAGCTGCGTCCCGGCAGCCCGGAGAACCCCACGGCCCCCGGCCTGCTGGGCGACATCGTGCTGTGCCCGCAGGTCGCGGAGGCACAGGCGCAGACGGCCGGCCACTCGCTGATGGACGAGCTCATCCTGCTGACCACGCACGGTCTGCTGCACCTGCTCGGCTTCGACCATGCCGAACCCGACGAGGAGCGTGAGATGTTCGGGCTGCAGAAGTCGCTGATCGAGGGCTTCGCGCGCGTCGAACGCGGTCGATGACCCCAGCGATACTTCTCGCAGCCGCCGTGCTGCTGGTCGCCTTCGGCGGCCTGATGGCTGCCGTCGATGCGGCGTTCTCGGTCAGCTCGAACACCGACCTCGAGAACATGTCAGGCGACGGCCGTAACGCTGCCGCACTCGCGCGCATCGCCGCTGATCCGGCCCCGCACGTGAACGCCGTCGCCTTCATGCGCGTGCTCTCGGAGACCGCCGCGGCGGTGTTCGTCACCGTCGCCCTCGACGCCCTGCTGCCGAGCATCTGGTGGGCGATGCTCGCTGCCGCCGCGCTGATGACCGGCATCACCTTCGTGCTCGTCGGATCCAGTCCGCGCTCGTTCGGCCGGCTGCACGCGACGTCGATGCTGCGCACCTGGGCGCCGGTCGTGCGGGGCATGCGCATTCTGCTCGGACCGCTCGCCCAGGCGCTGGTGGCGGCGGGTCAGCGGGTGACGCCCGGCACCGGCCGCAGCAGCTTCGCCTCTGAGGAGCAGCTGCTGAGCATGGTCGACGAAGCCGCATCGAACCTGCTCATCGAGGAGGACGACCGCGACCTGATCCACTCGGTGTTCGACTTCACCGACCAGTTCGTGCGCGCGGTGATGGTGCCGCGCACCGAGATGATGACCGTGGATGCCGAGGCGACCACGACCGAGGCGATGGAGCTCTTCCTGCGCACCGGAGTCTCGCGCATGCCGGTCGTCGACGACGACGCGGACGACGTCGTCGGCGTGCTGTATCTGAAGGATCTCGTGCAGTTCGCGTATCGCGACGAGAGCGCATGGCGCGGGCGACCGGTGCGGCCGATCGCGCGACCGGCGGTCTACGTGCCCGAGTCGATGCGCGCCGAGACGCTGTTGCAGCAGATGAAGCGCGACGCCGTGCATGTGTGCATGGTCATCGACGAGCACGGCGGCATCTCGGGGCTGGTCACGCTCGAGGACCTCATCGAAGAGCTGGTGGGCGAGATCGCCGACGAGTACGACCGCGGCCCCGCCGAGGTCGTGGAGCTGCCGGACGGCCGGTACCGCGTCAACTCGCGCCTCGGTCTCGAGGACGTCGGCGACCTGTTCGGGCTCGAGCTCGAAGACGACGACGTCGACTCGATCGGCGGTCTGCTCGCGAAGGAACTCGGCCGTATCCCGCAGCCCGGAGCCACCGTGACCGTGCACGGCCTCGTGCTCACCGGCGGCGCGTCGCGCGGCCGCGGACGCGGGATCGCCACGGTGTTCGTCGAGCGGGCACATGACACCGTGGAGGATGATGATCGTGATGGAGGAGACCGGGATGACTGAGCATGACGACCAGACCCGCAGCGGCTTCGTGACCTTCGTCGGTCGCCCGAACGTCGGCAAGTCGACGCTGACGAACGCGCTGGTGGGCGAGAAGATCGCGATAACGAGCGAGAAACCGCAGACGACGCGGCGGGCGATCCGGGGCATCCTGAACCGTCCCGAAGGACAGCTCGTGATCGTCGACACCCCGGGCATCCACAAGCCCCGCACGCTGCTCGGCGAGCGGCTCAACGATCTCGTCGAGCAGGTTCTCGGCGACGTCGATGTGATCGGCTTCTGCGTTCCCGCCACCGAGAAGGTCGGCCCCGGCGATCGCCGCATCGCGGCATCGCTCGACGGATACCGGCGCGCGAAGAAAGTCGCGATCGTCACCAAGACCGACGCCGCCGACCGCGACGACATCGTCGAGCGGCTGATGGAGGTCGACTCGCTGCGCGAGGACTGGGCTGCCGTCATCCCGCTCTCGGCACTCACGCGCGAGCAGCTCGACGTGCTGGCCGACGAGATGCTGCAGCTGATGCCCATCGGCCCGCGCCTCTACGAGGATGGCATCGTCACCGACGAGTCCGATGAGGACCGCATCGCCGAGATGATCCGCGAGGCGGCACTGGAGGGCGTGCGCGACGAGCTGCCGCACTCGATCGCGGTCGTCGTGGACGACGTCGCTGCCCGGGAGGACAGCGACCTCACTGATGTGCACGCGTCGATCGTCGTCGAGCGCGACAGCCAGAAGGCGATCATCATCGGACGCAAGGGCGCCCGGTTGCGTGACGTCGGCGCGGCCGCGCGCGAGGGGATAGAGGAGCTGCTGGGCACCCGCGTGTTCCTGAAGCTGCACGTCAAGGTCGCGAAGGAGTGGCAGCGCGACCCGAAGCAGCTGGGGCGGCTCGGGTTCTGAGATGGCCGCACGCTGGGTCGCCTACACAGGGGGCTCACCCGATGGGTGGAGCTTCGAGCAGCACGAGGTGGCGGCACCCGGTCCCGGAGAGGTGACCATCCGCGTGCACGCCGCCGGCGTGAACCCGGCCGACGCCAAGCATGTCGCCTCGTCGAGGCCCGGCGCCGAGCTGCCCGTGCCGATCGGATACGAGGTCTCCGGCGTGGTCACGTCGGTCGGTCCCGACACGGAGATCGTGACTGGCCGGGTCGCGGTCGGCGACGAGGTCATCGCCTTCCGTGTGAACGGCGGATACGGAACGGAGCTCACCGCGCCGGCGCAGAAGGTGCTGCGCAAGCCCGCGACGCTCACCCACGCGGAGGCGGCCAACCTGCTGCTCGCCGGCACCACGGCATCCGCCATGCTGCACGCCGTGAAGGCGCAGCCCGGCGAGCTCGTCGTGCCCGTCGCGCAGAAGTATCCGCTCGATCAGGCGCCGCAGGTGCTCGCGGTCCTCGCTGAGGGGCATCCGGGTGGCGAGTTCGCGTTGATCCCCTGAATCGCCTCCTGGGTGAGCAATGTGCCAAGCGGGGTGTTAGCATCGATGCATGCCTCTGGGCGGTCTGCTTCTTCTTAGCTGCCGCGACGAGTCCTGACAATCGGGCCTCTCTCGTCGCGGCGCTTGTGTTGGCCTGAGCACGTTTTCTGACGAAGAGAAGCAGCCCCATCATGAAGAACAACCAGAAGCCCACCTCGATGCCGGTGCACAAGTACCGTCCGTTCCATGAGCAGATCCGCGTCGACCTGGAAGACCGCACCTGGCCGTCGAAGCGCATCACCGAGGCGCCGCGCTGGTGCGCCGTCGACCTCCGAGACGGCAACCAGGCCCTGATCGATCCGATGTCACCCGAGCGCAAGCGCGTGATGTTCGAGCTGCTCGTGAGCATGGGATACAAGGAGATCGAGGTCGGTTTCCCCTCTGCCAGCCAGACCGACTTCGACTTCGTGCGGCAGCTAATCGAAGAGGACCTCATCCCCGACGACGTCACGATCCAGGTGCTGACGCAGTGCCGCGAGCACCTGATCGAGCGCACCTACGAGGCCATCACCGGCGCCAAGCAGGCGATCGTGCACTTCTACAACTCGACCAGCGTGCTGCAGCGCGAGGTCGTCTTCCGCTCCGACCGCGAGGGCGTCAAGCAGATCGCGCTGGAGGGCGCGCGCCTGTGCCGGCAGTTCGAGAAGCGCATCCCCGACACGCAGGTCTACTACGAGTACTCGCCCGAGAGCTACACCGGCACCGAGCTGGAGTATGCGGTCGAGGTCTGCAACGCCGTGCTCGAGGTGCTCGAGCCGACGCCCGACCGCAAGGTGATCATCAATCTGCCGGCAACCGTCGAGATGGCCTCGCCCAACGTCTACGCGGATTCGATCGAGTGGATGAACCGCCATCTGGCGCATCGAGAGAACGTGATCCTTTCGCTGCACCCGCACAACGATCGGGGCACGGCGATCGCCGCCGCCGAACTCGGGTACCTGGCCGGCGCGGATCGCATCGAAGGATGCCTGTTCGGCAACGGCGAGCGCACCGGCAATGTCGACCTGGTCGCCCTCGGCATCAACCTGTTCACGCAGGGCGTCGACCCGCAGATCGACTTCAGTGACATCGACCAGGTCAAGCGCACTGTCGAGTACTGCAACCAGCTGCCCGTGCCGGAGCGCAGTCCGTGGGCCGGCGACCTGGTGTTCACGGCGTTCAGCGGCTCGCACCAGGACGCGATCAAGAAGGGCTTCGAAGCGATGGCCGCAAAGGCCGCGGAGCAGGGCGTCTCGGTCGATGACATCGAGTGGGGCGTGCCTTACCTGCCGGTCGACCCGAAGGATCTCGGCCGCTCGTACGAGGCCGTGATCCGCGTCAACTCGCAGTCGGGCAAGGGCGGCGTCGCCTACCTGCTGAAGACCGACCACGCGCTCGACCTGCCGCGCAGGCTGCAGATCGAGTTCTCGGGGGTCGTGCAGGCGAAGACGGATGCCGAGGGCGGCGAGGTCACCAGCGAGCAGATCTGGTCGATCTTCCACGACGAGTACCTGCCGGCCGACGACGACACCGCCAAGTGGGGTCGGTTCGAGCTGCTCGGCACGCAGACTCGCAGCGACATGTCCGGCGAGGTCTCGCTCGATGTCGTGCTGCGCGACGGCGAGACCCGCGAGCAGGCATCCGGTCGGGGCAACGGCCCCATCGCGGCGTTCATCGAGGTGCTGCGCGAGCGCGGCTTCGAGATCTCGCTGTATGACTACGTCGAGCACACCCTGTCGACGGGTGGCGACGCGCAGGCCGCCGCCTACGTCGAGCTGCAGGTCGACGACCAGCGCCTGTGGGGCGTCGGCATCGACGGGGACATCTCGACGGCGTCGCTCAAGGCGATCGTGTCGTGCGTGAACCGCTCGAGCCGCACCCGCGAAGCTGCCGGCGAGCTCGCTGCGGTGTGAGCGCGGATGATCCCGATCACGGCTTGATGATCGGGATCATCCCCGTCTCGGTGGCCACCTTGCGGCGGTACAGGCGCCGCTGCTCGGGCAGTGAGACGTCGAACACCACGGCGAGCACCCGGATGACCGCGGTCACGACGATGCCGACCACAGCAGCGATGGTGATAGAGACGTCGAAGGCGTTCAGGACGATGATGGTCGTGCATCCGACCCCCGCCGCCACGGCGTAGAGCGAGCCGACGTGCATGATCGCGACGGGCAGACCCATGAGCACGTCACGCAGCACGCCGCCGCCGACCGCAGCGCAGACGCCGATGAACACGGCAGGCACTGGAGGGATGCCGAAGGCGATCGCCTTGCTCACGCCGAACGCGCCGAACATGCCGATCACGGCGGCGTCGAGCACGACGATCAGGGTGTTGACGCGGTTGAAGACGCCGGCGAGCAGCATTCCGAACAGCGCCGCACCGGTCGCGGTGATGAGGTACCAGTCGTTCTGCAGGGTCGCGGGCGGCTGCCCGATCAGCAGGTCGCGGATGAGACCGCCGCCCATGCCGATCATGATGCCGATGATCGCGACGCCGAGCCAGTCGAGGCGGCGCTGACCCTGGAAGCCGGAGGCGAACATCGCCCCCTGGATGCCCCCGAGCGCGACGCCGAGAAGATCAGCCCACAGCGGGATGGTGAAGAGCGGTTCCGTCACCCGTCCATTCTGTCGTGCCCGGGAGATAATCGAAGGGTGCCCACCTATCGAGACGAAGCGGTGATCCTGCGCACCCACAAGCTGGGTGAGGCCGATCGCATCGTCACGATGCTCTCGCGACGCAACGGCAAGATCCGTGCGGTCGCGAAGGGCGTGCGACGCACCTCATCGAAGTTCGGCTCGCGGCTCGAGCCGTTCATGGTCGCCGACGTGCAGATGTACAAGGGGCGCTCGCTCGACATCGTGCAGCAGGCCGACTCGCTGGGCGCCTACGGGGCCGACATCGCCGTCGACTACGAGCGCTTCACCGCGGCCAGCGCGATGGCCGAGACCGCCGACCGGCTCAACGAGGCCGAGGCGACCGCCGAGCAGTACCTGCTGCTCGTCGGCGGGCTGCGGTCGCTCTCGCGCGGCGAGCATGCCGCCCGCAGCATCCTGGATTCCTATCTGCTTCGCGTCATGGCCCTGTCGGGCTGGGCGCCCGCCCTCGACCAGTGCGCGCGCTGCGGCGCCGCGGGCCCGCACCGGCACTTCGGCGCACAGCTGGGCGGGTCGGTGTGCGACTCCTGTGCGCCGGCCGGCAGCCCGCGGATCGGAAGCTCGGCCCTTGCGCTGATGCGCGCCCTGATGGGCGGCGACTGGACGATGGTGGATGCCGCGCCTCCGGCCGACCTGGCGGCCGCCTCCGGCACGGTCGCCGCCTACGCCCAATGGCATCTCGAGCGCGGCATCCGCTCACTCGAGCACGTCACGCACCCGTCGAGCATTGGAGCACGGTGACCCCGAAGCCCTACACGCACAAGGACGCGGTGCCCTTCCGGCCGCTCGACTGGACAGGCAAGACGCCGCCGGCGTTTCCCGCCGTGCCGGAGCACGTCGCGATCGTGATGGACGGCAACGGGCGCTGGGCGAACCGTCGCGGCCTCAACCGCATCGAAGGGCACAAGGCCGGCGAGGAGGTGCTGCTGGACGTCGTCGCCGGCGCCATCCAGGCCGGCGTGAAGCACCTGTCGGTGTACGCGTTCTCGACCGAGAACTGGGCGCGCTCGCCTGACGAGGTGCGCTTTCTCATGGGCTACAACCGCGACGTGCTGCACCGTCGACGCGATCAGCTGAACGAGTGGGGCGTGCGCGTGCGCTGGGCGGGACGCAAGCCCCGGCTGTGGGGGTCGGTCATCAAGGAGCTGCAGTTCGCCGAGCAGCTCACCCGCGACAACGACGTGCTCACCCTGACCATGTGCGTGAACTACGGCGGCCGTGTCGAACTCGTCGACGCCATGCGGGCGATGGCGGAAGAGGTGAAGGCGGGGCGGATGCGCCCGAGCGCGATCACCGAGAAGCAGATCCGCCGGCACCTGTATGTGCCGGAGATGCCCGACGTCGATCTGTTCCTGCGCAGCTCGGGCGAGCAGCGCACATCGAACTTCCTGCTCTGGCAGGCCGCGTACGCCGAGATGGTGTTCCTCGACACGCTCTGGCCGGACTTCTCCCGCGAGGAGCTGTGGCGGGCGATCGAGATATACCTGTCGCGCGACCGTCGCTTCGGCGGGGCGGTGGACACGCCCGACGCGTCGGTCTGACGCTGCTGGTAGGAGCCTTCGCCCGACGCGTGCGTCTGTGTCGCTCAGAGTCGGCGGGCGATGTCGGGGTGCAGGCTGCCGTGCCCGTCGAGCTGGGCGGGGGTCTCGTCGACACCGGCGAGGGTGGTCGCGGCGACCGTGACCTGATGCGGGCGTGGATGTTCTCGAGCCCGGTGCCCATGATCTCGCTCGGCGTGGCCCTGAGCAGGAGGTCGCTGAGCAGTTCGGTGCGGATCTCGTCGAGCCCGCGGCCGTCGGTCGGGATCTGGATCACGACGGGACCTGCGGCGATGATGCGTTCCATCGCATCGTCGTACGCCTCCCATGCGCCGGGAAGCTCGAACGGGTCGAACGGGTCGGCGGCGGCCTTCGCTGCGGCTTCGGCTTCGGCGCGAGCGGCCTCGAACTCGAAGTCGGCGTCGAGGTCGGCGGGGAGGGTGGGGATGCGGTTCTCGGGGTGCTGTCTCTGCGCGCGGGCCATCGTGGTGAGACGGTCGAGGATGGCGACGGCCTTGTAGGTGGGCATGATGGCCTGCAGCAGCGACATCTCGTCATCCAGCTCGCGCACGCTGACGACCTGATCCGCAGTCGCCGCGCGGTGCCGCTCGGTCACCGTCTGCGGCACCAGCGCCGCGACAAGCTCGCGCACGTGGGCGCGGGTGCGGGCGGGTGCTTCGGTCTCGGCGAACTCCAGCGCTGCCGCCTCGTACAGCGGCCACTGCGCCTCAGTCATCGCGCCGGCGCTGCGCGCCTGGATCAGTGGCCCCGCCGCACGAAGGATCTCCCGCACGTGCGCGACGCCGATCCGCCCGGCAGCGTACGAGGCGCGCAGGTTCGGGAAGTCATCGCACAGGGCGCGGGCATCCGTGAATGCCTGCTCGACGGTGCCCTTCGCCATCCGCCCCGCTGCGGAGTACTCCGCCACCATCGACCGGCGGATCGCCTCGCGGTGCATCGGAGCGGCCGCGACATCGGCATCCATCACCTCGACGCGCTCAGCCAGCAGCGTCGCCGCCCGCTCCTCGAGGCGATTGATCTCGGCGCGCACGTCGAGCCACTCGTCCAGCAGCTCGCGCTGCCGAGCGAACGGATCAACAGAAGTGGTGGACATACGAGAACATGAGAACGTACCTCCGAAATTCGCTGCGGGAGGGAGAGCGGGCGCTCAGGAATCGGCCGCCGCGATCCGCGTCAGCCAGCGTTCGGTCTCGCGGGGATGGCGGAAGCGCACGATCGTCAGATGCGGATGCCGCACCTCGACGTCCGGCATCCGCTCCGCCCACTTGTGCAGGGTTCTCGTCTGCCACAGCAGGATGTTGTCCGCAGCATCGCGACGGAACATGTTCGAGATGCCGCGTTCTCGGTTGCCGTTCCACAGCTCGGTCCGCAGCAGCTGCCGAGCGACCGTGCGGCGCACGAGACGCGTGCGCACCACGCGATAGGGATAGTCCAGCCAGAGCGCCAGCTGCGCACGCGGCGCCAGGATCTCGTCCGTGCCTTTACTCGTGTACTGCCACTCGGTGACCCAGCGCTCGTCGGACGCGAAGGTCCGCACATCGTCGAGGAACTCCGGCCGGGGCGTCCACTTCGGACCGTGGAACAGTCCGTCGATCTCGACGTGCCGCAGACCCCAGATCCCGGCGACGCGCTGCGCGAGCGTGGTCTTGCCCGATCCCGTCACGCCGGCGATCAGCACCCGCCGCGGGCGGACGGGGAGGGGATCGTCGGCGGTGAGCACTCGAGAAGGCTACCGGAACGGGAATATGCGCACCGGGGCATGCAGTTGCATCGAATGTGAGCGAACCCATCTCCATCGACATCTGGTCCGACATCGCCTGCCCCTGGTGCTACATCGGCAAACGCAACCTCGAGAAGGGGCTCGCCGCGACGGCCGGCGATGACGACGCACCTCAGGTGCGGGTCACCTTCCACTCGTTCGAGCTCTCGCCCGACACCCCGGTCGACTTCGACGGCGACGAGATCGACTTCCTCGCCGGGCACAAGGGCATGCCGCGAGAGCAGGTCGAGCAGATGCTCGGCCATGTGACGAACGTCGCGGCGGGCGCGGGGCTCGAGTACCGCTTCGATCTGCTGCAGCACACCAATACCGTCAAGGCGCATGAGCTGTTGCACTTCGCGAAGGAGAAGGGCCTGCAGCACGAGATGGAGGAGAGGCTGATGTCGGCCTACTTCACCGAAGGCCGGCATGTGGGGCGGATCGACGACCTCGCCGCCCTGGCAGAAGAGGTGGGACTGGATGCCGCCGAAGCACGCTCAGCACTCGAATCGAACGTCTACCTCGACGCCGTCCGCGCGGATCAGGCGCAGGCGCGCGCCTACGGCATCAACGGTGTGCCGTTCTTCGTCATCGACGGTCAGTACGGCGTGAGCGGCGCTCAGCCGCCCGAGGCGTTCGAGAGCGTCATCCGCGACGTGTGGGCGCAGAAGGCCGCCGCGAGCTGATTCAGCGTCCGGCCTCCGCCAGGGCCGTCTCGATCGCCGAGACGATCTCGACGGAGTCCGGGAGCTGCTTCGGCCGGAAGCGCTGCACCGACCCGTGGGCATCGACGAGGAACTTCTCGAAGTTCCACTCCACCCGGCCGGCTCTGCCGCCGGCATCCGGCGTCTCCTTCAGCACCTTGTACAGGTCGTGCGCGCTGCGCCCGTTGACCTTGACCTTGTCGTTGATCGGGAAGGTGACGCCGTAGCTCGTCGAGCAGAACTCGAGGATCTTCTCGATCGACCCCGGCTCCTGGCCGAAGAACTGGTTGCAGGGGAAGCCGATCACGCTGAAGCCGCGGTCGGCGTACCGCTGCTGCAGCTGCTCGAGCTGCGTGTACTGCGGAGTGAGCCCGCACTTCGAGGCGACGTTGACCACCAGCAGCACGTCGGCGCCGATGTCGTCGAGCGTCTTCTCGGCGCCCTCGGCATCGGTGAACGGGATCTGTCGCAGGGTCGCATCGGCCATCTCCACAGCCTATGCGTGCTGTGCCCTGACACAGCCGCTGTCTGGGAGAATGGGGAAGACATGACTATCGCCGCTGCCCTTCGACACGCTCAGGGACCCACCGTCGCGCAGGCTCCCGCTCTGCGCATCGGCCCGATCGCACTCGACACGCCGGTCGTGCTGGCCCCGATGGCCGGCATCACGAACACGGCCTTCCGGCGTCTGTGCCGCGAGTACGGTGCGGGTCTGTACGTCAGCGAGATGATCACCTCGCGGGCGCTCGTCGAGCGCAACGCGATCACGATGCGGCTCATCCAGCACCACGAGAGCGAGACTCCGCGCTCCATCCAGCTGTACGGCGTCGACCCCGCGACGATCGCCGAGGCCGTGCGGATCATCGTCGCCGAAGACCGGGCCGACCACATCGACCTGAACTTCGGCTGCCCGGTTCCCAAGGTCACCCGCAAGGGCGGTGGGGCCGCGCTGCCGTGGAAGATCGGCCTGTTCTCCGATATCGTGCAGCGGGCGGTGAAGGCCGCAGGCGACGTGCCGCTCACGGTCAAGATGCGCAAGGGCATCAACAAGGACCACCTCACCTTCCTCGACGCCGGTCGTGCGGCGGAGGATGCCGGTGCCGCCGCCGTCGCGCTGCACGCGCGCACCGCGTCGGAGTACTACTCGGGCCACGCCGACTGGAGCGCCATCGGCGAGCTCAAGCAGGCGGTCACCAGCATCCCCGTGCTGGGTAACGGCGACATCTGGTCGGCCGCGGATGCCGTGCGGATGATGGACGAGACCGGCTGCGACGGCGTCGTTGTCGGCCGCGGGTGCCTGGGCCGGCCATGGCTGTTCGGCGAGCTCGCCGCGGCGCTCGGCCCTTCGGCCCAGTCCGGTGGCGAGCCCGCTGCCGTCGTCGACGCGACGCTCGGGTTCGTCAAGGACGCCTTCCGGCGGCACGCCGAGCTGCTCGTGGAGTTCTTCGAGGATGAGGACCGCGGCTGCAAGGACATCCGCAAGCACGTCGCCTGGTACTTCAAGGGGTATCCCGTGGGCGGCGAGCTGCGTGCGGCGCTGGCACGGGCATCCACCCTGCAGGAGATCGACGATCTGCTGGGCACGATCGGCGATGCCCCGTACCCCGGCGTCGGCGCGGAGGGGCAGCGCGGCCGCGCCGGTTCGCCCAAGCGCACCGCCCTGCCCGAGGGCTGGCTCGACTCGCGCGAGATCGGCGAGGGCGTCGGCGACATGATGCGCGGAGCGGAGACCGAGAACGATGGCGGCTGACGTCGTGCGCGGCTACGGCGACCATGACGCCGAGCGCTTCTTCTCGGAGACCCATCGGTCGGAACGCGACGACTTCTCCCGCGACCGCGCGCGCGTGCTGCACTCCGCGGCGCTGCGTCGTCTCGCGGCGAAGACGCAGGTGCTCAGCCCCGCCAGCACCGCCGACTTCGCGCGCAATCGGCTCACCCACTCGCTCGAGGTCGCGCAGGTCGGCCGAGAGCTCGCCAGCGCCCTGGGCGTCTCGGCCGACGTGGTCGACACAGCGTGCCTGAGCCACGATCTCGGGCATCCGCCGTTCGGGCACAACGGAGAGCGAGCCCTGAACGAGTGGGCCGAGGACATCGGCGGCTTCGAGGGCAACGCCCAGTCGCTGCGCATCCTCACCCGCCTCGAGGCGAAGGTGCTCGACGACCGCGACCACTCCGTCGGGCTCAACCTGACCAGAGCCAGCCTCGACGCGACCTGCAAGTATCCGTGGACGGTCGACGAGCCCGTCCCCGACCCGGGCGGCCGGCTGAAGTTCGGCGTTTACCCGGAGGACGAACCGGTCTTCCGGTGGATGCGCGAGGGCGCCGCCGGTCGCGAGCGGTGCATCGAGGCCGAGATCATGGACCTCTCCGACGACATCGCCTACTCGGTGCACGACTTCGAGGACGCGATCGTGAACGGCTACGTCGACGTGGCGCAGCTGTCGGACCCGATCGAGCACCACCCGCTGATCGGACACATCCAGCAGTGGGTCGGGTACGACTACACCCGCGACGAGCTGGCCGACGCGCTGTACCGGCTCACCCGCGAGACGATGTGGATGCGGTCGTTCGACCGCTCGCGTCGCGACCTCGCGCGGCTGAAGAACCTCACCAGCGACATGATCGGCCGCTTCGCGCGCGGCTCGGTGGCGGCCACCAGGGCCGCCTACCCGGGTGACACCCTCGCGCGCTACAGCGCGCACGTCGTGATCCCGCGTGAGGTCGAGACCGAGATCGCCGTGCTGAAGGGCATCATGGGCCAGGCGATCGTGACCATCGATGCGCGCAAGGGCGTGTACAAGGAGCAGCGTCGCGTGCTGCATCGTCTGGCAGACGCGCTGTGGTCGACGGATGCCCTGTGGTCGGCGGGCGCCGACGTGCTCGAGCCGGCGTTCTCCGCCGACTTCCTCGCGGCCGATTCCGATGCGCAGCGCGCGCGGGTGGTCGTCGACCAGGTCGCCAGCCTGACCGATCAGACCGCCGTCGACTGGCACAACCGACTCGTCGGCGAGATCGATCCCGCCGAGGTGGGGATCTGGTCGCCGCGGCATGCGCGCCCCGGCGTGCACCGCCGATCCGAGTCGCGGGTGGTCGTCGAAGGGGCCGTCTGATGCCCCGGATCCTGCAGGCCGACGTCGAAGAGGTCAAGACCCGCACGAACATCGCCGACATCGTCGGAGAACGCGTCGCGCTGAAGTCCGCCGGCGTCGGATCGCTCAAAGGCCTCTGCCCGTTCCACGACGAGAAGAGCCCGAGCTTCCACGTGCGCCCGCAGGTCGGGTACTACCACTGCTTCGGCTGCGGCGCATCCGGAGACGTGTACTCGTTTCTGCGCGAGATGGATCACGTCAGCTTCACCGAGGCTGTCGAGCGGCTCGCCGCCCGGGTGGGCTACTCGCTGCACTACGAGGACGGCGGTGCGGCGCCCGAGACCAGCGGACGCAGCCGGCTGTACGCCGCCAACACGGCGGCGGGGGAGTACTTCCGCTCGCAGCTGCTGAGCCCCGAGGCCGAGACCGCACGGCGCTTCCTCGGCGAGCGCGGCTTCGACGCCGGGGCCGCGGCCCACTTCGGCGTCGGCTACGCGCCGCGCGGCTGGGACAACATGCTCAAGGCGCTGAGCGCCAAGGGCTTCACACGCGACGAGCTCACCGCGGCCGGGCTGGTCTCGGCCGGCCAACGCGGCGTCTACGACCGGTTCCGCGGCCGGGTCGTGTGGCCCATCCGTGACGTCACGGGGCAGACCATCGGCTTCGGCGCACGCAAGCTCTACGACGACGACCAGGGCCCGAAGTACCTGAACACCCCCGAGACGCCGATCTACAAGAAGGCGCAGGTGCTGTACGGGCTCGACCTGGCCAAGCGCGACATCGCGCGCGGCGACCCGAGGCGCGTCGTGGTGGTCGAGGGGTACACCGACGTCATGGCGTGCCACCTCGCGGGCGTCACCACGGCGATCGCCACCTGCGGTACCGCGTTCGGCACCGAGCACATCAAGGTGCTGCGCCGGGTGATGGGCGACGACTCGGCGGCGGGCGAGGTCGTGTTCACGTTCGACGGAGACGAGGCGGGTCAGAAGGCGGCGCTGCGCGCATTCTCAGAGGATTCCCGCTTCACGGCGCAGACCTTCGTCGCCGTCGCGCCCGACGGCCTCGATCCGTGCGACATGCGTCTGCAGCGGGGGGATGCCGCGGTGCGCGGACTGATGGATGCCAAGGTCCCCATGTTCGAGTTCGCGATCGATCGCAAGCTCGCCGGCTACGACCTGGCTACCGTCGAAGGCCAGGTCGGCGCGCTGCGCGCCGCAGCACCCATCGTCGCCGAGATCCGCGACGAGCTGCTGCGCCCCGGATACGAGCGGGTGCTGGCCCGCCGGCTGGGAATGGACCCCACGGCCGTGCACCAGCAGGTGCAGCGTGCAGCCCGGGGTGAGCGCGAGCAGCCCGCGCAGCGTCAGCAGCCGACGGCCGGTGACAGCGCCGAGGGCACCTCGCGAGTCCGACTGGTGGATCTGCCGCGCACGCCCGAGGTCGCGCTCGAGCGGGACGCGCTGATGGGTGTGCTGCAGTACGGGCACCGGCTCGACCAGCAGATGCTGGCGCGCGCGCTGAGCGAGCCGTTCCGGAACCCGGCTCTGGATGCGGTGCGCGATGCGGTGGCATCCGTCGGCGATCGTACGCGCGTCGGCTGGGCGACGGCGGCGGCGGATGCCGTGCGCGAGCCGTACCGCAGTCTCGCGGGCGAGCTGCTGATGATGCCCTTCCCGGCACGCGACGACGAGGGAGCACTCGCGTCGTCGGCAGATCTCTGCCGCCGGCTGATCCTGCGCGCCATCGAACGCGAGAAGCACGAGCTGCTGGGAGCCGTGCAGCGGGTGCCGGCCGACTCGGATGGCGGACGAGCGCTGCGCATGCGGCTGCGCGACGTGGATGCCGAGCGACTGCGGTTCGCCGAGTCCTGAGCGCTTTCGGGCTGAGAACCCGGCAGGATGGACATCATGCCTGCCGACAGCGAGTTCGCCATCGACTGCCACGATCTGGTCATCGACCGGATCGGACACGGCGGGACCACCCGCGCGGTCGACGGTGTGACCTTCTCGCTCAGGCCCGGCGAGCTGATGTGCATCGGCGGGGCCACCGGCGCGGGCAAATCGACGCTGGTGACGGCGCTGGCCGGGATGGGCGACGCGTCGCTGAAGGTCGCGGGCGGCAGGGCCACGGTCTGCGGGGTGGACATCCGCAAGCCGGGGCGCAGACGCCGCACCCTCACCGCCCTCAGCGGTCACCTCGGCCAGGCGGCGGGCGCATCGCTGCCACCCAGACTCACGGTCGGCGAGGCGATCTCCGAGCCGATCACCTCGCGCGAGAAGAAGGTCAACGGCAAGGCGCTGGCCATCCGGGTGGCGTCGCTGCTCGACGAGCTGCACCTGCCGCTCGGACTCGCGTCGAAGTTCCCCTACGAGCTGAGCGCCGGCATGCGCCAGCGCGTCGCGATCGCCCGTGCGCTCATGCTCGAACCGCATGTGCTGATCGCCGATGAGCCGCTCGCGAACCTCGACCTCGAGGTGCGACCCGTCGTCTTCGACGCCATCACCCGCCGCCGCACCGAGCGGGCCATGGCAGCTCTGCTGGTGACGAACGACGCCGCGTTCATCCGCGAACTCGGAGCCGAGGCGCTGCTGCTGAAGTCCGGTCATGTCGTGGCTCGGGGAGTCGGCTCGAACCTCGTCTGGGCCCCGAACGCCGAGGCCGACATCGCTCGCTGACCACGCCACGCCCGGGCGGCGCCCGGGTTCAGCAGTGCTCCCGGAGTTTGCTAAGCTGGGGGAGTTGCCCGCGCAGCGGGGAACGACCGAATGATCCTCGGTAGCTCAATTGGCAGAGCAGCCGGCTGTTAACCGGCAGGTTCTTGGTTCGAGTCCAAGCCGGGGAGCCACCCCCTCGAAACCCCGCCCTGTGGCGGGGTTTCGTCGTCTCGGCGTGCCGCTGGGATGATCGTCCGGCGGAGATCACAGACCGGATGCCCGGGATCCGGCGTGTCGGTGCTGATCGGCGCAGCGGCGCGACGAAGGCGTCCCGGATCATCCGAGACGTCCCACGGGCGCGACACAGCCCGTTCGCGTCAGAGCAGCTCGGCGCGCAGCCGCTCGGGGGACTTGGGGGAGAGCAGCCCCGGTGCGATGTCGAACGGCGTCTTCGCGCCGTGAGCTCCGGATGCCGACAGCCGCGCAGCGGCCCGGGCATACGCCACGAGGACACTGGCCGTGAACTCGGGGTTTGACTGCAGTGCGAGCTGGAACTCCACGGTCTGCGAGACCCTGTCGGAGGTCGTTCCGCTGCGGATCACGAAGCCGCCGTGCGGCGCGCCCGCGTGATCGCGCGCGAGCTCCTCGGGCGACACGACGTGCACCGTCGTGTCGTACGGCTCGAAGTAGTCGGGCATCGTCACGATCGCCTCGCGTACGGCATCCGGATCCGCGCCGTCCTCCAGCACCACGAAGCACTCTCTGGTGTGCTTGTCGCGCGTGCTCAGCTCGGGTCGGTCGCCGGCGCGCACGCGATCCACCGCCTCCTCGGACGGGATCGTGTACTGCACGCCAGCGGCGACGCCGGGCACGCGCCGGATGGCGTCGGAGTGCCCCTGGCTGAGACCGCGGCCCCAGAACGTGTAGGTCTCGCCCTGCGGCAGGATCGCCTCGCCGTACAGCCGCTGCAGCGAGAACAGACCCGGGTCCCACCCCGTCGAGATCACCGCAGTCGTTCCCGCGGCACGGGCAGCGGCGTCGACCGTGGCGAAGTGCTCGGGTATGCGCGCATGCGTGTCGAAGCTGTCGACGACCGAGAAGCGGGATGCCAGCGCCGGTGTCTGCTCTGGCAGGTCGCTCTTCGAGCCGCCGCACAGGATCAGCACGTCGATCTCGTCGTGCATGGTGTGGAGCTCGGCGATGCGTCGCACCGGGACGCCGGGATCGACCGTGTCGACGGAGGCGGGATCGCGCCGCGTGAAGACCCCGACCAGACGCATATCGGGGTTGCGTGCGAGCGAGCACTCGACCCCGCGGCCGAGGTTGCCGTAGCCGACGATGCCGATGCGGATGTGCGTGTTCACGTGCGAGCTCCTGTCGTCGTGCCGGTCGGGATCGGGAGGCCGCTCAGGCTTTGGTGCCCTTGGCTGACCCCCGCAGCGGGGAGCCGTCTTCGCTGTACAGCACGCACTGGACGGTGCGGTCGTCGAGCTGCTCCCAGCCGTCGGCGGTCGGAGAGAGGTACGCGTAGCTCAGCGACGAGTCCGCCTCGCTGATCCCGACGAAGCTCTCGAACTGCGGATCGCAGGTCTCCCACGCGGTCTGCTCGATGGCATCCTGCGCCGGGAACTCTCCGTCCGGCAGATCGAACTCGTAGAAGATCTCCTCGTCGTGCGGGTCGCCGCACGGCACGACGTTCGTCTCGCTCAGCTCGGTGCTCGACGCGCCGTCGGCCAGCTTGCAGTCGCCCACCTTCAGCTCGAAGATGTCGACTTTCGCCTCGGACGTGCTCTGACCGCCTTCATCCCGTTGCGCTCCAGCGCCGGAGAGGCTGAGCGGGATGCCGCAGCCGGCCAGGACGATGGCGAGGGCGATCGTCGATCCCGCGACGGCGATGGGGCGGACGTGAACGCGAGGAGGCATCGGATGGGCTCCAGGGCAGAAGGGGGGAGGCGGGATGTCGCCTCTCAGAACGTACTGACGCCCGACGACGTTCGGCAAATCCGCAGGTCAGCCCTCGAGGTCGTCCACACCGGGCATCCAGCTGTGGGAACCGCGATTCCAGCCCCGCTTGCGGGCGATCTTCTGCACCGTCTTCCAGTCCGACTCGTCGAGGCGGTCGACGTACAGGATGCCGTCGAGATGGTCGAACTCGTGCTGCATGATGCGCGCCCTCCAGCCGTCGACCTCGATCCGCACGTCGCGTCCCTCGAGGTCGGTGCCCGTGACGAGCACGCGGTCGGAACGACGCAGGGCGAACCGCTCACCAGGGAATGACAGGCAGCCCTCGGACTCCTCATCCGGGTCGGGGGAGCCGGGCTCGAGAGGGGCCATCCACAGAACCGGGTTGATGATCTCGCCGCGCCACGGGTTCTCGTCGTCGTCGACGTACGAATAGACGTAGATGCGAAGGCCCGCGCCCACCTGCGGCGCGGCAAGGCCCACGCCGGGAGCGACATCCATGGTCTCGTACATGTCGGCGACGAGCGCTCGGATCTCGTCGGTCACTTCGCGGACCTCGCTCGCGGGTGCGTGAAGGACCGGATCGCCCATGATGCGAATCGGAAGAACAGCCACGCCACAACCCTAACGGGCCGGAACTGCCGGGTAGGGTGAAACGGTGCAGCATGGGGCGGACTTCGCAGGGAATATGAGTGAGCAGCTGGTCGGGGTGTTCCAGAACCCCGCTCTGCTGCTCGGCATCCCCTTGGCGCTGGCCGGGGCCGTCTTCATGTCGCTCGGTGCGCAGTACCAGCACCGCGGAGTCGAGAAGGTGGAGCGGCTCAGCGGCACGCACGGCGCGACCGGCCTCAGCGGCGCCCAGCTCAGGGCGTTGCTGACCCGCCCGTCGTGGATCATCGGCACGATGATGCTGGGCCTCGCGATCGCCTGCCAGCTCAGCGCCATCGCCATCGCCCCGCTCATCGTCGTGCAGCCGCTCGGCGCGATCGCGCTCGTCGTCACCACCCTTCTGAACGCCCGGATCTCCGGTCACACGCCGACCAGGCAGTCTCTGATCGCGATCGCCTCGTGTCTCGGCGGCATCTTCCTGTTCGTCGTCCTCGCCGCGCTCTACGCGACCGAACGACCGATCAGCAACGATGATCTGTTCATGATCCTCACGATCCTGCTGGTCGTGATCATCGTGCTCGGCGCATGCTGGCTGATTCTGCGACGCCGCATGCGCGCCCTGTTCTACGTCACCGGCGCGGGGATCCTGTACGGCTTCGTCGCAACCCTCGCCAAGGCGGTCATCAGCCGCATCCAGGCGGGGAACTTCGAGTGGCTCACCGTCGTCTGCGTCATCGCGCTCATCGCCGCCGCGGCAGTGGGGGCGTACTTCGTGCAGACCGCGTACAGCTCGGGCCCGCCCGACCTCGTCATCGCCGGTCTGACGGTCGTCGACCCGATCGTCGCCGTGCTCATCGGCGCGCTCGTGCTCGGCGAGGCCGCTGCGGCGCCGTTGTGGGTCGTCGTGCTGTTCGTCGTGGCCGGGGCGATCGCCATCTGGGGCGTGTTCAGCCTGGCGCGGTACCACCCGCAGGTGCTCAGCGACAGTCAGGAGCTCGGCATCCGACGGGGCAGCGACCCTTCGGCGGATCCGGGGACGCACGGCGCAGGCGGGTCTGAGAGCGCTCAGTAGTCCCGGTCGATGAGCTCGGGGGAGACCTCGGCGGCTGCAGCCTCGTCGACGAAGAACACCGTGCGGCGGCGCCCCTTGGCGCCCGCGGCGGGCACACTCGCGTAGCTCGCGCCGGCGAGGGCGAGACCGAGAGCGGACGCCTTGTCTGCCCCGGTCAGCACCAGCCAGACGCGCTTGGCGGAGTTCAGTACCGGCCGGGTCAGCGTGACGCGCTCCGCCGGCGGCTTCGGGGAGTCGCGCACGGGCAGCGCCGCTGCATCCGTCACCGTCACCTCGGGATGATCGGGGAAGAGCGACGCGATGTGCCCGTCGGGTCCGACGCCGAGGAAGCAGACGGCGAACGAGGGCCACTCGCCGTGCACGCTGGCGAAGCGGGCGAGCTCGGCGGCGTAGGCATCCGCGGCTTCGTCGAGGGTGACACCGTCGCTGGGAGCGGCCACCTCGTGCACGTTCTCGGCCGGCACGGGGATGTGATCGAGCAGCGCCCGTCGCGACTGCAGCGAGTTGCGGTCGGGGTCGTCGCGCTCGACGAAGCGCTCGTCGCCCCACCAGAAATGCACCAGCGACCAGTCGATGTCGGCCGAGCGCGGATCCTCTGCCGTGGCTGCGAGCACAGCCCCGCCCATCGAACCGCCCGTGAGGCACACATGCGCGACGCGACCGTTGCCGGTGCGGGCCTGCAGCCGCGTGATGAAGCGGTCTGCCACGCGCGTCGCGAGCTCGGCGGGGGTGGGCTCGACGACCACCGACTTCGTCGTTCCCTGGACCTTCATTCGCTCACACCTTCTGCTCGGGCGGACCGAGGTGCGTCCAGCCCTCGGTGATGACTCGACCATAGAGCAGATCCGCGTCGAGGCGGCGCAGCTCCTCGGCGAGGCACTCGCGCAGCGTGCGCCGCGGCAGGTGCAGCTCATGATCCGGCTGGCCGGGCTGGGTCAGCACGGCGACGCCCGGCGAGGGGCGCTCGAGCAGGATGTCGCCGCTGGCACGGGTGAGACGCACCGACTTGATGCCCTCCTCCCACACGCTCGGGTCCTCGTACGACCACGTCACTGGCACCTGCAGCGCCATCTGCAGCCATGCGGCGAGCAGCGCGGTCGATGGCGACGCCGCAGCGCCGCGCACCTCGGCGCCGGTGACGTCTTCGAACGGCGGCTGGTCGAGCACGGCCGCGAGCTGCTCGCGCCAGTGCGTGAGGCGGGTCCAGGCGAGATCCGTGTCGCCGGGGGCGTGCGTGCGGCCCAGCATGCTGAGCCGGTCGCGCACGTCGGGGCTCGTGGCCGCGTCGGTGATGCGACGCTGGGCGATCCGCCCGAGGGGCGAGTCCGCGGCATCCTGCGGTGCCTCATCAGGCCACCACGCGACGACCGGAGCATCCGGCAGCAGCAGCCCGGTGACCAGGCTCTCGGCGTTGCTCGCGGCGTCGCCGAAGGCGCGCAGCACCACGACCTCGCTCGCGCCCGCGTCGCCGCCGACGCGGATCTGCGCGTCCAGACGGGCCTCGCCGTCGCCGACGGTGAGGACGATCACCCGCATCGGATGCTCGCGGGATGCGTCGTTGGCCGCCTCGATCGCCTCTTCGGCCACGCCGTTGCGGGCGGCGATGATCAGGGTGAGCACGCGACCGAGGGCGACGGCGCCGCCCTCCTCGCGCATGTTGACCAGTCGCTTGGCGACCTGGCTGATCGTCGTGTCGGGGATGTCGATGATCACGGGCGTCTCCAGACTCGTCCGTCGCGGGCAAGGAGCTGATCGGCCGAGGCGGGGCCCCACGAGCCGGGGGCGTACTGCTCGGGCTGCTCGTCGAGCGATGCCCAGTACTGCTCGATCGGGTCGAGGATCTTCCACGAGAGCTCGACCTCCTCGTGCCGCGGGAACAGCGGGGGGTCGCCGAGCAGCACATCGAGGATGAGGCGCTCGTACGCCTCCGGGCTGGCCTCGGTGAAGGCGTGGCCGTACCCGAAGTCCATGGTCACGTCGCGCACCTGGGTGCCGGCGCCGGGAACCTTCGAGCCGAAGCGGATGGTGACGCCCTCGTTGGGCTGCACGCGGATGACCAGGGCGTTCTGGCCGATCTCCGACGCGCGGCCCATCAGATGGTGCGGTGCGCGCTTGAAGACCACGGCGATCTCGGTGACCCGTCGGCCCAGCCGTTTTCCGGTGCGCAGGTAGAACGGCACCCCCGCCCAGCGGCGGGTGGCGATCTCGAGCTTGAGGGCGGCGTACGTCTCGGTGGTCGACTGCGGGTTCATGCCCTCCTCCTCGAGGAAGCCGTTCACCTTCTCGCCACCCTGCCAGCCGCCGGCGTACTGGCCGCGGGCGGCCGCCGTCGACAGATCCTCGGGCAGCTGAACGGCCTCGAGCACCTTCTCCTTCTCAGCGCGCAGGTGCTCTGCCGACAGGCTGATCGGCTCTTCCATCGCGGTGAGCGCGAGAAGTTGCAGCAGGTGGTTCTGGATGACGTCGCGCGCCGCGCCGATGCCGTCGTAGTAGCCGGCGCGGCCGCCCACCCCGATGTCCTCGGCCATGGTGATCTGCACGTGATCGATGTGGTTTCGGTTCCAGATCGGCTCGTACAGTTCGTTGGCGAAGCGCAGCGCGAGGATGTTCTGCACTGTCTCCTTGCCGAGGTAATGGTCGATGCGGAAGATCGAATCGGCGGGGAACGCGACCTCGAGCGCGCTGTTGAGCGCGCGCGCGGACTCCAGGTCGTCTCCGAACGGCTTCTCGATCACGACGCGGCGCCAGCAGGTGTCGTCGTCGCTGTGCTCGCCGACCAGGCCGGATTCCTTCAGCTGGCGCGCCACCGTCGGGAAGTCCTTCGGCGGGATCGACAGGTAGAAGGCGTGGTTGCCCATGGTGCCGCGTTCGACGTCGAGCGTCTCGACGGTCTCGCGCAGACGCGCGAAGGACTGCGGGTCGTCGAACGTGCCCTGCACGAACCGGATGCCCTGCAGCAGCTGCTGCCAGGTCTCCTCGCGGAATTCGGTGCGGGAGTGCTCCTTGACGGCGTCGTACACGACCTCCGCGAAGTCCTGGTCCTCCCAGTCGCGCCGGGCGAAGCCGACCAGGGCGAAGCCGGGGGGCAGCAGGCCGCGGTTGGCAAGGTCGTAGACCGCGGGCATGAGCTTCTTGCGCGACAGATCGCCGGTCACGCCGAAGATCACCAGGGCGCTGGGACCTGCGATGCGGTTCATCCGGCGATCGTCGGGATCGCGGAGAGGATTGTGTCCGCGGGAGACGGTGGCAGTCATCGGTGGGGTATCTCCAAGTCGTGAGGACGATCTCACTGAGCGGCTTCGAAGAGCGCCAGCACGTCATCCACGGCGTCTGTGATGGTGAGGGTGACGACCGGTCGGCCGAGACCGGCGAGGACGGCCGCGTCACCGGCTGCCTGCGCCTCGATCAGCTGCCCGAACGTGAACGGACGTCCCGGGATCTCGAGGTCGACGTCGGTGCGCTCGGTGACCTGCAGGAACACGCCCTGAGCCGGACCGCCCTTGTGGTACTGGCCCGTCGAGTGCAGGAAGCGGGGACCCCATCCGAACGCGGTCGGGCGTCCGGAGTCGGCGGCCACCATCTCGCGCAGCCCCTGGAGCTGCGGCATCTCGGTCCTGTCGACGTACGCCTGGATCGCGACGTATCCGTCAATGCCCAGCCGTGCCCACAGGGCGTCGAGAACACCGGCGAGCGTCCCCGAGACGAGCAGTGCCGGGTCGGACGCGCGCACCTCGATCCCGCTCTCGACGAAAGCCGCCGGGGCGGTCTCCGGACGCGCATCGAGGAGCCCTCGTGCGGCGGTCTTCGCGGCTTCGACGTCGGGCTGGTCGAACGGGTTGATGCCGAGCAGGCGGCCCGCGATCGCCGTCGCGTACTCCCAGAGCAGGAACTGCGCACCGAGCGTTCCGCTGACGAGGATCTCACCGTGGTGTCGCAGGTGGAACTCGGCGGCGTCGTCGACGAGGCGCACGAGCTGCAGGTCTGCGGGCCGGGACTCCACTTCAGGGGAGACGGGCAGCAGCACGACCGGGAGGATCCCGGTGCCGGCCTTCCCTGTGGATTCGGCGATCAGCTGCTCGATCCAGTCGGGCAGCCCTTCGATGTGGGTGCCGTCGCTGATGAGTCCGAGCTTGTCGCGGCGTGGTTCGGTTCCCACGATCGCAGCGGCGAGCCGCAGCGCCGGGTTATCCGGCGAGTCGACGGCGAACTGCAGCAGCGACGCCTCCGCCTCGTCGAGCAGCTCGTCGATGTCGGCGCCTGCCAGGCCGGCGGGGACCAGACCGAAGGCCGTGAGTGCGGAGTACCGTCCGCCGACGTTCGGGTCGGCGGTGAAGACGCGATACCCGGCATCCCGAGCCGATGCCTCCAACGGGGATCCGGGGTCGGTGACGACGATGATGCGCTCGGCCGGGTCGATGCCGAGGTCGCTGAAGGCCGCCGCGAAGGCGCGACGCTGCGAGTCGGTCTCGATCGTGGATCCCGACTTCGACGAGACGACCAGTGCCGTCCGGGCAAGCCCTTCGTCGATCGCTCGCAGCACCTGAGCCGGGGCTGTGCTGTCGAGGATGGTCAGCGGCACGCCGGCGGTGTTCGCGATGACCTCGGGAGCGAGCGACGAGCCGCCCATGCCGGCCAGCACGATCCGATCGATCCCTCGCGCGCGGAGGTCGGCGCGCAGGGCGACGATCTCCGCGACGAGCGGGCGGGAGTTCGATACGGCGTCGACCCAGCCGAGACGTGCGGATGCCTCGGCCGAGGCATCCGCACCCCACAGGTCGCTGTCGGCTGCGGTGACACGTGACGCGACGAGGTCGTCGACCAAGCCCGGCACGAGCTGCTCGACGGCGGCCTGCGCCGCCTGCGACACGTGCACCGAGACGGTCATCGTGCGGCTTCCAGAACCTTCGCGACGCTGTCGAGCAGGCCGTGCCACGAGTCGATGAACTTGGCGACGCCCTCCTCCTCGAGCACCCGGGTGACGTCGTCGAAGTCGACGCCGACGGCCTTGAGGTTCGCCATCACCTCGTGCGATTCGGCGTAGGTCGAGGTGATGGTGTCGCCGGTGACCTCGCCGTGATCGAAGGTGGCCTCGAGCGTCTTCTCGGGCATGGTGTTGACGACACCGGGGGCGACCAGCTGGGTCACGTACAGCGTGTCGGGCAGGCTCGGGTCCTTGACGCCGGTCGATGCCCACAGCGGACGCTGCAGGTTGGCGCCGAGGGCGACGAGATCCTGCGCGCGCTTCTCGGCGAACTTCTTCTCGAAGAGCTCGTAGGCGAGGCGTGCGTTGGCGAGGCCCGCCTTGCTCTTCAGCGCCAGCGCCTCTTCGGTGCCGATCTCCTCCAGACGCCGGTCGGTCTCGGTGTCGACGCGCGACACGAAGAACGACGCGACCGAGTGGATGCTCGACAGATCGAAGTCGGCGGAGTGCGCGCGCTCGAGGCCGGCCAGGTAGGCGTCGATGACGTCGTTGTAGCGCTCCAGGCTGAAGATCAGGGTGACGTTCACGCTGATGCCGGAGGCGATCGCCTCGGTAATCGCGGGAAGACCGGCCTCGGTGGCAGGGATCTTCACCAGCAGGTTGGGGCGGTTGATCTTCTGCCACAGCTCCTTGGCCGACGCGACCGTGCCCTCGGTGTCGTGGGCGAGGTCGGGGGAGACCTCGATCGAGACGCGTCCGTCGATGTGGTCCGTCGACTCCCACACCGGGCGGAAGACGTCGAGCGCGTTCGCGACATCCTGCGTGGTGGCGGCGAAGATCGCTTCGGACGCACTGGCGCCCGCGACGGCGAGCTCGTGGGTCTGCTCGTCGTAGGAGGTGTCGTTCTCGTCCATCAGCGCCGTCGCGAAGATCGTCGGGTTCGTGGTGACGCCGACGACGTTGCGGCTCTCGATGAGCTGCTGGAGGTTGCCGGAGCTGATCCGCGTGCGCGACAGGTCGTCGAGCCAGATGCTGACGCCGGCCTGCGCGAGGTTCTCGGTGGGGGTGCTCATGATCTCTTGCTCTCCTTCTGCGGCGCTCAGCGCGCCGCGTCGGCGATGGTCTCGCGCGCGGCCGAGACGACCGCCTCGGCGGTGACGCCGAACTTCTCGAACAGGGTCTTGTAGTCGGCCGACGCACCGAAGTGGTCGATGCCGATCGAGCGACCGCGGTCGCCGACGATGCCGCGCCAGCTGGCGATGGAGCCCGCCTCGACAGAGACGCGGGCGGTGACGGATGCCGGCAGCACCGACTCGCGGTACGCCTCGTCCTGCTCGGAGAACCACTCCAGCGAGGGCGCCGACACGACGCGGGCGTTGACGCCCTCCGCCGCGAGCGTCTCGCGTGCGGCGACGGCGAGCTGCACCTCGGAGCCGGTGGCGATGAGGATCACGTCGGGCGTGCCACTCGGAGCCTCGGCGAGCACGTAGGCGCCCTTCGCCGTGTGCGCGGCCGAGGCGAACGTGTCGCCGGCGGCCTCGCCGTCGCCGCGCTCGAAGACGGCGATGTTCTGCCGGGTCAGCGCGATGCCGGCGGGTCCGCCGTGGCGGCGCAGCAGCTCGAGCCACGCCGCGGCTGTCTCGTTGGCGTCGGCGGGGCGCACGACGGTGAAATTGGGGATGAGGCGCAGCGACGCGAGCTGTTCGATCGGCTGGTGGGTCGGACCGTCCTCACCCAGCGCCACGGAGTCGTGGGTCCAGACGAAGATGCTCGGAACGTTCATGAGGGCGGCCAGACGCACGGCGGGGCGCATGTAGTCGCTGAAGATGAGGAACGTGCCGCCGAATGCACGGGTGGGACCATGCAGCACGATGCCGTTGATGATCGCTCCCATCGCGTGCTCGCGGATGCCGAAGTGCAGCACCCGGCCGTACGGGTTGCCCTTCCACTCGTGAGTCGACCACTCGGTCGGGATGAACGACGGCGCGTCCTTGATGGTGGTCAGGTTCGACTCAGCCAGGTCGGCCGAACCGCCCCACAGCTCGGGCAGCTGAGCGGCGAGAGCGTTGATGACCTGACCGGATGCCGCACGGGTCGACACGTCCTTGCCGGCCTCGAAGACCGGCAGCGCGTCGGCGATGTCCTCGGGAAGCTCGTGCGCCTCGAGACGGTCGAGCAGCGCCTTGCGCTCCGGGTTCGCCTCGGCCCACGCGTCGAACGACTTCTGCCACTCGACGCGGACGTCGGCCGCCCGCTCTGCGAGCGTGCGGGTGCGCTCGATGACGTCGTCTGCGACGACGAAGTGCTGCTCGGGGTCGAAGCCGAGCACCTTCTTGGTGGCGGCCAGCTCGTCGGCGCCCAGCGCGGAGCCGTGGATCTTGCCCGTGTTCTGCTTGCCGGGGGAGGGCCAGCCGATGATGGTCTTCAGGATGATGAGCGAGGGCTTGGACTGCTCGCCCTGCGCGGCGGTGATCGCGGCGTGGAGCTCGGCGACGTCCTCGACGTACTGGCCGGTCTTCTTCCAGTCGACGGTCTGCACGTGCCAGCCGTACGCCTCGTAGCGTGCAGCGACGTCCTCGGTGAAGGCGACGTCGGTGTCGTCCTCGATCGAGATCTGGTTGGAGTCGTAGATCGCGATGAGGTTGCCGAGCTGCTGGTGGCCGGCGAGCGACGACGCCTCGCTGGTCACGCCCTCCTGCAGGTCGCCGTCACCGGCGATCACGTAGACGAAGTGGTCGAACGGGCTGGTGCCGGCAGCGGCATCCGGATCGAACAGCCCGCGCTCGTACCGGGCGGCGTACGCGAAGCCGACGGCCGACGCGAGGCCCTGGCCGAGCGGCCCCGTGGTGATCTCGACGCCCTTGGTGTGCCCGTACTCGGGATGGCCCGGAGTCTTCGATCCCCAGGTGCGCAGCGACTCGAGGTCTTCGAGCTCGAGTCCGAAGCCACCGAGGTACAGCTGCACGTACTGCGTCAGCGACGAATGACCGACCGAGAGGATGAAGCGGTCGCGGCCCAGCCAGTCGGTGTCGGCCGGGTCGTGACGCATCACGCGCTGGTAGAGGAGGTACGCCGCGGGGGCGAGGCTCATCGCCGTGCCGGGGTGACCGTTGCCCACCTTCTCGACGGCATCCGCCGCGAGCACTCGGGCGGTGTCCACCGCGCGTCGATCGATCTCATCCCAGTGCAGTTCTGTCACAGCCATACTCCTTAAGACGCGAGGGGACGCTCCCGCATTCCTGCGCCTTCCGCGTCTTCACGGAGTGGATGTGCACAGCAGCGGGTGCGCGAGTGGGTTTCAGCATAGCGGGGCGCACACGACGGTCCGGAGAGTGTTGCATCCGCCTGCAGGAGGGCGGATAATCCTCCGCCCGCCCGCGGCTTCGCGCAGCGCCTCGCGCCGCTCGTGCGCCGACCCGGCACGACACGCCGGGTGGCATAGAATGGGGGGACGTCCGCCATGTATAAGGAGGGGATCGCGATCTCGACCACATCGCAGGCCGCCGCGACTCATCACTCGCTCGGTCAGAGGGTCCGCGGTTACATCGCCCTCACCAAGCCCCGCGTGCTCGAGCTTCTGCTCGTCTCCACCGTCCCGGTGATGTTCCTCGCCGAGCGCGGGATGCCCGACATCTGGCTCGTCGTCGCGACGGTCATCGGCGGCGCGATGAGCGCGTCGTCCGCGGCGTCGTTCAACATGTACCTCGATCGCGACATCGACGTGCACATGAAGCGCACCGAGAACCGCCCTCTCGTCACCGGTGAGGTCTCGCCGCGTGGGGCCCTGGTGTTCTCGTGGGTGCTGGCCGTGGCATCCACCGTCTGGCTGCTGCTGACCACCAACTGGCTCACCGCGACGCTGTCGGTCGTCGCGATCTTCTTCTACGTCGTGATCTACACGATGATCCTCAAGCGCCGCACAGAGCAGAACATCGTCTGGGGCGGCATCGCCGGATGCTTCCCCGTGCTGATCGGCTGGAGCGCCGTCACCGGCTCACTGGACTGGCCGCCGTTCGTGCTCTTCGTGCTCGTCTTCCTCTGGACGCCGCCGCACTACTGGCCGCTGTCGATGAAGTACAAGGACGACTACGACGACGTCGACGTGCCGATGCTCGGGGTCACCCGCTCGGCCTCGCAGGTCGGTCTGCAGGTCATCCTGTATGCGTGGGCGACCGTGGTGTGCTCGCTGCTGCTCGTGCCCGTCGCGCACATGGGACTGGTCTACACCGTTTCGGCGCTCGTCTTCGGCGGCTGGTTCGTCTACGAGTCGCACCGCCTGTACAACCGCGCCGTGCGCGGCGGCGAGCCGCGCCCGATGCGCGTGTTCCACGCGTCTATCACGTACCTCACGCTGATTTTCCTCGCCGTCGCGGTCGACCCGCTTCTGCCGTTCTGATCTGCCGCCGGCACCATCGCGAAGAGGCCCCCACCGGAATCCGGCGGGGGCCTCTTCGCATGATTCGCGATGCGCTCAGGTGACGGGCTTCTTCAGCTTCGTGACGACGACCACGTAGGTCGCCGCGGAGAGCGCCGCGAGCACCATGTGCACGCCCACGAGCACAGGCGGGAGCCCGGTGCGGGCCTGCAGCACGCCCACGCCGACCTGCACGGCGATCGCCGCCGTGAGCGCCAGCAGCCAGGTGCGCGGACGCAGGCGCATGGCCCAGCTCGCGACGAGCAGCGTCAGCACGAGCGCGGCCAGGATGTAGCCGGGCCAGGAGTGCACGTGTGCCAGCACCGTCGCGTCGACGCCCTCTCGCCGGATCGCCTCGTCGCCCGAGTGCGGCCCGGATCCGGTCGTCAGCACGCCGACCACGATGGTGGTCGCGAGAGCGAGACCGGTGACGTGGGTCAGCACCGAGAACCACGTCGGCACGGCCGACACGCGGGGCGCATCACCGGCGTCGAGCCGAACGAGGAACAGCGCCGTCACGCACACGAGCGCGAGTGAGACGGTGTAGTGGAAGCCCACGATGAAGGCGTTCAGGCTGCTGATCACCGCGAATCCGCCGACCACGGCCTGAGCCATCACACCCACCAGCACCACCCAGGCGAGCACCGCCAGGTCTTTGCGGGGCATCGTCTGGCGCAGCGAATCGGTGGCTCCGACGAGCACCGCCAGCAGCAGCGCTGCCGACATGAACGCTGCGGCGATCACGGCCGTCGTCCGCTCATCGGCTCCCGGCACGCCCACCACGGCGATTCCGGTGTACACCAGCACGCCGAGCGCGATCCCGCCCAGCGCGAACCACACGGCGCGCACCACGAGGCGGCGGCCGCTGACGACGTGCAGGGTCAGCATCAGCACCGCGAGCGCCAGCAGCCCGACCACGCCGGTCATGACGCGGTTGCCGAATTCGATGGCTCCGTGCAGGCCCTGCACCTCGAGGATCGGCACGAGCGACTCGGGCGTGCACAGCGGCCACTCAGAGCATCCGAGTCCCGACCCGGTCAGGCGCACGGCTCCACCGGTGCCGATGATGATGACCTCGGCGAGGAAGGAGAGCCACGCGAACACGCGCAGCCGTCGACCGATCGTCGTCGGCAGCCACCCGAAGGAATCGCCGCGGGAGCGGCTGCGCGTGATCGTATCCGCAGCGCTGGTGTGGTTCATGGTGCCTCCGGTTCGCGGAATCGACAGGCGGGCGCGGCCCGCTCGCGAAGCGGAACCTGTAGAATCGGGATTGTGATGAGGGGCGCACACAGCGCGAAATCCCTCACCGATAGTTTAGGCGCGAGTCCTGCGCCGAAGATGAGGGCCCATGAGCGGCATCCTTTCCCTGAAGACTCGACGGGGAACCGGTGTGCCGGGGCGGATGACACCGTCTGGGCCCATATTGAGGAGAGTGAGTCATGTCGGATGTGCTGATCGACCGCCCGGAACTCGATGGGCTGGGGGTGTACGAGTTCGGCTGGCACGACGCTGATGCCGCCGGAGCCAGCGCGCGCCGCGGCCTCTCTGAGGACGTCGTGCGCGACATCTCGGCTCTCAAGAGCGAGCCGGAGTGGATGCTCAAGACCCGCCTCAAGGGGCTGTCGCTGTTCGACCGCAAGCCGATGCCCACCTGGGGCGCGGATCTGAGCGATATCGACTTCGACAACATCAAGTACTTCGTGCGCTCCACGGAGAAGCAGGCGCAGAGCTGGGAAGACCTTCCCGACGACATCAAGAACACGTACGAGCGACTCGGCATCCCCGAGGCCGAGCGCCAGCGCCTGGTCGCCGGCGTCGCCGCGCAGTACGAGTCCGAGGTCGTCTACCACCAGATCCGCGAGGACCTCGAGCAGCAGGGTGTCATCTTCATGGACACCGACACGGCGCTGCGTGAGCACCCCGAGTTCTTCGAGGAGTACTTCGGCACCGTCATCCCGACGGGCGACAACAAGTTCGCCGCGCTCAACACGGCCGTGTGGTCGGGCGGCTCGTTCGTGTACGTGCCCAAGGGCGTGCATGTCGAGATCCCGCTGCAGGCGTACTTCCGCATCAACACGGAGAACATGGGTCAGTTCGAGCGGACCCTGATCATCGCCGACGAAGACAGCTACGTCCACTACATCGAGGGCTGCACCGCCCCGATCTACAAGTCGGACTCGCTGCACTCGGCCGTGGTCGAGATCATCGTGAAGAAGAACGCCCGCGTGCGCTACACGACGATCCAGAACTGGTCGAACAACGTCTACAACCTCGTCACCAAGCGGGCGGTCGCCCACGAGGGCGCCACCATGGAGTGGGTCGACGGCAACATCGGCTCCAAGGTGACGATGAAGTACCCGTCGATCTACCTGATGGGCGAGCACGCCAAGGGCGAGACGCTCTCGGTCGCCTTCGCCGGTCCCGGTCAGCACCAGGATGCCGGCGCGAAGATGGTGCACATGGCGCCGTACACGCAGTCGTCGATCGTGTCGAAGTCGATCGCCCGTGGCGGCGGCCGCTCGGCCTACCGCGGCGAGGTCCGTGTCGACGCCACAGCGCACCACTCCGCCAACTCGGTGGTCTGCGATGCGCTGCTCGTCGACACCCAGTCGCGCTCCGACACCTACCCGGCGATCGACATCCGCGTCGACGACGTGCAGCTCGGTCATGAGGCCACGGTCTCGAAGGTCAGCGAGGAGCAGCTCTTCTACCTGCAGTCCCGCGGCATCGAGGAGACCGAGGCCATGGCGATGATCGTGCGCGGGTTCATCGAGCCCATCGCGCGCGAGCTGCCGATGGAGTACGCGATGGAACTGAACAAGCTCATCGAGATGGGCATGGAAGGATCGGTCGGCTGATGACGGCCCCCACTCAGGCGCCCGAGCTGGCGCCGCAGACGAACGCGCACATCGACCCGGCCGCACAGGTCGCGAACGCCGGTTTCGTGCCGGTGCAGACCCGCTCCGAGCGGCCCCGGTCGTTCGACCCCGACGACTTCGGCGCCCCCACCGGACGCGAGGTCAACTGGAAGCACACTCCCGTCGCGCAGCTGAAGCCGCTGTTCGCGACGGCCGGCGCGACCGACGCGGTCTCCTACGCCTTCAGCCACGAGCGGTACGTGAGCGCACGGCTCGCGCACGGCGAGACCCCGCGGGGCGAGTTCTTCGTCCCCGAGGACGTCGTCTCGGCCGTGGCATGGCAGGGTGCGGCTGAGGCGCTGCACCTCAGCATCCCCGCCGACGAGGAGGTCGCCGAGCCGATCATCGTCACGATCGACGGCCGCGGAGGCCGCGCCGACGCGCACCTCGTGATCGAAGCAGGGCGCCACAGCGTCGCGACGGTCGTGCTGCAGCACACCGGCTCCGCCCAGTACGCGCAGAACGTCGAGATCATCGTGCGCGACGGAGCGAAGCTCAAGGTCGTCACCGTGCAGCGCTGGGAGGACGACGCGGTGCACGCGTCGGCTCACCAGGCGCGCGTCGACCGCGATGCCGAGCTCACCCACATCGTCGTCAGCCTCGGCGGCGGCGTGGTGCGCGTGAACCCGAACGTCGAGCTCGCGGGCACCGGCTCGCACGGCTACCTGTACGGACTGTCGTTCGCCGACGCTGGCCAGCACCTGGAGAGCCAGGTCTACCTGCACCACAAGGGCGCGCACACCACCGGAGACGTGCTCTACAAGGGCGCTCTGCACGGCGAGAGCGCGCACAGCGTGTGGGTCGGCGACGTGCTGATCGGACCGGACGCCACCGGCACCGACTCGTACGAGGCGAACCGCAACCTGGTGCTCACCGAGGGCGCACGCGCCGATTCGATCCCGAACCTCGAGATCCAGACCGGCGACATCGCCGGTGCCGGGCACGCGAGCGCCACCGGTCGTTTCGACGATGAGCAGCTGTTCTATCTGCAGGCTCGCGGCATCTCGGAGGAGGAGGCTCGTCGCCTCGTCGTGTTCGGCTTCCTCACCGAGGTAGTGCAGCGCATCGGCATCCCCGAGCTGCAGGACGAGCTGACCGCCGCCCTCGAGGCCGAGCTCGAGGCGGTGAGCGCGTGAGCGCACAGCGCGCCTGCAGCGTCAGCGAACTCGAACAGGACACGCCGCTGCGCGTCGAGCTCGACGGGATCGCGATCTCGATCGTGAAGGACAGCGACGACGAGATCCACGCGATCGGCGACCGCTGCACGCACGGCGACATCTCGCTGTCCGAGGGGTTCGTGGAAGGCAAGACGCTGGAGTGCTGGGCCCACGGCTCGGCGTTCTCGCTCGAGACCGGCCGCCCCCTCAACCTCCCCGCTTACGAGCCCGTCCCGGTCTTCGTCGTCGAGATCGACGGCGACGACGTGCTCATCGACCCCACTGTCACTAAGGAAGTCTGAATGTCTGTTCTCGAGATCCGCGACCTGCACGTAACGGTCGAGACCGATCAGGGCACGACGCCGATCCTCAACGGGATCGACCTCACCATCAACACCGGTGAGACGCACGCCATCATGGGCCCCAACGGCTCGGGCAAGTCGACCCTCGCCTACACGATCGCCGGTCACCCCAAGTACACCGTCACCCAGGGCACCATCACCTTCGACGGTGAGGACGTGCTGGCGATGAGCGTCGACGAGCGCGCCCGCGCCGGCCTGTTCCTCGCCATGCAGTACCCGGTGGAGATCCCCGGGGTGACCGTCACCAACTTCCTGCGCACCGCGAAGACCGCGATCGACGGCGAGGCGCCCTCGATCCGGCAGTGGACGAAGGACGTCAAGTCGGCCATGTCGAACCTGCGCATGGACCCGAAGTTCGCCCAGCGCAACGTCAACGAGGGCTTCTCGGGCGGCGAGAAGAAGCGTCACGAGATCATGCAGCTCGAGGTGCTCAAGCCCAAGTTCGCCGTGCTCGACGAGACCGACTCGGGCCTCGACGTCGACGCGCTGAAGATCGTCTCGGACGGCGTGAACCGCGCCAAGGAGGCGAGCAACCTCGGTGTGCTGCTGATCACCCACTACACCCGCATCCTGCGCTACATCCGCCCCGACTACGTGCACGTCATCGTCAAGGGACGCATCGTGGAGGAGGGCGGATCAGAGCTCGCCGACCGGCTCGAGGACGAGGGATACGACCGCTTCCTCGACCCCGCCGAGCCCATCGAAGCGTAGGCTGAGAGCATGACCGCGACGCTCACTCCCGAGAAGTACGACGAGGTCACCGAGGCTCTCAAGGACGTCATGGATCCCGAGCTCGGGATCAACGTCGTCGACCTCGGCCTGATCTACGATCTCTCGTGGGACGACGAGAACGACGCACTGGTCATCCACATGACGCTGACCAGCGCCGGATGCCCGCTCACCGACGTGCTCGAGGAGCAGACCGCCCAGGCGCTGGACGCGGTGGTCGACCAGTTCCGGATCAACTGGGTGTGGATGCCGCCGTGGGGCCCGGAGAAGATCACCGACGACGGGCGCGACATGATGCGCGCGCTCGGCTTCGCGATCTGAGATGACGGCGCACGTCGTCGCTCTCGCGCCGACGGAGCAGCAGCGCACGAGTGAGAAGCAGCGGGGGTACCCGGAAGGGGTGCTCCCGCTCTTCGTCGTCGAGACAGGTGTCCCCACTGAGGCGGAGGCGTGACGACCGGCGCTCCGTCGGCGACGATCTGGGACAGCACCCGTCTCGGGATCACGATCGGCTCGGTCGTGCTCATCTTCCTCGCGGCGATCGAGGCACTCGCCGTCACCACGGTGATGCCGGTCGTGAGCGCGGATCTGCACGGCGAGGCGCTCTACGCGGTCGCGTTCTCGGGCACGCTCGCGACGAGCGTGATCGGGATGGTCGCCGCCGGAACCTGGAGCGATCGCACAGGGCCGCGGGCGGCGCTGTACACGTCGGTCGCGCTGTTCCTGGTCGGGCTGGTGGTCTCGGGCATCGCCACCGACATGTACACCTTCCTCGCCGGCCGGCTCATCCAGGGACTGGGGGCGGGTGGCCAGACGGTCGCGCTGTACGTGGTGGTCGCGCGCGTGTACCCGCCGCACCTGCACGGTCGCATCTTCGCGGCGTACGCCGCCGCCTGGGTCATTCCGTCGATGATCGGGCCGTTCCTCGCGGGGCTCGTCACTGAGATGCTGCACTGGCGCTGGGCGTTCCTCGGCGTCGCCGTGCTGACGGCCGGTGCGTTCGTGCTCGTCGCGCAGCGTCTGAGCGGGGTCTCACTCGTGGCGGATGCGCGCGATGCGGGGCAGGGGGATCCGGATGCCGTCGCCGACACCCCGGCCGTGGCACCCGTGCCCGGTTCGTTCGCGACGCGCATGCTGCTCGCCGTCGTCGTGGCCGCCTGCGCGGTGGGCGTCGGCTTCACCGTCGAGGTGCCGTTCCCTGTCGGCGGAGCGCTGGCCGCGATCGGCATCATCGTGATCGGCGTCGCCCTGCTGCCGCTGCTTCCGCAGCGCACCCTGCGTGCGGCACCCGGCCTGCCGAGCGTCGTACTGACCCGTGGACTCATCGCAGGCGCCTTCTTCGCCGCCGAGGCGTACATCCCGAAGCTGCTGATGGACGAGCACGGCTTCTCACCGTCGATCGCCGGCCTGGCGCTGACGCTCGCAGCTCTCGGCTGGTCGAGTGCGTCGGCTGTGCAGGGACGCTGGGGAGAGAGCCTAGGCAGTCGTCGCATCATGCTCATCACCTTCACGCTTCTCGCCACGGCGATCGCCGGCGTGCTGGCGGTGGTGCTCGTCTGGCCACTGCCCTGGATCGTCGTCGTGGGGTGGGGACTCGCCGGCGCGGGAATGGGTCTGCTCTATCCGCGCCTGACGGTGCTCACCCTCGCGTACTCGACGACCCGCGATGAAGGATTCAACTCCTCTGCGCTGTCGATCTCGGATGCCACCGGATCCGCCCTCGCGGTGGCCGTCGCCGGTCTCGGGTTCGTCGCCCTTCCGCTGCTGGGCAGCGGCTTCGCGACCGTCTACGCGTTCGCCGCGGTCCTCACTGTGCTCGCCCTGCTGCCGGGCCTGCGGATGGGCGATCCGGTCCGCTGACGGCGCAGGTCGACAAGATCTGCCCGCCCACGCTGTAGGTGTCGTCGTGCGCCGATCGGGATTCCGTCAATACTGTGGGAATCGTCAACGTGATCGCCGTTCCGGTGCACGTAGCCCACGATCCCTGGAGGACCGATGACTCCCGACCGCCGTCCACTCAGCGCTGATCTCGCACGCATCGCCGTGTTCGCCGCTCTCGTGATCGTCCTCGGCACGGTCATGGTGCCGCTGCCGAGCGGGGTCCCGATCACCGGCCAGACGCTGGGAGTCATGCTCGCCGGACTCGTGCTCGGCGCCCGGCGTGCTCCTCTGGCGATCCTGCTCGTGCTGGCGCTCGCGGCGATCGGGCTGCCCGTGCTGGCCGGAGGCCGTGGTGGACTCGGTGCCTTCGTCGGACCGACCGCCGGGTACCTGGCCGGCTGGGTGGCGGGCGCGATCGTGATCGGGCTGATCGCGCACAGCGGGCGCTTCACCTGGTGGCGTGCGGCCATCGGCGCCGTCGTCGGCGGCATCGTCGTCGTCTACCTCTTCGGGATCCCCGTGCAGGCCGCGGTCACCGGGGTGCCGCTCGATCTGACCGCGCTGTCGAGCGTCGCCTTCCTGCCCGGCGACCTGATCAAGGCGACGCTGGCGACCGTGCTCGCGGTCGCCCTCCGCCGGGCGTATCCGCGCGCCTTCCCGACCGGTCCGGGCGCACCCGCGCGCGCTCTCGGCGCCGGGGCCGTCGCTGCGCAGTGACGACGGCGCACATCGCGTTCGACGACGTCTCCTACACGGTCGACGGCGTCACGATCCTGAGCGGTGTCACAGCGCGGCTGACCGCGCCGCGCATCGCGGTGATCGGCGCGAACGGCTCGGGGAAGTCGACGTTCGCCCGCATGATGAACGGGCTGCGCCGGCCCACCACGGGCGCGGTGCGCGTGCTCGGGCTGGATCCGGCCGCAGACGGGTCGCGGGTGCGCTCGCGGGTCGGGTTCGTGTTCACCAACCCCGAGGCGCAGATCCTCATGCCGACGCCCGCCGAAGACCTGGCGCTCTCTCTCGGCTCCGTGCCGCGAGGCGCGCGCAGGACGCAGGTCGAGCAGATCCTCGACCGGTACGGGTTGGCAGGACGAGGAGATCAGCCGGTCTCGGAACTGTCGGGCGGCCAGCGACAGCTGCTGGCGCTGGCCGCGGTGCTGTGCACGGACCCGCGGCTCGTCGTCGCCGACGAGCCGACGACGCTGCTCGACCTGCGCAACGCCCGCCGGATCGCGGATCTGCTTCTGGGGCTCGCGGTGCCCGTCGTCATCGTCACACACGACCTCGAGCTGGCAGCCCGCTGCGATGAGGCGGTGCTCTTCGACGACGGGCGGCTGGTCGCCGCGGGGGAGCCGCGGAGCGTGATCGAGACGTATCGGCGGATCAGCGCGTGATCTCGTTGTACCGACCGGGTGACAGCATCCTGCACCGGATGCCGGTGGGAGCGAAGCTGCTGGGCCTGGCGTGCAGCGCGCTGGCGATCTCGGTCGTGCGCCCCGGCACGACAGGGACGCTCGTGCTGCTCGGTGTCGCGTCGATCGGGCTGCTGGCGGCCGGCGCCGGGGCGCGTGGTCTTCTGCTCGCCTGGTGGCGTCTGCGCTGGCTCGTTCTGGTGCTGGGCGGCGCGCTCGTGGTCTTCGTGAGCGCTGCCGCGGCCGTGCAGAACACCGGGCGGGTGGTGGCCCTGCTGCTGCTCGCCGAGACCGTGACGAGCACCACGCGGACGGGCGACCTGCTCGACGTGCTGCGTCGGCTGTTCCGACCGCTGCGCGTGTTCGGCATCGACCCCGAGACCCCGGCTCTCGCCGTCTCACTGACCATCACGATGGTGCCGGTGCTCACCGGCCTGCTCGAGCAGGTGCGCGACGCGCAGCGGGCCAGGGGAGTGCGGCTGGGCGCGCGGGCCGCCGTGCCGCTGCTCGTGCTCGCGATGAAGCATGCCGACGACGTCGGCGATGCGCTCACGGCCCGCGGGCTCGGTCGCTGACGCCGCAGCAGCCGCGGACGTCCCGCCCGCCGGTCGTCGGCACACCCCACCCTGAACGAGCCCCGAACCGGCCGCGAACTATACTGGGAGGCTGGCCCTTCGGCCACCCTCCCCCTACGAACGGATACCGCTGTGCTCGCCGTGCATGACCTCGAGATCCGCGTCGGAGCCCGCGTGCTCATGTCGGACGTGTCGTTCCGGGTCACCGCCGGCGACAAGATCGGCCTCGTCGGCCGGAACGGCGCGGGCAAGACGACGCTCACGAAGGTGCTCGCCGGTGACGTCCTCGCCTCCGAGGGCAAGGTCGCACGCTCGGGCGAGATCGGCTACCTCCCGCAGGATCCCCGTATCGGCGATCCCGAGATGCTCGCCAGGACCCGCATCCTCGACGCACGTGGTCTCGGCACCATCCAGCTGGGCATCACCACGGCCTCGCACGACATGGCATCCGACGATCCGAAGATCGCCGAGCGCGCCATGCGGAAGTTCGCCAACCTCACCGAGCGCTTCGAGGCGCTCGGCGGCTATGCGGCTGAGGCCGAGGCGGCATCCATCGCCAACAATCTCTCGCTGCCCGACCGCATCCTCGATCAGCCGCTGAGCACCCTCTCCGGCGGTCAGCGCCGCCGGATCGAGCTCGCGCGCATCCTGTTCTCCGACGCCGACACGATGATCCTCGACGAGCCCACCAACCACCTCGACGCCGACAGCGTCGTGTGGCTGCGTGAGTTCCTGAAGAACTACAAGGGCGGACTCATCGTCATCAGCCACGATGTCGAGCTCGTCGGCGAGACGGTCAACCGGGTGTTCTACCTCGACGCGAACCGTCAGGTCATCGACATCTACAACATGAACTGGAAGAACTACCTGCGCCAGCGGGTGGCCGACGAGGAGCGCCGCAAGAAGGAGCGCGCGAACGCCGAGAAGAAGGCCACGCAGCTGCAGCTGCAGGCCGCGCGCTTCGGCGCCAAGGCGTCGAAGGCCGCCGCAGCGCACCAGATGGTCGCCCGCGCCGAGAAGCTGCTGTCGGGCCTCGACGAGGTGCGCCAGGTCGACCGGGTCGCCAAGCTGCGTTTCCCGAAGCCCGCACCGTGCGGGAAGACCCCGCTTATGGCATCCGGTCTGTCGAAGTCGTACGGCTCGCTTGAGATCTTCACCGACGTCGATCTCGCGATCGACCGCGGTTCGAAGGTCGTCGTGCTGGGGCTCAACGGCGCGGGCAAGACCACGCTGCTGCGTCTGCTGGCCGGGGTCGACCAGCCCGACACGGGTCAGCTCGAGCCCGGCCACGGGCTCAAGATCGGCTACTACGCCCAGGAGCACGAGAACCTCGACGTGAAGCGGTCCGTGCTCGAGAACATGATCTCGGCCGCGCCCGACCTGAACGAGACCGAGGCACGCAAGGTGCTCGGATCCTTCCTCTTCACCGGCGACGACGTGCACAAGCCGGCGGGCGTTCTCTCGGGTGGCGAGAAGACCCGACTGTCGCTGGCGACCCTGGTCGTGTCCGCGGCCAACATGCTGCTGCTCGACGAGCCGACGAACAACCTCGACCCCGCCTCCCGCGAGGAGATCCTGGGTGCGCTCGCGCACTACGAGGGCGCGGTCGTGCTCGTCTCGCACGACCCGGGAGCGGTCGCATCGCTCAACCCTGAGCGTGTGCTGATCCTGCCGGACGGCGTCGAGGACATCTGGAGCAAGGAGTACCAGGACCTCATCGAGCTCGCCTGAGCTCCCAGACGGTGGGGATCAGCGCATCGCGGAGTCGAGCAGCGCGTCCTCGTCGTCGGCGTCCCGGTCGCGCCGGCGCGGCTGCCGCGGCGGCAGCTCTCCGGCATCCTCCCTCGCCTTCACGATCTCGATGCGGATGACGTAGCCGATGAAGGCGAAGCCCATCGCGGCGAACAGGATCCACTGGATCGCGTACGACAGGTGCGGGCCGGGGTCGTCGGTGGGGGCGTCGAACCCGCCCAGAGCGGGTGCCCCGGCCGGATCCTCGGACACGAGCTGTCCGTACGTGCTCGTCACGAGCGACGGGTTCACCCGGTCGGCGATCGTCGGCAGATGGATCGTGGGCACCTGCCCCTCCGGTGCGGTGCGACCCGACGCGGGGAGACGCTCGCCCTGGCGCAGCCGCACCACCACGGTGCTCTCTCCAGCGGGGGGCTCGGGCACGGTCCTCGGCACGGTGTCCTCACCCGACGAGATCCAGCCGCGATCCACGAGCAGCACCAGACCGCTCTCATCGCGGAAGGGCACGAGCACCTCGAACGCGCTCGTGCCGCCGTGCGGTCGGTTGCGCACGAGCATCTGCTCGTCGGCGAGGTACTCACCGCGCAGCAGCACCGGATGCCACTCATCGGCGGGCGCGAACGCCGCATCGTCGCCGAGCAGATCGACGACGGGCACGGGCGCGGCGTCGTAGTTTCGCTCGACGAGTGCGATCTGCCCGGCACGCGACTCGTTGCGGTCGAACTGCCACTGCGCCAGGAAGGCGCACGCGATCGCGAAGCCGATCGCGATGAGCAGGTACACGCCCCAGCGCATCAGACGGCTCACGCAGGAATCCCCTCGTGCACGGCCACGGGGAAGTCCCGTGCCCTGAGGTAGTCGCTCAGGAACCCCACGTGCGCGTCGCACGCGAGCCAGATCTTGCGCCGATCCTCCGCATGGATGCGGGGATTGCGCCACACGATGTGATGCGTGGCGGGCTCGCGGCATTCCGCCCGCGCGCATTCGAACTCGGCAGTCATCGGTCGGCCCCACGGTCGTCGTGACTTTCCACGATGGTGATCACGTCCGGCTCGGCAGGGGTCGCGGCGGGCGACGAAGCACCGGGCGCCTCGAGCTGCGCCAGCGGGGACTCCACGGCCCTGGGCGTGCTGTCGCTGCCCGCGTTCGCGTAGACCACGGCGATGTACGGGAGGAAGATCGCGGCGACGGCGAACGCCCACGTCCACCACCCGAGCGGCTGCACGACGACCATGAGCAGGAAGCACACCGTGCGGATGATCATGGTCAGCGCATAACGGCGCACGCGGTGATCAGCCTCGTCCTGCGGCGACGGCGGCAGGGAGGTGACAGCGGGGGCGCGGCGCTTCTCTTTCACGGTGCTTCCAGCCTACGCCGCGCACGGTGCATCGGACGTCGTCCGGTGCGGCCGCGCTCGGTAGGATGGCGTGCGATCCGGTCCCCAGTCAGGAGCCCCATATGAGCGCTGAGCGCGTCGTCCTCGTCACCGGCGGAAACCGCGGCATCGGCCGCGCCATCGCCGAACGCTTCGTCCGCGACGGATACCGTGTCGCAGTCACGGCACGCAGCGGTGAGGGCCCGGAGGGCACGCTGACCGTCCGCGCCGACGTCACCGACGCCGCCGCCATCGACGCGGCGTTCACCGAGGTCGAGCAGCAGCTCGGGCGGGTCGAGATCGTCGTCGCGAACGCCGGGATCACCAAGGACACCCTGCTGATGCGCATGAGCGAGGACGACTTCGACAGCGTCGTCGCGACGAACCTCGGCGGCACCTTCCGCGTGGTCAAGCGCGCGTCGAAGGGCATGCTGCGCGCGCGCTTCGGACGCGTCATCCTCATCTCCAGCGTCGTCGGCCTGTACGGCTCCGCCGGGCAGGTCAACTACTCGGCGTCCAAGAGCGCGCTGGTCGGCTTCGCCCGCTCCCTCACGCGCGAGCTGGGCGGGCGCGGCATCACCGCGAACGTGGTCGCACCGGGCTTCATCGAGACGGACATGACGGCCGAGCTGCCGGAGGAGACGCAGAAGCAGTACAAGGCGAGCATCCCCGCGGGCCGTTTCGCGACGCCGGATGAGGTCGCCGGCGCCGTCGTGTGGCTCGCCGGCGACGACGCCGCCTACATCTCCGGAGCCGTCATCCCGGTCGACGGCGGCCTCGGCATGGGCCACTGAGGCCGGTCACGACCCGGCTCCGTCGGGCGGTCAGCGGTCGACGGCGGCCACCAGCAGCGCGGCCAGCCGATCCGGCGCGGTGAACTGCGGCCAGTGGCCGGAGTCGATCTTCACGACCTCGGCGTTCGCGATCGCCCGGTACTCCTCGCCGTAGGGCCCCCAGCCGTCGGCCTCGGCATCGACGCGCGCCTGGTCGTACGAGCCCATCAGCATCGTCACCGGCACACCGTGCCGGCTCTCGTGGGTGAGGGCGATGGGGTCGCTGGGCACGCGCGCGGGCACGCTGCGCGTCAGCGGAAGTGTGCGCGCTCGGGTCTCGTCGTCGAGGTCGTATACGTCTTCCTCGGGGAAGAAATCCCAGCCGGGGAACGGCACGACACCGTCGACGAGCGGGAAGTCGCTGATCTCCTGACCCGGTGCGGGCGGGATCGTGTCGACGAACACGACCCGTCGCACGCGCTCCGGGCGGGCATCCGCTGCGCCCCAGATGACGTTGCCGCCACCGGAATGTCCGATGAGCGCGACGGGCTGCTCTGCCGCGTCGATGTGCCGCACGACCGCGTCTACCCAGTCCGCCATGCGGACGTCGGATGACGCGGCGGCCGGCTCACCCACCCCCGGCATGGTAAGTGCGAGCGGATCGTGCCCGGCGGCACGAAGCGCGTGCACCACCGGATCCCACGACGACGCGTCGAGCCACAGACCGGGAACGAGGATGATGTCCATGCGAAGACGCTACGCGCAGGCTCCGACATCGTCCAGCGTCGGCGCCCGCCGCGCGGCGCCCCTCAGGGCAGCAGCGGGATGATCTCGGACAGATCCTGCGGCCCGACGACCAGCGACGCGGCCGCGCGCACGGCGGGCTTCGCGTTGAAGGCGATTCCGAGCCCTGCCACGGCCATCATCGTGAGGTCGTTCGCTCCGTCCCCGATCGCGATGGTCGCGTGCGGTGCGACGCCCAGCTCGGCAGCCCAGCTCTGCAGAGAGGCCGCCTTCGCATCGGCATCCACGATCTCGCCGTCGACGGTGCCGGAGAGTGATTCGCCCTCCAGCGTCAGCCGGTTCGCGCGCCAGCGATCGACGCCCAGTCCGGGGGCGATGTGGTCGAGGATCTCGTGGAACCCGCCGGAGACGACACCGACCACCCCGCCGCGTTCGTGCACCGCCCCGGTCAGCTCGCGCACGCCGGGCGTCGGCTCGATACGCGCGCGCACGCGCTCGAAGGCGGTCGTCGGCACGCCGCGCAGGGCTTCGACACGCGAACGCAGGCTCGTCGCGAAGTCCACCTCGCCGCGCATCGCCGCCTCGGTCGCCGCCTGCACCTCGGCCCGGCGGCCCGCTTCGTCGGCGAGCAGCTCGATCACCTCATTGCGGATGAGGGTGGAATCGGCATCGAGGACGACGAGGAATCGCGCAGCGGTCACCCGTCGAGCGTAGCGGTCAGCGGGTGATGCGAACGCCCTTGCCGACGACCGTGATGCCCGAGTCCGTCACCGTGAAGCCGCGCTCCAGATCCCGGTCGCGATCAACGCCCACCGTGGCCCCCTCCTCGAGGATGACGTTCTTGTCGAGCACCGCGCGTCGCACGCGCGATCCGAGGCCCATCTGCACGTTGTCGAGCAGTACGGAGTCGGTGATGGTCGAGCCGCCCAGGGCGACCCCGCGCAGTCCGATCACACTGCGCTCGATGTGCGTGCCCGAGAGCACCGACCCCGCGGCGACGATCGAGTCGATCGCATTGCCGATCCGGCCGACGGCATCGCGCACGAACTTCGCCGGCGGCATGTTGACGTTCTGCGTGCGGATCGGCCAGTCGGTGTTGTACAGGTTGAAGATCGGCAGCGTCGAGATCAGGTCCATGTGCGCGTCGAAGTACGAGTCGATGGTTCCGACGTCCCGCCAGTACGAGCGGTCGCGCGGCGACGAACCCGGCACGACGTTCTGCTTCATGTCGTAGTAGCCCGCTTCGCCGCGCTGGACGAAGTAGGGGATGATGTCGCCGCCCATGTCGTGCCCGGACGAGGCGGATTCGCCGTCCGCCTCGACCGCCGCGACGAGGGCATCGGCGTCGAAGACGTAGTTGCCCATCGAGACGAGCACCTCGTTGGGGGAGTCGGCGAGGCCCACCGGGTCGGCGGGCTTCTCGAGGAAGTCGCGGATGCGTCCGGTGTCGGGGTCGGCGTCGATCACCCCGAACTGCGAGGCCAGGGCGATCGGCTGACGGATGCCCGCGACCGTCGCCGGCGCGCCGGACGCGATGTGCGCCTCGATCATCTGCTGGAAGTCCATGCGGTAGACGTGATCCGCGCCGATCACCACGACGATGTCCGGCTTCTCGTCGTTGATGAGGTTGAGGCTCTGCAGGATGGCATCTGCGGAGCCGGAGAACCAGCGCTTGCCCAGACGCTGCTGCGCGGGCACCGAGGTGACGTAGGAGTCGAGCAGCGCCGACATGCGCCAGTTCTGCGAGACGTGCCGATCGAGGCTGTGCGACTTGTACTGCGTCAGCACGACGACCTGTCTCAGTCCCGAGTTGATGAGGTTGGAGATGGCGAAGTCGATCAGCCGGTACTGGCCGCCGAAAGGCACCGCCGGTTTGGCTCTGTCTGCAGTGAGGGGCATGAGTCGCTTGCCCTCACCGCCGGCGAGGATGATCCCGAAAACCTTCTTAGGAGCCGACATGCGTCCACCATAGAGCGCCCGGTGGCCGATGTACTACCGTGCAGTCATGCGAGTCGACATCATCACCAAGGAATACCCGCCGGAGATCTACGGCGGCGCCGGCGTGCATGTCGCAGAGCTCGTGGCTGCGCTGCGCAGCAGCATCGACGTGCAGGTCCGGGCGTTCGGGAGTGAGCGCGCCGAGCCGGGGACCCGGGCGTATCGGACGCCGTCCGAACTCGCCGCCGCGAATCCGGCCCTGCAGACCCTCGGCACCGATCTCGTCATGGTCGGCGACGTCGCCGGAGCCGACCTCGTGCACAGCCACACCTGGTACGCGAACTTCGCCGGGCATCTCGCATCTCAGCTGCACGGCATCCCGCACGTGCTCACGGCCCACAGTCTCGAGCCGCTGCGACCGTGGAAGGCCGAGCAGCTGGGGGGCGGCTATGCCGTCTCGAGCGGCATCGAGCGGCTCGCGTACGAGAACGCTGCCGCCATCGTCGCCGTCAGCGACGGGATGCGCCAGGACATCCTGCGCAGCTACCCGCAGGTCGACCCGCAGCGTGTGCGCGTCATCCACAACGGCATCGACGTCGAGCGCTGGCGTCCGGTGTCGAATCCCGGGTTCCTGGCGAGCATCGGAATGGATCCCTCGCGTCCGTCGGTCGTGTTCGTCGGCCGCATCACCCGGCAGAAGGGGCTGCCCTACCTGCTGCGTGCGGCCCAGCTGCTGCCGAAGGACGTGCAGCTCGTGCTCTGCGCCGGCGCCCCGGACACCCCCGAGATCATGGCGGAGGTGCAGGCCGGCGTCCGTCAGCTGCAGCAGACACGCGAGGGTGTCATCTGGATCGAGCGGATGCTGCCGCGTGACGAGCTGTCTGCGATCCTCGCCGCGGCCACCACGTTCGTGTGCCCCTCGGTGTACGAGCCGCTGGGCATCGTGAACCTCGAGGCGATGGCGTGCGGCGCGGCCGTCGTCGGCACCGCCACGGGTGGCATTCCGGAGGTCGTCGACGACGGTGTGACCGGCCGTCTGGTGCCGATCGAGCAGCTGCAGGACGGCACCGGCACGCCCGTCGATCCGGAGCGCTACGTCTCGGATCTCGCCGCCGCGCTCACCGAGGTCACGAGCGATCCCACGCGGGCGCGGCAGTACGGCGAAGCCGGACGTGAGCGTGCCCGCAGCCGGTTCAGCTGGGGGGCGATCGCCGACACCACGCGCGCGCTGTACGAGGAGCTGATCGCCTGAGCCGATAGGCTGGCGTCATGTCGAGCGCTCTGGATCTCACCGATGTCGTCGTGCGTCGCGAAGGCCGCAACATCGTCGATCGGGTGACCTGGTCGGTGTCCGAGGATCAGCGCTGGGTCGTGCTCGGGCCCAACGGCGCGGGCAAGACGACGCTGCTGCAGCTCGCCGACACGCTCATGCACCCGACGTCCGGAACGGTGACCGTGCTGGGCGAGACCCTCGGGCGCACGGACGTGTTCGAGCTGCGTCCGCGGATCGGCTTCGCCTCATCCGCGATGGCTCGCCGCATCCCGCGCGACGAGACCGTGCTGAACACGGTGATGACTGCGGCCTACTCGGTGACGGGCCGCTGGAGAGAGGACTACGAGTCCATCGATGAGCGTCGCGCGCAGCGAGTGCTCGCGGACTGGCGCCTGGAGCACCTCGCCGAGCGGCTGTTCGGCACACTCAGCGACGGCGAGCAGAAGCGCGTGCAGATCGCACGGGCCGTGATGACCGATCCCGAGCTGCTGCTGCTCGACGAGCCCACCGCGAGCCTCGACCTCGGCGCACGTGAGGAGCTGCTGCAGCTGCTCGGCGGTTATGCCGCATCGCCGATCACGCCGGCGATGGTCATGGTCACGCACCACGTGGAGGAGATCCCCGTCGGCTTCACCCACGTGCTGCTGCTGCGCGACGGTGGTGTGGTGGCGGCCGGCCCGATCGCCGAGACGCTGACGGCAGAGGCTCTCACCGAGGCGTTCGGCATGCCGATCCTGCTCACGCAGGACGGCGGACGCTACGCCGCACGCGCCGCCTGAGTGGTGTAAAGTAGACCCTCGGTGCGATCGCACCGCAGACTTCCCTCGTCTCTGGCAGAATCCAGGGCACCACGTAAGGAATCCCATGAAGACTGACATCCACCCCGAGTACCAGGCCGTCGTGTTCCGCGACCTCGGCTCGGGCGAGACCTTCCTCACCCGCTCCACCGTCACGGGCGACAAGACGATCGAGCTGGACGGTGTGGAGTATCCCGTCATCGACGTCGAGATCTCGTCGGCTTCGCACCCGTTCTACACGGGCAAGCAGCGCATCATGGACTCCGCCGGTCGCGTCGAGAAGTTCAACCAGCGCTTCAAGGGCTTCGGCGGCTCCAAGTAAGCCGCCCACGACGATGGCCCCGCCCCGGCGGGGCCTTCGTCGTACCCGGCGTCCGGTCGCATCCCGCGGACCGACGCGCGAGAACCTGCTCACCCGCGAACGGGCCACGTGCCGTCGAGAGGCTGCTCCGGGTCGATCCGTCCGATCCCGACGAAGTACTCGGTGAGACTCGCGGCCTGATCTCGCGCCCAGCCGATCTGCCTGGTGTGCAGCTCCGCCGCGGAGCGCGGCCACGCGAACTCCCGTGCGAGGGCGAGCGCCACCCGACCCGCGGCCACGGCATCCGCCGACGCCTCGTGCGCGTCATCCAGCGGAACGGCGTAGTGGTCGGCGACGACCGTGAGCGTGCGCTTGCCGGGCCGGTACCGGTCGAACGCCTTATCGATCACCAGCGGGTCGATCACCGGTGACGGAGCGGCCAGCTCGGGGATGCTGTGGCGGCGCGCCTCGTGGGCCAGAAGAGAGAAGTCGTACGAGGCGTTGTACGCCACGATCGGCAGCCCCTGTGCGAACAGGGCCCGAAGCGCGTGCACGATCTCGGCCACCACGTCACGCGCAGGGCGACCGTGCGCCCTGGCGTACTCTGTGCTGATCCCGTGCACGGCTGCCGCCCCGTCGGGGATCGGCACTCCGGGATCGGCCAGCCAGTCGCGGGCGGCGAGCTCTCTGCCGTGCCCGTCGAGCACGCCGACGTGCGCGGTGACGATGCGATCCTGCCTCACGTCGACGCCCGTCGTCTCGAGATCGAACACGCCCACGCGGGTGAGCCAGGCCGGAGCATCGAGCGGAAAGGTCATGGCCACACCATAGGAGCGGGCGCCGACACTGCCGATTCCGCGCCGGCCGCGCACTCTCACTACGCTGTGCTGGTGACCTGGACGGTATGGCTCTCGCTGCTCGCTGCGTGCGTGGTGATCAGCTTCACCCCCGGGGCCGGCGCCATCAACACGATGAGCAACGCGCTCGTGCAGGGCTGGCGCCGCTCGCTCTGGGGCGTGCTGGGTCAGCAGGCCGCCCTCATCGTGCACGTCGTCGTCGTCGCTGCGGGGGTGGGGCTGTTCGTCGCACGTTCGCCGATGCTGTTCGAGATCATCCGCTACGCGGGCGCGGCGTACCTGGTGTACCTCGGCATCCGGATGCTCCTTGCGACGCCGGAGGCGCAGAGCCTCGACCCGTCCGCTCGGGTGCGGGAGGGCGCCTGGTCGATCTTCCGACGCGGATTCTGGGTCAACCTCCTCAACCCCAAGGCGATCGTGTTCTTCCTCGCCTTCGTGCCACAGTTCGTCTGGCTGGACCACGATCCGCTGCCGCAGTACCTCGTGCTCGTCGGCACCGTGATCGTGGTGGACATCCTGGTGATGTGGTTCTTCTTCGCCGCCGCGGCGAAATCCTTCCGGCGGTTCACGCAGGATGCCCGCGGCCAGCGCATCCTGAACGCGGTCTTCGGAACGCTCTTCATCGCCGTCGCCGCTCTGCTGCTGTTCCTGCACTGACAGCGCCCTGCGTGTCGGTTTTCCTGCACCGATCACTTCGTCGTCGCGTTCTCCACCATCACTGCGAAATCGGCCTGCGGCGTCCGGCGCGGGCGTGCACTCTGGTCGGACCCGGGCCGGTCCCGGCAACGAAGGAGCACCCATGAGCATCACCAACGACGTCCTGACCATCGCCGGGAACATCGGCAACGACCCCGTCGCCAACGAGACTCGCAGTGGCAAGGCGGTGATCAACTTCCGCGTGGCCACGTCTTCGGGCTACTTCGATCAGCGCACTGGGGCGTGGGTCGACGGCGGCACCAACTGGTACGCGGTGTCGGCGTTCGGCAAGCTCGCCGAGCACGCCAAGGCCTCGCTGCACTGCGGCGACCCCGTCATCGTCGTCGGGCGGCTGCGCCAGAAGGAGTGGGAGGCGAACGGCAAGAAGGGCATCGACGTCGAGCTCACCGCCGACTCGATCGGCCACGACCTGCGGCGGGGCACGAGCGCGTTCGCGCGCCGCCCACGCCCGGAACAGGCCGGCGTCGCCCCCGCCGCCGACGATGCACCGGTTTTCGACGAGCCCACCGAGGCCGATCGGGATGCCTGGGCCGGTGCGGGACTGCGGCTGACCGACGAGCCGGATTCCGTCGACGCTTCCGGCGAACCTCGCGACGACGCACTGACCCGCGCGTGACGGCCGGCGCGACGGGGACGGAGGTGCAGCGCCTAGACTCTAGGCGTGCGTCACAGGTACTCCGTCTCCGTCCGGCGGTGCGCGCACTTCGGCTCGCTGCTGGCGAGCACGGCTGCTCTTGTGCTCGCGCTGACAGCCTGCGGGCCGATGGCGACTCCCGACACGTCATCAGGTGCGCCCGCGACTCACGAGGCCGACGCGTCTGCCGCGCCGACCGAGGCGGATGCCGCACTCGCCTCGTTCACCGAGGTCACCGCCGGCGTGTGGGCATCCGACTCGCGTGCGCAGGGCCGCGCCTACATCGACGCGCTCGAAGTGGCCGGTTTCGCGAAGGACGCCATGCAGGTCACCGCCGACCGGAGCACGGTCGGCAACGCCGCCGAGAGCCTTCAGTTCTCGGCCGCCTGGAGTGACACGCAGTGCCTGGTCGGTCAGGTCGGACCGTCGACCGGAGAACCCGTCACCGCGCTGCTCCCGCGACTGGCAGACGGGGCGTGTCTGGTGGGCGCCACCCGCCCCATCGACTGGTGATCCAGCGCCCCGCTCGCCTGCACGGCGCCTGAGCGCTGCCGCGCGCGTCGACCGGTAGGCTAGGAAGCCGAGCCGATCGGCACGGGGACCCCCGCCGTCGGCCGCACACACTTCGCGCATCCGGCACTCGGCATGCGCCGCGCCGGATCACAGGCGCTGAGACAGGTCTTCCAGAGGAGCGGTGAAGGTATGGCTGAGTACATCTATTCCATGGTGCGAGCCCGCAAGGCGGTCGGCGACAAGCTCATCCTCGACGACGTGACGATGGCGTTCCTGCCGGGCGCCAAGATCGGCATGGTCGGCCCGAACGGCGCCGGAAAGTCGACGATCCTGAAGATCATGGCCGGTCTCGACACCCCCTCGAACGGCGAGGCCAAGCTCACCCCCGGCTTCAGCGTCGGCATCCTGATGCAGGAGCCCGAGCTCGACGAGACCAAGACCGTGCTCGAGAACATCCAGGACGGCGTGGCGATCAAGCCGAAGCTCGACCGGTTCAACGAGATCTCGGCGCTGATGGCCGACCCCGACGCCGACTTCGACACGCTGCTCGCCGAGATGGGCGTGCTGCAGGAGGAGATCGACGCGGCCGACGGCTGGGACCTCGACTCCCAGCTGGAGCAGGCGATGGACGCTCTGCGCACGCCGCCGGCCGATGCCGAGATCGCGCCGCTCTCGGGCGGTGAGAAGCGCCGCGTCGCGCTGGCGAAGCTGCTCCTGCAGAAGCCCGACCTGCTGCTGCTCGACGAGCCCACCAACCACCTCGACGCCGAGAGCGTGCTCTGGCTCGAGCAGCACCTCAAGGACTACAAGGGCGCGGTCATCGCGATCACGCACGACCGGTACTTCCTCGACAACGTCGCCGAGTGGATCGCCGAGGTCGACCGCGGCCGTCTGATCGGCTACGAGGGCAACTACTCGACCTATCTCGAGAAGAAGGCCGAGCGACTCGACATCCAGGGCAAGAAGGACGCCAAGCTGGCCAAGCGCCTGAAGGACGAGCTCGAGTGGGTCCGCTCCAGCGCCAAGGGCCGGCAGACCAAGTCGAAGGCGCGTCTGGCGCGCTACGAGGAGATGGCGGCGGAGGCCGAGCGCACCCGCAAGCTCGACTTCGAAGAGATCCAGATCCCCGCAGGTCCCCGCCTCGGCAGCGTCGTCATCGAGGCGAAGAAGCTGCACAAGGCGTTCGGTGACCGCGTGCTCATCGACGGACTGAGCTTCAGCTTGCCGCCGAACGGCATCGTCGGCGTCATCGGACCGAACGGCGTGGGAAAGACCACGCTGTTCAAGACCATCGTCGGCCTCGAGCCGCTCGACGGAGGCGACCTGAAGATCGGCGAGACCGTCAAGATCAGCTACGTCGACCAGTCCCGCGCGAACATCGACCCGAACAAGACGCTGTGGGAGGTCGTCTCCGACGGACTCGACTTCATCACGGTCGGCAAGACCGAGATCCCCTCGCGGGCGTACGTGTCGAAGTTCGGCTTCAAGGGCCCGGACCAGCAGAAGAAGGCCGGTGTGCTCTCCGGTGGTGAGCGGAACCGTCTCAACCTCGCGCTGACGCTCAAGGAGGGCGGCAACCTGCTGCTTCTCGATGAGCCGACCAACGACCTCGACGTCGAGACCCTGAGCTCGCTCGAGAACGCCCTGCTCGAATTCCCGGGTTGTGCCGTGGTCATCACACACGACCGGTGGTTCCTCGACCGCATCGCCACGCACATCCTCGCCTACGAGGGCACCGATGAGAACCCGGCGCAGTGGCACTGGTTCGAGGGCAACTTCGAGGCGTACGAGCAGAACAAGATCGAGCGAATGGGCCCGGAGGCGGCGCGCCCGCACCGCACGACCCACCGCAAGCTGACCCGCGACTAGACCCCACGCCCCACTTCGAACATCGCTTCGCGCGCTGTCCGGAGCCTCCGGGGCGCGGGGCCCCCATGTCGATAGGAACCTGACGGAAGTCATGACCAGCAACACTCCCCGGCTGCACATCCCCATCCACCTGCGGTGGGGTGACCTCGACGCGTTCAACCACGTCAACAACACCTCGATGCTCAAGCTGCTCGAGGAGGCGCGCGTGCGCGCCTTCTGGAAGCCGGAGCCGGGGGAGCAGGCACCCCAGACGGCGATCCTCGAGTCGGGGATCGATCAGGGAGTCCTCACCCTGATCGCCCGTCAGGAGATCGAGTACCTCGCGCCGGTGCCGTATCAGCGTCGTCCTCTCGAGGTGCAGATGTGGTTCGGCAAGCTCGGCGGCTCGAGCCTCGAGGTCTGCTACGAGGTGCACAACGATCCTGCGAGCACCGAGCGCATCCTGTATGCGCGCTCGACTGCCGTGATCGTGCTCGTGGATGCCGCCACCGGCCGGCCGGTGCGGATCAGCCCCGAGATGCGCGAGGCCTGGGAGCCGTACGTCGGGGAGCCGATCAGCTACGCGCGTCGCTGACGCTCAGGCGTCGGGCGACGGCACTCGCACCATGATCTCCTGCGCCACGCTGGCGAGCAGCGTGCCCTCGCGGTCGTAGATCCGACCCGTCGAGAGCCCGCGTCCGCCACGGGCGTTGGGCGATTCCTGCACGTAGAGCACCCATTCGTCGGCGCGGCCGAAGCGGTGCCACCACATCGCGTGGTCGAGGCTCGCGACTTTGAGTCCAGGCGTGCTCCAGGTCACGCCGTGACGGCGCAGGATCGGCTCCTGAATGGTCATGTCGCTGAGGTACGCGAGCGCCGCCCGGTGCAGGCGCGGATCGTCCGGCATCCCGGCCCGCATCCGCATCCACACGGCCTGGCTCGCGACTCGCTCGCCGGCCACGTCGATGAAGAGGGGCCCCTCGACGTGACGCACGTCTGCGGGACGCTCGGCGAGCATCTTCCGCGTCAGCGGGTGCACATCTCCGACGAGCTCCTCGTCGGGGCGCAGCTGCTCCGGATCGGGGATGCCGTCGGGCATCGGCTCCGCGTGATCGGCGCCGGGGTCCTCGTCCTGGAACGAGGCGATCATCGAGAAGATCGGCACGCCGCCCTGGAACGCCTGGCAGCGTCGCGTCGAGAACGAACGCCCGTCGTGGATGCGGTCGACCGAGAAGGTGATGCTGCTCGCGGTGTCTCCCGGGCGCAGGAAGTACCCGTGCATCGAGTGCACGACGCGGTCCTCGGGGAGGGTGCGCTCGGCGGCCACCAGTGACTGAGCCAGCACCTGACCGCCGTACACCCGCCCGGTGGGCATGAAGTGCGAGCGGCCGGTGAAGATGTCCTCGGTGGTCCTCGCCTCCGACTCCGCCAGATCCAGGACGTCGAGAAGGGCGTCGACGGATCGGCGGGCATCTTGCTCAGCGGTCATCCGACCAGTCTAGATCGACGGGTCGACGCCTCTCGGCCGGCGGTCATCCGGCTAACGTAGAGGAGTGACCAGACCGCTCGTGCTTGCCGACGCCCAGACCGCACGCGACGTGCTCACCTTCGCGGGGCGAGCAGCTCAGGCCGGCGCCGACGGGGTGCGACTGCAGGCGGCCGATGGCGTGCTCGCCCTCACCTCCGCCGCGCTCGCTCCGCAGAGCCTGTTCGACCAGACGCCGACGGTGCTGGCGATGCGCATCGTGCGCGCTGATCCCGAACTGCACTGCGACATCGTCGTCGACGAGCTCGCGGAGGGCGAGAACCCGCACGAGCTCGCCCTGCCCGACACCGGTCGGGCGCCCGCCTGGGCGGGCGTCGCCCCACCGCGCGCCGAGTGGATGCACGTGGGCGATCTGACCGCGCAGACTGTCGCGGAGCGCGCCCAGTGGGGGATCTCGGCCGTCGCGCACGGCACCGCACCGGGCTCCGGGGAGGAGGCGGTGCGTGCCCTGCGCGCGCGCATCTGGGGTGAACCCGACGAGGCTCTGTCCGGGCTGCCGCGCGGTGTCGCATTCGCCGCGCACGCCTTCGGATTCATAAACGGCGCCGAGGAGGTGCGGATCACGCAGTCGGGTCGCTGGACGCGCCTCGCGTTCGCTCGCGGGCACGTGCTCAGCCGCGGCCCGGCCGTGACCGGCCTCACCGCCGTGCGTGGTACGGGCCCCTCGGCAGGCTGAGGGACCCAGTAGGTGGGACGGGCTTGGCAGGTGGCGGCCCTCCGGCAGGCTCAGTGACTCAGTAGGCAGCGGCTCGGGTGCCCAGGAAACAGGGGTCGGGGCCCTGGTCAGCGCGCGGCGGCTCGCCCGGCCTGGCGGCCGGAGAACAGGCATCCACCGAGGAAGGTGCCCTCGAGCGCGCGGTAGCCGTGCATCCCGCCACCGCCGAAGCCGCTCGCCTCGCCCGCCGCGAACAGGCCGGGGATGGCGTTGCCCGCGGCGTCCAGCGCACGACCGTCGAGGTCGGTGTGGATCCCGCCGAGTGACTTGCGGGTGAGCACGTGCAGTTTGACCGCGACCATGGGACCGGCGGACGGATCCTGCAGGCGATGCGGCGCAGCCGTGCGGATCAGCCGGTCGCCCCGGTATCCCCGCATCGAGCGCAGCATGGCGATCTGCGCGTCCTTGGTGAACTCGTTGTCGATCTCACGGTCGCGTGCGACCACCTCCTCGCGAACCCGGTCGATGTCGAGCAGGTCGCCGCCGGGCTTGGCGCGCATGCCGGCGAGCAGCGAATCCAGATCGTCTTCCACGACGAAGTCCGCGCCCTCGTCGAGGAACGCCTGCACGGGGGCGGTCGGACCCTTCGCGATACGCGATCGCAGCAGCAGCCTGACGTCGCGCCCCGTCAGATCGGGATTCTGCTCGCTGCCCGAGAGCGCGAACTCCTTCTCGACGATCTTCAGCGACGTCACGAACCAGGAGTGGTCATGGCCGGTGCGACGCAGATGCGCCAGCGTGCCCAGCGTGTCGAAACCCGGATACAGCGGCACCGGCAGGCGCCTGCCGGTGGCATCCAGCCACAGCGACGACGGTCCGGGCAGGATCCGGATGCCGTGCCCCGGCCACACCGGATCCCAGTTCTCGATCCCCTCCACGTAGTGCCACATGCGGTCGGTGTTGATCAGGGCGGCGCCCGCTGCGCGCGTCACCGCCTGCATGGAGCCGTCGACGTACGCGGGAACGCCGGTGAGCATGTGCTCGGGCGCCGTGCCGAGGCGCTCGGGCCAGGACGCGCGAACGAGATCGTGATCCCCGCCGATGCCGCCGGAGGCGACGATCACGGCATCCGCCCTGATCTCGAAATCGGCCACCGGCTCACGCGACGTCGGCGCACCCCGCGGGGCGAGGGTGTCGGCGAGCACCCTGCCGCGAGCGCCGACGACGCCGCCGGAGCGGACGATGAGAGCCGCCACTCGGTGACGGGGGAGGATGCTCGCACGCCCGTCGGCCTCGGCCTGCTCGACGGCGGCGACGAAGGGGGCCACGATGCCGGGACCGGTGCCCCAGGTGATGTGGAAGCGCGGCACCGAGTTGCCCGGTCCGATCGCGCTGCCGCCGCCTCGTTCGGCCCAGCCGACTACAGGGAAGAACCCGACGCCGCGCTCGCGCAGCCACGCACGCTTCTCGCCGGCGGCGAACTGCAGGTACTCCTCCGCCCAGCGCTTCGGCCAGGTGTCCTCGGGCCGGTCGAAACCCGCGTTGCCGAACCAGTCCTGCCGTGCGAGATCGAGAGAATCCCGGATGCCCATCCGGCGCTGCTCGGGAGAGCCGATGAGGAACAGACCGCCGAACGACCACCACGCCTGCCCGCCGAGGTTCTGGCGCGGCTCCTGATCGATGACCGTGACACGCCTGCCGGCGGCCAGCGCCTCGGCGGCGGCCACCAGCCCCGCGAGCCCCCAGCCGATCACGAGAACGTCGGTCGCGAGGGTGCGGGGCAGGGCTGTCATGTGGTCTCCGTCGACTCCGGGGCTGTGCGGTTCTCGAGCGTGGGGCGGCCCTGGGGGCTCGTGCCGATGCCCGAGGGCTCGAATGTGTTCACCATGGCATAAGCGGCGCGCTCGAGGTAGTCCCACAGGGTCGCCTCGTGCATGGGCGAGAGCTGCACCTCGTCGAGCGCGGTGCGCATGTGACGCAGCCAGCGGTCGCGGGCGTCGGGGTCGATGTGGAAGGGAACGTGCCGCATCCGCAGCCGCGGATGTCCGCGCTGCTCGCCGTACGTGGCCGGCCCGCCCCAGTACTGGGCCAGGAACCACGTGAGACGATCGGCGGCTGGCCCCAGATCCTCTTCCGGGTACATCGGCTTGAGGACCGGGTCGAGCGCGACCTCGCGGTAGAACACCGCCACCAGGCGCTCGAAGGTGGGCTGTCCGCCGACCTCGTCGTAGAACGTCACTGCGTGCCGCCTTCCTCGTCGGTCGTCTTCTTGCGTCGCCAGATGCCGCGATCGACGATGCGCGGCACGCCGGTGACCGGATTCGGCTTCGTGACGGGCGGGTTGGCGCCACGCACCCGGCGGGCGCCGTCGAGGCCGGTCAGCGTCACCGCGGCGAGACGCGGCACCTCGACGCCCTTCTCGGCCAGTCCAGCCCGCAGCCGGCGACGCAGCTCCTGCGAGACGTCGTCCATCGCGTTGGCGCGTGTCTTCATGACCACCCGCACCACGAGCGCGTCGCCGTCGATGCTCTCCAGCCCCCAGATCTCCGGCTTCGCGATGATCCGCGTGCGCCACTTCGCGTCCTTCGCCAGGGTCTGCGCGGTCTCCATCATCGACTTCTCGACGAGTTCGAGATCGGCATCCGGGGTGACCCCCAGGTCGATGATGGCACGTGCCCAGCCCTGCGACATGTTCCCGATGCGCGTGACCTCGCCGTTGCGGACGTACCAGAGCGTGCCGTTCACGTCGCGCACCTGCGTGATGCGGACGCTGACGTACTCGACGACGCCGGATGCCAGACCGAGATCGACCACGTCGCCGATGCCGATCTGGTCCTCGGCCACGAGGAAGATGCCGTTCAGCACGTCCTTTACGATGTTCTGCGCGCCGAAGCCCAGGCCGGCGCCGACGGCGGCCGTGAGCAGGGTCAGCGAGCCGAGCAGGCTGGGAGTCAGCGCGTTCACGGTGAGCACCAGCGCGATCACCACGAGCATCACGTTGACGATGTTCTGCAGGATCGAGCCGAGCGTGCGGGTGCGCTGGACGAGGCGCATGTCGGCGAGCGGGGACCGCTCGAGAGCCTGCGTGTCGTCGACGCGCGCCTTCGACTTGGCGCTGTTCACGATGCGCTGCACCACGCGACGGATCACCAGTCGCAGGATGAACGCGATCGCCACGCAGCTTGCGATGATGATGGCGACGGTGAGTGCCCTGCCGCCGACCTTGAGCAGGATGTCGAGAATGCCGCCCCACCATCCAGGATCAGTGGGGTCGGGCGCGGGGGTCTCGGCGGCGAAGCGGATGTCCATCACCTCGATTTTAGCGATCGGGTCCCCGCGCATGCTGGATGCCGCGGTTCCGGATGCCGCGGTCCCGAGGCTCCGGCCGGCGCGGGGCGACGGTCGGAGCCTCGGGGATCAGTCCTCGGCGTCGCGCGCCTGCGCGGCGAGCGCCCGCTCGACATCGGCGAGGTTCTCGTGCACGAGCCGACGCAGAGCCGGGGCGGCGTCCTGGTGCTCGGCGAGCCAGGTGCGCGTCGCGTCGCGCAGCTCGACGCTCGCGAGCGAGCGCGGGTACAGGCCGACGACCAGGTAGTCGGCGATCTGGTAGGTGCGCTCCTCCCAGATCGGCAGCAGCATCTCGAAATACTTCGGGACGAACGCGCGGAGCACCTCGACACCCGACGGGTGCACGAAGCCGAGAGCGGCCGAGCGCACGATGGTGTTCGGCAGGTCGCTGTTGTCGATCAGCGACGACCACGCGGCCTGCTTGGCCTCGGCGGTCGGCAGCGCGGCGCGTGCCTGAGCGGCGAACTCCGCACCCTTCGACGTGTTGTCCGCGGCGAGGGCCGCATCGATCGCCGCGGCATCGGTCGCACCGGCCGCCGCGAGGCCGACGAGCAGCAGCCACGTCAGGTCGGCGTCGATGTCGAGGCCCGGGAGGGTCTCCTCGCCCGCTCGCAGCCGGCCGACGATGCCGGCCTGCTCGGGCGTGGCGATCGAGTTGGCGAACGCGGTCACGAGCTGCAGCTGGCTGTCGCTGCCGGCCTCGGCGTGCTGCGCGAGGGTCCACAGGCCGTCGGCGATCCGCTCGCGGGCGGCAGCGCGCGATTCGGGGGCGACGTAGATGTTCGCTGCGAGCTGCAGCTGCGCGAGCGTCGTGCGCACCGTCGTCGATTCGGTCTCGTGGCCGATGTTGCCGAGCACGAGTTCGATGTAGTCGGTGGCGGCGGTCTCGGCATCCCGGGTCTGGTCCCACGCCGCACCCCACACGAGCGAGCGCGCGAGGGGGTCGGAGATGTCGGACAGGTGCGCGATGGCCGTCTCCAGCGAGCGCTCGTCGAGGCGGATTTTCGCGTACGCGAGGTCGTTGTCGTTGAGCAGCACCATGTCAGGACGCTCGAGGCCCTGCAGCTCCGGCATCTCGGTGCGGTCGCCGTCGACGTCGACCTCGACGTAGTGGGTGCGCACGAGCTCGGACCGACCGGCCGACTCGCTCAGGTTGTAGAACCCGATGCCCAGGCGGTGCGGGCGGATCGTCGGGTAGTCGGCCGGAGCCGTCTGCGTCACCGCGAAGCGGGTGATGACCCCGGCGGCGTCGTCGACGATGACCGGTGCCAGCGTGTTGACGCCCGCCGTCTCGAGCCACTTCTTCGCCCAGGTGGTCAGGTCGCGACCGCTGGTCGCCTCGAGCTCGGTGAGCAGGTCGCTCAGCTCGGTGTTGCCCCAGGCATGTTTCTGGAAGTACTGGCCGACACCGGCGAAGAACGCGTCGATGCCGACCCAGGCGGTCAGCTGCTTGAGCACCGAGCCGCCCTTGGCGTACGTGATGCCGTCGAAGTTCACCATCACGTCTTCGAGGTCGTTGATCTCGGCGACGATCGGGTGCGTCGAGGGGAGCTGGTCCTGGCGGTACGCCCAGGTCTTCTCCATCGCGTTGAACGTCGTCCAGGCGGCCTTCCACTCGGTGGCCTCGGCGGTGGCGATGGTGGATGCCCACTCGGCGAACGACTCGTTCAGCCAGAGGTCGTTCCACCACTTCATGGTGACGAGATCGCCGAACCACATGTGCGCGAGCTCGTGCAGGATCGTGACGACGCGGCGCTCCTTGACGGCGTCGGTCACCTTGCTGCGGAACACGTACGTCTCGGTGAAGGTCACCGCTCCGGCGTTCTCCATGGCGCCCGCGTTGAACTCGGGCACGAACAGCTGGTCGTACTTCTCGAACGGGTAGGGCACGCCGAACTTCGCCTCGAAGTACTCGAAGCCCTGGCGGGTCTTGTCGAAGATGTAGTCCGCGTCGAGGTGCTGCCACAGGCTCCTGCGGCCGTAGACGCCGAGCGGGATGACCCGGCCCGACGAGCTGGTCAGCTCGGAGAAGGTGGCCTCATAAGGGCCCGCGACGAGCGCGGTGATGTACGACGAGATGCGCGGGGTGGGGGAGAAGCCCCAGGTCGCCACGCCCTCGGAGCCGGACGACGCATCGTGCACGATCGGCTCGGGGGTCGGGGAGTTGGAGACGACCTTCCACGCCGAGGGCGCGGTCACGGTGAACTGGAACGTCGCCTTGAGGTCGGGCTGCTCGAACACGGCGAACACGCGGCGGGAGTCCGGCACCTCGAACTGCGAATAGAGGTAGACCTCGCCGTCGACGGGATCGACGAACCGGTGCAGCCCCTCGCCGGTGTTGGTGTAGAGGCAGTCCGCGTCGACGATCAGGACGTTCTGGGCCTGCAGGTCGTCGAGCGCGATGCGCGAGTCGTCGAAAGCGGTGCTCGGATCGACCTGCTCGCCGTTGAGCGTGATCTCTCGGACATCGCGCGCGATGAGGTCGATGAAGGTCGACGCGCCGGGCGTCGCGGTGAAGCGGACCACGCTGCGCGAGCCGAACACCTCCGCACCCTTGGTCAGGTCGAGCGAGATCTCGTACGACTGCGTGTCGATGACGGCACGGCGCTCCTGCGCTTCGATACGTGTGAGGTTTTCTCCAGGCACAGCTGATTTCTCCCATTGGTGGAGGGGACGTCGTGGTGCGTCGACGCTGCTGGCGCCGACGGCAACCATGACAGCCTACGCCAGCCCCGCACGCAGGTGCAGATCTCGATGCTGGCTCATAGACAGTCGGTGACAGGATGTAGCGCGTGAGCTCCTCAGAGAAGATCGTCGTCCCGCACGCCTCGCCGGCCGCATCGACCGGCTCCGCACACGTCGAGGTCCCCGTCGCCTACGATGGCATCCTGCTCGCCGGTTTCGGCGGTCCCGAGGGCCAGGACGACGTCATCCCGTTCCTGCGCAATGTGACCCGCGGCCGCGGCATCCCGGATGAACGGCTCGAGGACGTCTCGCACCACTACCGTCACTTCGGCGGCGTCAGCCCGATCAATGCGCAGAACCGCGCGCTGAAGGCGGCGCTCGAGGCCGAGCTCGCGGCGCGATCGATCGACCTGCCCGTGTACTGGGGCAACCGCAACTGGGCGCCGTACCTCGCCGACGCCGTGGCCGAGGCCGTCTCGGACGAGCACACCACTCTGCTGGCGTTCGCGACCAGCGCGTACAGCTCGTTCTCGAGCTGCCGGCAGTACCGGGAGGACTTCGCCGGTGTGCTCGACGGCACCGAGTACGACGGCCTCGTCACCATCGACAAGATCCGTCCGTTCTTCGATCACCCCGGCTTCGTGCAGGCGTTCGTCGAGGGGGTGCACGACGCCGTGCGACAGCGCCTCGACGAGGGGTTCGCGGCGGATCAGATCCAGGTGCTGTTCTCCACCCACAGCATCCCGATGGACGACGCCGTGCGCTCGGGCCCTCGCGACATCGACTGGGGCGAGGGCGGCGCGTACGCCCTGCAGCATGAGGCGGTCAGTGCGTGGGTGATGGCGCGGGTCGCCGAACTGACACCCGCCGCCGCAGACGTGCCGTGGGAGCTCGTGTACCAGTCCCGTTCAGGCCCCGCGTCGCAGCCGTGGCTCGAACCCGACGTCTGCGACGTCATCGGCGAGCTGCCCGAGCGCGGACGACGTGCCGTCATCGTCGTCCCGGTCGGCTTCATGAGCGACCACATGGAGGTTCTCTGGGACCTCGACACCGAGGCGAAGGAGGCGGCGGAGGATGCGGGGCTCGCCTTCGCGCGCACGCCCACCCCCGGTGTCTCGCCGGCCTTCGTCGCGGGCATCGTCGATCTCGTGCAGGAGCGACTGGAGGGCCGGCCTGCCGCCGACCGAGCCCACGTGACCGACCTCGGGCCATGGTTCGACGTGTGCCGTCCCGGATGCTGCGAGAACATCCGTGCCGGCTTCAAGCCCGCGGCAGCGGGCATCGCTCCCTGATCCCCACGCCCCACTCGAGACATCGCGTCGCGCTGTCTTGAGCCTCCGGCGCGCGTGGCGCCCTCGCCATGCGCCCTTCACGTCGAAATAGGATTGCATCATGCGCATCCACATCGCCACCGATCACGCCGGACTCGACTTCTCGACCCGCCTGCAGCAGCACCTGCGCGACGCCGGACACGAGGTCATCGATCACGGCCCGGTGGAGTACGACGCCCTCGACGACTACCCCGCGTTCTGCATCCGCGCGGCGCAGGCCGTCGTCGCCGATCAGCACGCCGGCGTCGAGGCGCTCGGGGTCGTGTTCGGCGGATCGGGCAACGGGGAGCAGATCGCCGCGAACAAGGTCGCAGGGATCCGTGCGGCTCTGGTGTGGAACCTCTCGACGGCCGAGCTTGCGCGCGAGCACAACGACGCGAACGTGATCTCGATCGGCGCTCGCCAGCACAGCTTCGACGAGGCCAGCTCGTTCATCGACCGTTTCATCGCGACGCCGTTCTCGGGGGACGAGCGCCATGTGCGGCGCATCGGGCAGATCGCCGACTTCGAGAACGACGGGTCTCTGCTACCCGACCCGCGTCAGGAGGGTGTCGGCTCCGCCGACGGGCGGGCCCGACATGCCTGAGGGGCATTCCGTCCACCGCATCGCCCGCCAGTTCGCGCGCAACTTCACCGGTCGGCCCGTCGCGGCGTCGAGCCCGCAGGGGCGCTTCGCCGAGGGAGCCGCGGTGCTCGACGGCCGCGAGATGCTGCAGGCGTCGGCGGTCGGCAAGCAGATGTTCCTCGAGTTCGAGGACTCCGTCTGGCTGCGCGTGCACCTCGGTCTGTACGGCGCATGGGACTTCGCCGGCGAGATCGTGGCGGACCCGACCATCGCATCCGCGAACGGACGCATGGGGCAGACCAATCAGCGCGGCACCGACCTCGATGAGGCGATCTACGACGACGCCGGCGAGAACTCACTGACCTCGATCGGCGCTCCGCGCAGGTCGCGGGTGCACGTGCGCATGTCGGAGCAGACCCGCGGGCTCGACGACGAAGGCGACGAATGGCCCCCGCCGGTGGTCGGACAGGTGCGGCTTCGGCTGCTGAACGAGACCACGTGCGCTGATCTGCGCGGGCCGACGGCGTGCGCGCTGCAGACCCCCGACGAGATGCTCGCCACGGTCGCGAAGCTCGGCCCCGATCCGCTGGTCGGTGACCCCGCCGAGGGTGAGGAGCGCTTCGTGCGGACCGTGCGCCGCAAGCCCACCCCGATCGCGCTGCTGCTGATGGACCAGTCGGTGGTCAGCGGCATCGGCAACGTCTACCGCGCCGAGATGCTCTTCCGGGCTCGGCTCGAACCGCACACCCCCGGTCGCGATGTGCCCGAGGAGGTCGTGCGCGCCCTGTGGCACGACTGGGTGGAGCTGCTCTCGATCGGCGTCGAGACCGGCCAGATGATGACCATGGACGGCCTCACCGGCGACGCGTACCGCTCGGCCATGGCCAGTCGCGACGACCGCCACTGGGTCTATCACCGCGCGGGACTGCCGTGCCGGGTGTGCGGCACGGAGATCGCCCTGGAGGAGATCGGCGCCCGCAAGCTGTATTGGTGCCCGTCCTGCCAGCGCTGATCGCGACCCGCGCGCGATGACCCGACCTGAGTGCACGCTGTGAATAGGATTGCTGAGTCCGTTCGCAACGTCGCACGACAGGAGACCTCATGGACCTTTCCGCGCTGCAGGGCGTGCTCGAGAACATCAGCTCATGGATCTGGGGGCCGTGGCTCCTCATCCCGCTGCTGCTGGGCACCGGCCTCTACCTCACCATCCGCCTGGGTGGACTGCAGTTCATCCGCCTCGGCGCAGCGCTGCGCCTCGGCCTGTTCACCCGCAAGGACCCCGGTTCCGACGGTGACATCTCGCAGTTCCAAGCGCTGACCACGGCTCTCGCAGCCACGGTGGGCACCGGCAACATCGTCGGCGTCGCCACCGCCATCGGCATCGGCGGCCCCGGCGCGCTGTTCTGGATGTGGGTGACCGGGCTGCTCGGCATGGCGTCGAAGTACTCCGAGGCGTTCCTCGGCGTGCGCTTTCGCACCACCGACTCCGCCGGCGAGAAGAACGGCGGACCGCAGTACTACCTCGAGCGCGGCATTCCGAACCGGTTCGGCAAGTTCCTCGCGATCTTCTTCGCCGTCGCCGCGGTCATCGCCTGCTTCGGCATCGGCAACATGACCCAGGGCAACTCGATCTCGGCGAACCTCGAGAACAGCTTCAACGTGCCCACCTGGGTCACCGGCATCCTGCTCACGGTGTTCGCCATGCTGGTCCTCGTCGGCGGGATCAAGTCGATCGGCCGTGTCACCGCGGGTCTCGTGCCGGTGATGATCATCTTCTACGTGCTGGGCGCCATCTACATCCTCATCGCCAACATCGGCGGCGTGCCGGCGGCCTTCGCGCAGATCTTCACCGACGCGTTCACCGGCTCGAGCGCCGTCGGCGGGTTCGCGGGTTCGGCGATCATCATCGCGGTGCAGTACGGCGTCGCGCGCGGCATCTTCTCGAACGAGTCGGGCATGGGCTCGGCCGCCATCGCGGCCGCCGCGGCCAAGACCAGTCACCCCGTGCGCCAGGGGCTCGTGTCGATGACGCAGACGTTCATCGACACGATCATCGTCGTCACCTGCACCGGCCTGGTGATCATCACCACCGGGGTGTGGAACATGACAGACCCTGCGACGGGCAAGCAGTTCGACCCCGCTGTGATGACCGGCGAGGCCTTCTCGCACGGACTGCCCGGCGAGTGGGGCCACTACATCGTCACGATCGGTCTCGTGCTGTTCGCCGGCTCCACGATCCTCGGCTGGTCGTACTACGGCGAGCGCAGCATCGAGCGTCTCATCGGGCGCCGGGCGGTGATGCCGTTCCGCGTGGTCTTCTCGCTGGTCGTCTTCATCGGATGCACCGTGCAGCTCGGCGTGGTGTGGGCTTTCTCGGACGTGATGAACGGCCTCATGGCGCTGCCGAACCTCATCGGTCTGCTGCTGCTCTCGGGCCTCGTGGCGCGGGAGACGAAGAAGTACCTCGACAACGACCCGAAGCTCACCGCGACACCCGAAGAGGTCAACGCGTTCATGGCCGGTGACAAGGCGTTCGAGGACTGGAAGACCCAGTCGATCCCGGTGGTCAAGACTCCGGTGTGAGATGTCGTTCGGCCGGGCCGGTCATAGGCTTGCAGGGTGCGCCAGAACCCCAGCTTCGCCATGACCGACCCGGCCGAACTGCGCCGGGTCATCGAACGCCATCCGTGGGCGACGATCGTCAGCGCCGCGGACGACAGCCTGGTCGCGTCGCACTACGTGGTGCTGCTGGACGACACCCGTGACGACCTGACCGTGGTCGGCCATGTCGGGCGTCCTGATGACCTCATCCACGGGCTAGGCGACCGCGAGCTGCTCATCTCGTTCCAGGGGCCGCACGGCTACATCTCACCGGGATGGTACGGCGACGTCGCTTCGGTCCCGACCTGGAACTTCGTCTCGGTGCATCTGACCGGTGTACCCGAGATCCTCTCCGATGCCGAGAATCTGCGGGTGCTGGAGCGCATGGTCGATGTCTTCGAGAATCGGATGCCGGATCCGCGGGGCATGTGGACGCTGCCCAACGACGAGGCGTTCGTGCAGCGCCTGGCAGCGGGCACCGTCGGCTTTCGGCTGACCCCGACGAAGATCGTCGCGAAGCGCAAGCTCAGTCAGAACAAGCCGCTCGAGACGGTGGACGAGATTCTGGCCGCGCTGGAGGGCAGCGGCGCGTACGCGAACGCCGACCTCGCGGCCGAGATGCGCCGCGCGCACGAGCTGCGCAGGGAGCGTCAGTCATGACCGCGGCCGGCGAGCAGGTCGACGTCGTCCGCGCCGTCCGTCTCACGGGACCTGCCGGGGTGCCGTTCGGCGACGATCCGGTCGATCTGCTCATCGAGCGCGGCCGCATCGCCGACATCGCCCCGACCGGGGTGCTTCCCGCCCGTGGGGTCGTGCTCGACGGCGAGGGCGGCCGGGTGATCCCGGGGCTCTGGGACCACCACGTGCACACGGTGCAGTGGGCACTGGACGCCGAACGGGTGCAGCTCGGCGAGGCGCGCAGCGCCGCCGAGGCGGCTCGCATGATGGCATCCGCGGTGCCGTTGGCCGACGACCGTGTGATCGGCGCGGGCATGCGCGACGCGCTGTGGCCAGACGAGCCGTCGCTGGAGGCTCTCGACGCGGCGTGCGGCGACCGGGCCGCGTACGCCGTCAACATGGACGTGCACAGCGTCTGGCTGAACTCCGCCGCCTTCCGCCGCGAGGGCCTCGCCCCGACCGCGGACGGGATGCTGCGCGAAGAGGACGCGTTCGAGATCTCGCGGCGGCTGAACACCGCCGATGACGCGATGGCGGATGCTGCGGTGCTGCGCGCCGCGGGGCGGGCGGCCGCCCGCGGCATCACGGGGATCGTCGACTTCGACATGGCGTGGAACGCGGCTGCGTGGCAGCGCAGGTCGGATGCCGGATTCGACGCGCACCGGGTGGAGTTCGCCTTCTACGCGGCGAACCTCCAGCGGGCGGTCGCCGACGGACTGCGCACCGGAGAGCTGCTGTCGGGCACAGACGGGCTGGTGCGCGTGGGCGCGCTCAAGCTCATCACCGACGGGTCGCTCGGCACGCGCACCGCTGCCTGCTCGCACGCTTACGGAGATGATCCGAGCAACTTCGGGACGTTCACGATCGACCCGGACGCCGTGCGCGGGTATCTCACGGTCGCGACGGGGGCGGGGCTCGACGTGGCGGTGCACGCCATCGGCGACCGCGCGGTGGCGTCGGCTCTGGACGCCTTCACCTACACCCAGGCGCGGGGCACGATCGAGCACGCCCAGCTCGTGCGGCATGCGGATCTCGCTCGCTTCGCGCGGCTGGGTGTCGTCGCGAGCGTTCAGCCCGAGCATGCGGTCGACGACCGCGACCTGGTGGGCACGCTGTGGCAGCATCAGCGGGCGATCAGTCACCCCGTGGCGTCGCTGATGGCCGCAGGCGTCCCTGTCCGATTCGGGTCGGATGCCCCCGTCGCACCGCTGGATCCCTGGTTGACGATCGCCGCGGCAGTGCACCGCACCGGCGACCAGCGCGAGCCGTGGCACCCCGAGGAGCGCGTGTCGATCGAGGCGGCGCTGCGGGCCAGCAGTCATCACGGCGAGACGGAGCTCGAGATCGGTGGCGTCGCCGACCTGGTGCTCTGCGCCGGCGACCCGCTCAGTGCGGATCGCGAGCAACTGCGTCGGATGCCCGTGACCGCCACCCTGCTCGGCGGGCGTCTCACTCACCTGGCCTGATGGAGGGAGGCGGAACGCCCGACCCCCGGTTGTCGGGAGTCGGGCGTCCAGGCGGTGCGCTTGCACCTGTCTAAAGGTCAGGCCGCGATGTGCGAGATGAGGAACCAGCGGTCCTTCTCGAGACCGCGCTGGATCTCGATCGCCACGTCCTGGCTGGTGAGGTCGACCTCGTCGAGACCGTCGACTGCGGCCTTCACGTCGACGAGGATGGCGTCGATGTCGCTGATCACGGCCCGGATGAGCTCATCCGACTGCTCGAAGCCCGCCGGCACGGCGGTGCTGCCGGCCCGCTCGGCCACGGTCTGCACCCGGGCGTCGATGGGCAGGCCGAGGGCGACGATGCGCTCCGCGGCCGTGTCGGCGAAGTCTCCGGCGTGCGCAACGATCGTGTCGAGCAGCTCGTGGACGCCGACGAAGTTCGCCCCGCGGACGTGCCAGTGAGCCTGCTTTCCGTTGACGGTGAGGGCCTGCAGGCCGTGCACCACGGGGGAGAGGAACTGTGCGGCGGCAGCGGCGACGGTCGGGTCGGCAGCGATGCTGGGAACGGTCTGGGCCTTGCTCATGTGAACCTCCGAGGTATCTGCTTGCACGTCTACTGAGTACAACGCTACTCAGCGCGAACCATTCCGCAAGCAAGCGTAGGCAACGCTTACCGGCCCCATCTTCCCCGGAATCACGCGGAAGTGAGGGTAGTCTCACCTTCATGAGCATCGCCGGGAACGCCTCCCTCATCGCCCTCGGAACGCAGGTTCCCCGCATCGCCGCGGGGGCCTTCGTCGCAGACGGCGCGCGCATCGTCGGCGATGTCACTCTGGGCGATGCCGCGAGCGTCTGGTACAACGCGGTGCTGCGTGCGGATTCGGCATCCATCGCCGTCGGCGCGCGCAGCAATGTGCAGGACAACGCCTCGGTGCACGTCGACCGCGAGCATCCCGTCGTCATCGGCGTCGACGTGTCGATCGGTCACAACGCCGTCGTGCACGGGTGCACGATCGGCGACGGCTCGCTCGTCGGCATGGGAGCCGTCGTGCTCAGCGGCGCGGTGATCGGCGCCGGATGCCTGATCGCGGGCGGCGCTGTCGTGCTGGGTGGAACGCAGGTGCCGGAGGGGTCGCTCGTGGCGGGCGTGCCCGCTAAAGTGCGCAGGCCGCTGACCGACGACGAGCGTCGCGGCCTCATCGCGAACGCGGAGATCTACCTCGACCACACCCGCACGCATGCGGCCGCGCAGACGCGGTAGCCGGCGCTCCGGAGGGTAGGCTGGTCGTCTACGGGGCGGTGGCCAAGCTGGTTAAGGCAGTGGGCTCATAACCCAACGATCGTCGGTTCAAGTCCGACCCGCCCTACTCCTCTGCCGTCACTCGCTCAGTCATCGGTACGGAATCCGGAGGTCTTGTGCGCACCATCGCAGAACGGCTTGATCGACGACAGCCCGCACCGGCACAGCGCGATCGTGCGACGGTGGCGTTCGATCGGTCTCCCCGCAGCCGACTGCAGATCGACGTCTCCCCGCACGAGCAGCGGGCCGTCGGTGCATGCAATGATCGTCGGCGGGTCGGTCCTCGCGGTCATGTGATCTCCTCGTCGCGGTGAGCTCCGAGTCTTCTGCCCGGACGCTGCGGCCGGCAAGGACTTGACTGTCGGCCGCATGCCGTGTCAAGGCCTGTGATCGCGCGTCCGCACCGACCTAGGGTTGTGTCTCGCGCGCCGAGGACCCGGTCGGATCCTCGCCTGACGAAGGAGCCCCATGACACTCAGCCTGTCCTCCGATGCGACAGCCGTCGCCATCACACCGCGTGGCCCGCTCAGCGCCGCCCTGCTCGAGGTGCTCACGGAGCAGGCCTCGGAGCAGGCAGAAAGCCTGCCGCAGCTGGCCAGGGATGCGGTTCTCGTCGACGACCCGATCACCGATGACGACGTGCAGCTCTCGCTGTTCCTGCTGTACTCCCTGGCGTACGGGTCGCTGCCACAGTTCGGCGCGCACTGGGAGTGGGACCTCTCGCTGCTCACCGCGCGCGCAGCTCTCGAGCGGGCATTCGAAGATGCCGTGCGCGCCGCGGTGCCGCTGCCCGAGCCGCCGGAGCCCACCCGCGAGGCCGTCGCTGCGGCACTGTTCGCCCTGGCGGCTCCGCAGCCTGGGCCGAGTCTGTCGCACTTCGTCAGCCGGAAGGCCGACATCGAGCAGGCGCGCGAGCTGCTCATGCAGCGCAGCATCTACACGCTGCGCGAGGCGGATGCGCATTCGTGGGCGATCCCTCGACTCACTGGCCGGGCCAAGGCGGCCCTGATCGAGATCCAGGCCGACGAGTACGGAGGCGGACGGGTGGAACGCATGCACCAGGTGATGTTCGCCGACGCGATGCGCGGCGCCGACCTCGATGACACCTATGGCGCCTACGTCGACGCCGTGCCGGCGATCACCTTCGCCTCATTCAACCTGATGACGATGTTCGCTCTGAACCGCCGACTGCGGGGCGCCGTGGTGGGTCACCTGGCTGCCTTCGAGATGACCTCGTCGCTGCCGAGTCGAGCGATCGCCGAGGGACTGAGGCGGATCGGCTTCGGTGACGACGTCGCGGCGTACTACGATGAGCACGTCGAGGCCGATGCGGTGCACGAGCAGATCGCGGCGCGCGACCTGGCCGGCTCACTGGCCGAGGACTCACCTGAGCTTCTCGACGACATCATGTTCGGAGCCGCGGCCTGCCTCGCCGTCGACGGACGGGCGGGGGAGCACATCCTGCACGCATGGGAGGCGGGCCGCAGCTCTCTGCGCATCGAGCGTCAGCCGGCCTGATCGTCCTCGGGCGCCGGCGCGGATCCCCGATCGGCGGTGCCACCCGGATCGGCGGTGTCGCTCTGCGGACCGCCGATGACGCCGATGCCGACCGCTTCGTGGTCGGGCTCGGGGTCATCCGGATGCTCGACCTTGGGCTCCTCGCCCGGCTCCTTCTCGGTGCTCGGCTCGTCGAGCTCCTCGGTCGTGGGTTCCTCATCGGGCTGCTCGTGGATGTTCGACATCTCAGCTCCTTTCCGGCTTCCACGGTGGCCGAGGCGAGACGAGCGGGCAACGGGGTTGACCGGCGGGCGGGCCGAGGTAGCATCGCGCTCGGACAGGATGCAAGGCCGGTGCTCCATCCGCCCGGACGCGGCATCCTGAACCCATGGCCACAGATGCGCGGGACGCCGATGTGCACGACGACGGTGAGCGTCGGGAGGCGACGGCGCTCATCGTGCGGCGTGTCGCGCGAGGGTTCTTCCGCACCTATTGTCCGGATGCCGCGGCCGGGCTGACGTTCTACGCGATCCTCGCGATGTTCCCCGCCCTGATCGCGGCGTTCTCGGTCATCGGCGTGTTCGGTGAGAAGCGCGGTGCGACCGAGGCCGTGCTCGACCTGCTGCGCGAGGTCGCTCCGAAAGACATCGTGCAGGCGCTGCGGCAACCTCTGGAGCAGCTCGCATCGACAGCCGGCGCCGGGTGGGTGATCCTGCTGGCGCTCGTGTTCGCGCTGTGGTCGGTCGCCCGGTACGTCACCGCGCTCGGCCGCGCGATGAACCGCATCTACGGCGTGCCCGAGGGACGGATGTTCTGGAAGGCGAAGCCCGCGCATCTGCTCGTCACGCTGGCCGTGTTCGTGCTCGTCACGATCGCCTGCGCCCTGGCGGCTCTCAGCTGGCCTCTGGCGCAGGCGCTCGGACGATCGTTGGGCGCGGGCGAGGTCGCACTGACGATCTGGCGCATCGCGCGCTGGCCCGCCGTCGCCCTGGTCGTGTGCCTGATCGTTGCGATCCTGTACTACTTCGCGCCGAACGTCGACCACCCGCGCTTCCGCCTGATGAGTGTAGGGGCGCTGGTCGCGATCGCCGCCTTCGCCGCGGCATCCGTCGGCTTCGGGTTCTACGTCAGCAACCTCGCCGACTACGACCGGATGTACGGATCGTTCGCGGGAGTCGTGATCTTCCTGCTGTGGCTGTGGATCGGCAACATCGCCCTGCTCGTCGGTGCGCTGTTCGACGCCGAACTCGAGCGCGTGCGCGAGCTGCGTCGTGGGGTGCCTGCCGAGCGCGACCTGCAGGTGCCGCTGCGCGACACCATGCGCCTCGACAAGACCGCCGAGAACGATGTGGCAGACGAGCGGCTCGCACGCCGGCTGCGTCGCTCGCGCCGCTGAGCGGGTCAACCGTCGCCTGGACCGTCGCCGACCAGACGCGCGAGGGCGACCGCGTCGTGTGGCGCATGGCCGCGGACGTCGTTGTCGAAGTAGACGAAGACGTCGCGGCCCGTGCCCTGCGACGCCCACCGGCGGCACCGCTCCGCCCAGTCCTGGAGCTCGCGGGTCGTGTACCCGCTCGTGTACAGCTCTGACGCGCCGTGCAGCCGCACATAGACGAGGTCCGCGTCGCCGGGCTCGAACCGGGGCCATCTGCTGGCCGTGTCCGCGACCGTGAGGGCGACACCGTGTCGATTCAGGATCTCCGGGAGCCGGGGATCGTCGAAGGTGGCCGAGCGCGGCTCGAGGGCGTAGCGCAGCGGACGATCTTCGACATCCTCCAGCCAGGTGCGATCGCGCATCCTCGCGTCATGCTGCGCACCGAGGGCTTTCGCCTCGGCTGTGCTGCGCGGCAGCCCGGCGAGGAAGGCGTCGAGGACGACAGGGTCGAACTTCTGCCGCTCCGGCAGCTGCCAGAGGATCGGTCCGAGAGTCGGGCCGAGCGCGAGAACACCCGACGCGAAGAAGTTCGCCAACGCGGTGGAGGTGTCGCGCAGGCGCAGCATGTGCGAGATGTATCGAGACCCCTTGACCGCGAAGGTGAAGTGATCGGGCACTGCGTCGCGCCAACGCAGGTAGCTCTTCGGGCGCTGCAGAGAGTAGAACGAGCCGTTGAGCTCGACTGTGGAGAGGTGCTCGCCGATGTACGCCAGCTCGGCACGCTGCACCAGGCCTTCGGGATAGAAGTCACCGCGCCACGAGCTGTACCGCCACCCGGATGTCCCGACGCGGATGCGCGGCGGGGAGGCGGAGCGATCAGGCGGCGTCATCCCGATCACCATAGGCGCGGGCCCGGATCGGCGCGACGGCCTTGACGCGGGAGGGGACTGCGGTCACGCTGGGAATCATCGCGGAGGAGGACGACATGAGCGGTCATCACGACGATGAGAGCATCGGGATCCCCGAGGCGGATGCCGTGGAGCAGAGCCGCGAGGTCGCCGAGGAGCCGCACGATCCCGAGCGCACCACAACCCACCCCCTGCCAGACGGGCTCGACGCCGACCCGGCAGACGTCATCGATCAGAGCGTCGACGTCCCCGTGGACGACGACGAACGCGACGAGACGATCTGAGCGCCGCTCAGCGCACGCGGCGGTCGTGCGCGAGATCGATCAGGCGGGGAAGCACGTCGCCGGCGCGCAGGCCGTTGTGCTCGTGCTCGCTCGTCACCCAGGTGCGCACCCCGGGAAGCAGACGGGCGGTCTCCATCGAGAACTCGTACGGCACGTACACGTCGTCGACGTAGACCGCGGCCGCGCCGACGGCTCCGGATGCCTGCACCGCGGCCGCGTCGTAGATCCGCGGCCACTCGTGCTCCGCCAGCGCGAGGGCGACGTCGCGCCAGGGGCGGAACGCCGGCACCGTCTCCGTCCAGTCGCGGCGGATGTGCTCGCCGGTGAAGAGCGTCGGATCGGCGGCGAAGTCCGCCGGCTCCATGCGCTCCGCCGACCAGCGGCTGGCGTGGCCTGACGCGTAGCTCGACTCGTGGAACACGAAGTAGAGGGGGTTGCGCCCGTCGTACGGCATCGCCGCGGCCAGGTCGTGGCGAAAGGCGTTCGAGGTGGGATCCAGCTCGAGCAGCGACCAGAGCGACTGCCAGCCGTCGTTCGTGCCCAGAGCGGAGCCCGCCGAGCGCAGCCGCGACAGCGAGACCACCTCTCCGTCGGGCAGCGTGAGAGCGCCCGCGAGCGCGAGGTCTGCGAGCCGGCGCATCCGGTCGCGATGCTCGGGGAAGCGCCGGTAGTACCGCTCGGAGGCGTCGCGCATCTTGTCGTAGCAGAGCGCGTACACCTCGTCGGGGGAGCGATCGAGCGTGCTCAGACCGCCCGTGATGTAGACCCGCTCGAGCGATGACGCGTCGGTCGAAAGGTAGGCGAGGGTCGTGAACCCGCCGAACGACTGCCCGAGCACATTCCAGCGCTCCGCGCCGAGATGCTCGCGGAACGCCTCGCAGTCGCGCACGATGGCATCCGCCCGCAGGTGCGTGAGGTGCTCGGCGACCGCCTCCGTGCCTCGCACGAGATCCCCGTCTCCGACCGGCGTCGAGCGCCCCGTCCCGCGCTGATCGAGCAGCACGACACGATGCTCGGCGAGAGCGGCATCCAGCCACGAGGGAGCCGACGGCGAGTGGAACGGCCGGGGTGCCTCGTGTCCGGGACCGCCCTGCAGGAACACCAGGTAGGGCAGATCCTCGCCGCCGTCACGGCTGACGACGGCGGCGAAGACGTCGATCGTGCGCGTGTCGGCCGCATCGCCCCACACCAGGGGGAGGGTGAGGGTGTGCTCTTCGACGGCGAGGTCCTGCATGCGGCGCACGGTGGTCCTGGCGGTGATGGTCGCGGTCATCACATCACGTTCCCTATGTACGAGTACTTCACGAACACCTCGGCGGCGATGCCGCACTCCTCCAGCACGCCCTGCAGGGCCGTCATCATGTAGTGCGAATCCCAGCCCATGTAGAGGAAGTGCGATTCGTCGAGCTCATCCCACTGGCCCTTCCAGGCCATCTCGCCGTAGATCGGGCCGCCGTGCTTCGCGCTGTACGAGAGCGCGGCGGCGCGGTCGTCGGTCCACGCGCGACGGAAGATGCGGTTGAACAGCGCGCGGACGTCCTTGATCTCCCAGTGCTCACCGCGGTACTCGCAGTAGTCGAACTCGCGATCCCATCCGGCGGGCCAGCCGCGCCGGCGCACCGCATCGAGCACGGGGGTGAGCCCGTCGTCGTCGATCTCACCCGCATCCGGCCGGGGCCAGATCCGCAGCAGCTCCGCGGTCAGCCGCACCGTGCGGGCGGCGATGGCCGCCGTGTTCCACGCCGGGATCTCCGCCAGCTCCCTCGTGGCAGAGACGGCGCTGCGGGCGTAGGCGAGATCGCGCTTCTCGGGGAACGACGCGCCGAACACGCGCAGGGTGAGCGAGTCCTCGAGCAGCGTGAGGTTGCCGAGCGTCGGAGTCAGCGCCCGGTGCGCGTTCTGCTCGTCTTCGCTGTACTCGTTCCACGGGCGGATGCCGTCGCCGCTCCAGGTCGTGGCGGGAACAGGCGGGACGATGGTCTCCACGTCGTAGTCGGACAGGTCGTCGACGCCCTCGATCCGTCCGAGCACGTAGGCGGGGTGGGGGAGTTCGCCGTACTTCAGCACCGCGCTGACCCGCTCGTCGGACGGCATGATGCGGCCGATGGCCCGCATCAGCGCGTCGTGACCCTCGCTGCGCGCGCGGCACAGCCGGGCGATGAGACGGTCGGCCGGAAGCCCGACGATCGCGCGGCGCAGGAACAGCGCCTGCACCCACTCCAGCACGTCGATGAGCTGCTCGCGCGGGATGACGCCACGGCGGTGATCGGCGTAGGCGCTCATCACCAGCGGGTACGCGGTGCGTCCGAACGTGTTCAACAGCTCCAGCTGCAGTCGGAGGTCGGTGTCCGACTCGCGAGAGGGATCGAGCAGGATGCCGTAGATCTCGGCGTATTCGCGCCAGACGGCCGCATCGTGGCGGAGGTGCTCGAGATCGAGCCGGGGGAACGACCCGCGGAACGCCGCGTACACGCCGTGCTCGCCCGCCGCGTCGATCTCCCGCCCGGTCGTCATCACGAGGTAGTGGCGCCAGAAGGCGCCAATCGTCTCGCCGGTGTGCTGCTCGATCGGCAGCCAGAACTCCCGCTCGATCCGCAGCTGCTCGGCGTGCGAGAGGCCCATCAGGATGTAGTTGTGGATCAGCTCGTGATCGCGCAGCGGCCGCCCGGTCGAGTTCAGGCTCTCGAAGATCTGCTGAGCGCTGGCCTGGGGTCCGAGCGTGATCGACACGTGCTCGAGACGCTGCAGGCCGCGCCAGATGGCGGGGGCCTCGTCGGCGTGCACCTGGCTGCGGAAGAAGGCGTAGTTGTCGTCGAAGCGCGACTCGCGGTCCGCGTCATCGCGTCGGTCGAGCACCACCGACTCGTAGAGACCGGCCCACTCGTCGTGAGGGCGCAGCTTCGTGCGCGCGGGATCGTCGGCGCGCACGAGCACCCGCTGCAGCTCGGCGGCGAAGGCCGGGTCGCTGTCGCGGACGGCGTGGTGCAGAGCGGCGATGAGCAGCATGATCGTCGTGATCCGCTGCTGACCGTCGATGAGGATCAGGTCGTCATCCGTCGCTCCCGCGGCGTCGGCGGCGGCATCCCGGCCCGAGAGGATCGACCCGATGAAGTGCCGGTGACCGTCATCCTCACCGGCCACCGCCCGGATGTCGGAGAGCAGCTTCTCGCAGCCGCCGATGTCCCATCGGTACTGGCGCTGATAGACCGGGACGACGATGTTCGTCGTCGAAGCGGAGAGCCATTCGATCGTTCCCGTCGCGTGTGCTTCGACATTGGTCGCCGTTGCCATGACTGCGTGATTCCTCCGGATGGCGGGGTGACGAGCCGCCGCATCGAGTCTAGTCCGGGGCGATTTTCTCCGGCCGAGCAGCGGCGGTGCGTTCAGGACCCCGATGTAGGCTTGCCTAAGTAGGGCCTGTTAAAACGTGCTGGCCCATTACGAAAGGACATGACTCAGATCATGGGATACATCAAGTCCGCAGCCCTCGAAGACAAGGGATTCGTCATCCTCGACAGCTACGGCGGGGAGATGGACCCGAAGGAATGGCTCGACATCGAGTATGTCGACTGGAAGTCTTCGGGCGACACCCGCTTCTCGCCTCTCGCCAGCGCGAAGGGCGAGATCGAGTGCAACGGCTTCTGGAACCACAAGCCGCCGCGCACGGACAAGGACGGCGTCTGGATCGACTCGCAGACCGCGATCGCCCCGACCCTGACCGCTCGCGCCAAGGAGCCGGGTGCCAACGTCGGTCGCTGCCGCGTCATCGAGCTGCAGCCCACCCCGTACGGCGAGTGCCTGTACAACCTGCACCAGGACGACAACAACCGCCTGAACCCCGACGGCACCGGCTGGGTCGTGCGCGGGTTCTTCAACCTCACCGACGACAAGGACAGCTACTTCGTCCTGCGTGAGAACCGCACCGACCCGAGCGTCGAGTACCGCATCGCCCTTCCGGCCGGCGCTCAGCTCATCGTCGACACCCAGCGTCTGTGGCACGCGACCACCCACAACGGCACCGAGCCGCGCTACTGCCTCATCACCTCGTGGGAGTCGGGCCCCGAGCTCGACGCCTACATCGAGAAGTACAACGGCACCGACCAGCACGAGCAGGTCGAGGTCGCGCAGGACGTGCTCGAGGCCGGCTACGCGGAGCAGGCCCGGCGGGATGCCGCTCGCGCGGCCTACTACGCCGCGAAGGGCCAGCAGGCCAAGCTCGCGATGAGCGAGGCGTAACCTTTCGACAGGCTCGGGGACCGGCCTTCGACAGGCTCAGGGACCCATCGACAGAGCGGCCCCGGTCACTGCGACCGGGGCCGCTCTGGCATCCGGAATCACACGCTTGTGATTCGCGCGGTTCTGGGCGATAATCGCCGTACAACCGCATAGTTCGCCGCATCTTCGGTTCAGGTCGTAGGGGAAGACGTACCTGATGAAACGGAGAGATCATGGCGACGGGATACGCACGCGGAGTGGTGTTCATCCACTCCGCTCCACGCGCGCTCTGCCCGCACCTCGAATGGGCGGTGGGACGCGCCATCGGTCGTGCCGTCAACTTCGACTGGAGCGACCAGCCCGTGCAGCAGGGCACCCGCCGCGCGGAGTTCTACTGGGATGCGCCTGCCGGCACCGGTGCGGCGCTCGCGACGGCGATCCGCGGCTGGGAGCATCTGCGCTTCGAGGTGTCGGAGGATCCGACACCGGCCAGCGAGGGCGGCCGCTGGTTGCACACTCCCGATCTCGGCATCCACTACGCGCAGACCGATTCGGCGGGCAACATCGTGATCGGCGAAGACCGCATTCGCTATGCGATGGAGATCGCCGCCGGCAACGCGGCCGAGCTGCAGCGCGAACTCGACGTCGCTCTCGGCTCGGCGTGGGATGAGGAGCTGGAGCCGTTCCGGCACGCCGGTGACGACACGCACGTCGTCTGGCTGCACAAGGTCGGCTGATCGGGCCGACGCCGCCGCGCAGGACGTGCGGGCGAGGCGCGAGTAGCGGGATCCGGTGATCGCACCCGGAGACCGGGAAAGCGAATCTCCCGCATCAGACAGAAGCCCCCGCCGGGGAAGGCGGGGGCTTCGTCGTGTCTGTTCGGTTCGGTCGGGTCAGGCGCTGCGGAACGCGACGACCGCGTTGTGACCGCCGAAGCCGAACGAGTTGCTGATCGCGAGCAGGTCGCCCTCGCCCAGCGGCTGCGGCTCGGTGGAGAGCTTGAACGGCACCGCGGGATCGGGCTCGGTCATGTTGATCGTCGGGGGAGCGACGCGGTCGCGCAGCGCGAGGATCGCGAACACGGCCTCGAGCGCGCCCGTGCCGCCGAGCAGGTGACCGGTCGACGCCTTGGTCGCCGAGACCGGGATCTCGTCGATGCGGTCGCCGAACACGCGCTTGAGGGCTTCGTACTCGTTGGGGTCGCCGACCGGAGTGGAGGTCGCGTGCGCGTTGATGTGCGCGACCTCGTCCGGCGACGCGCCGGCTTGGGCGAGGGCCGCCTCGACGGCGCGTGCGGCGCCGGCCCCTTCGGGGTCGTTTCCGGTGATGTGGTACGAGTCGGCCGTCACGCCGCCGCCCACCAGGTAGGCGTAGATCTTTGCCCCGCGGGCGGTGGCGTGCTCCTCGGTCTCGAGCACGAGAGCGGCGCCGCCCTCGCCCATCACGAAGCCGTCGCGATCGATGGCGCCGGGGCGGGAAGCCGTGGCCGGGTCGTCGTTGCGGCGGGAGAGCGCCTGAGCTGAGGCGAACGATGCCATGGTGATCGGGTGGATGGCCGACTCGGCGCCGCCGGCGATCACGACATCGGCGAGGTCGTCCTGCAGGTGCTGGTAGGCGTTCGCGATCGACTCGGTGCTCGAGGCGCACGCGCTGACCACGGTGCGGGCGAACGCCTTCGCGTTGAAGTGCAGGGAGAGGTTGCCTGCGCCGGCGTTCGGCATGAGCATGGGCACGGTCAGCGGCATGACCCGCCGCGGACCCTTCTCACGCAGCGTGTCCCAGGCATCCAGCAGCGTCCAGACGCCGCCGATGCCGGTCGCCCAGTCGACTCCCAGACGCTCCGGGGCGACGTCGGGCGCACCCGCGTCCTCCCACGCCTCGCGAGCGGCGATCATCGCGAATTGCGTCGACGGGTCGAGGCGCTTCGCCTCGTGACGCGGCAGCACCTCTTCGGGACGCACGCTGGCCTCCGCAGCGAAGTGCACCGGGATCTGGTACTTCTCGATCCAGTCGTGCGGCAGGGTGCGGGTACCGGACTGGCCGGCGAGCAGGTTCGCCCAGTTCTCGGGAGCCGTGCCGCCCAGAGCGGACGTGGCGCCGATACCGGTGACGACGATGCGCTTGGTCATGGGAGTCCTTCGTGAGGAGGAGGGATCGGGGCAGGAGGATGCCACACCCCGCGGTCCGCGGGGGTGGCATCCGCGGGTGTCACTCCTGGCCGGCGACGATGAAGTTGACGGCGTCGGCGACGGTCTTCAGGTTCTTGACCTCGTCGTCGGGGATGGTGACGCCGAACTTCTCCTCGGCGTTGACGACGATCGTCATCATCGAGATCGAGTCGATGTCGAGGTCGTCGGTGAACGACTTCTCCATCGTGACCTCGGACGCGTCGATGCCCGTCTCGTCGGTGACCAGCTCAGCAAGGCCGGCGAGGACCTCGTCGTTGGTGAGAGCCATGGTGTTTCCTACTTTCTCGGAATGGGTTGAACCGGTGAACAGTCTAGGGAAGGCGCGCACCCGATCAGGGCAGCACGACCACCTGCGCGCCGAAGACCAGACCGGCGCCGAACCCGATCTGCAGGGCCAGACCGCCGCTCAGTTCGGGGTGCTCCTCGAGCAGCCGGTGCGTGGCGAGCGGGATCGAGGCGGCCGACGTGTTGCCGGTGGTCTCGATGTCGCGGGCGATGACGGTGGTCTCGGGCAGCTTGAGCTGCTTGGCGAACTCCTCGATGATGCGCAGGTTCGCCTGGTGCGGGATGAAGGCGGCGAGGTCGGATGCCTCGATGCCGGCGCGCTCGAGCGCTTCGCGGGCGACCTTGGCCATCTCCCACACCGCCCAGCGGAACACGCTCGGCCCCTCCTGGCGGAGCGTGGGCCACGGAGCCTTGCCGTCGCGGAAGTCGGTGAGGGTGTGGTTCATGCCCACGAGGTCGGACTTCGAGCCGTCCGAGCCCCAGACGGTCGACGAGATGCCGGGCGTCTCGCTCGGGCCGATGACCACGGCGCCGGCGCCGTCGCCGAGCAGGAAAGAGATGCTCCGGTCGGTGGGGTCGACGACGTCCGAGAGCTTCTCGGCGCCGACGACGACGGCGTGGCGGGCGGCTCCGGCGCGGATGAGCGCATCCGCCTGGGCGATGGCGTACGCGTACCCGGCGCATGCCGCGTTCATGTCGTAGGCGGCGGCAGGCGTCGCCCCGATCCGGTCGGCCACGATCGCGGCCACCGAGGGCGTCTGCTTCGGGTTGCTGATCGTCGCGATGATCACGAGATCGATCTCGGCCGGGTCGACGCCTGAGCGCTCGACGGCTTCCTTCGCCGCGTCGGTGGAGAGCTCGATCACACTCGTCTCGGCGACCGCACGGGTGCGGGTGATGATGCCGGTGCGCTGCCGGATCCACTCATCGCTGGAGTCGATCGGCCCGACCAGATCGTCGTTGGGGACGGCGTTCTCGCCGCGCGCCGCGCCGACCGAGTAGATGCGCGTGTAGGCGGGGCCGCTGGCTTGCTTGAGGATGGTCACGAGACTGCTCCGTTCTGCGATGACCCGGCGAGCAGCTCCGCGGCTGCGTCGAGGTCGTCGGGGGTCTTCACTGCGACATTCGGCACGCCGCGCAGGCCGCGCTTGGCGAGGCCGGTGAGAGCGCCGGCAGGGGCGACCTCGATGAATCCGGTGATGTCGGCGGCGGCGAACGCCTCCATGCAGAGATCCCAGCGCACCGGCGACGACACCTGGGTCACGATGCGGTCGAGGGCGGCATGTCCGTCGTCGACGACCGCGCCGTCGCGGTTCGACCAGAGTGTGACTGTCGGGTCGCTCGCCGAGATGGTGGAGACGGCGGCGCGCAGCGTGTCGACGGCGGGAGCCATGTACGAGGTGTGGAATGCCCCGGCGACCTGCAGCGGCATCACGCGCACCGCGCGCGGAGCCCGCTCGGCGAGCTGCGCGAGCGCGGGCAGCGCGCCCGCCGCGACGATCTGCCCGGCGACGTTGTAGTTGGCCGGGGTGAGCTCGAGCTCGTCGAGCAGCGCGAGCACCTCGTCGGCGTCGCCACCGAGCACCGCGCTCATCCCGGTGGGCGTGTGCGCGGCGGCATCCGCCATCGCGCGTCCGCGGATGCCGACCAGGCGCATGGCCTCGTCGGCGGCGAGCACCTCAGCGCCCGCGAGCGCGGCGAGCTCTCCCACCGAGTGGCCGGCGACCCCGTCGGGACGCCGCCGGGCGCGCAGGGTCAGCTGCTCGGCGGCGATCAGCGAGGCGGCCACGATGAGCGGCTGCGCGATGCGGGTGTCGCGGATGGTGTCGGCGTCCGATTCGGTGCCGTGCGCGATCAGGTCGACCTCGGCGGCCTCGGAATATGCGTCCAGCCGTTCGGCGACGCCGTCCAGCTCGAGCCAGGGAGCGAGGAAGCCGGGGGTCTGGGAGCCCTGACCGGGCGAGGCGACGACGATCACCAGACCAGTCTGCCAACGATCGGACGATGGTGGTGGATGAAACATCACAACAATCAGAGAATCGATTGTGCGTGGCGCACATCTCCCGGGCGGTGAGGCTCTGACGACTCAGCGACGCCGCGTCACGGCACGACGCCGGGCAGGCTCTGCCGTGCCGATCGAGCCGAGGATCAGGGCGGTCTGCAGGATCAGGGCCTCGCGTGGACCGGTCGCGTCCCAGCCGATCACCTCGGTCACGCGCTTGAGTCGGTAGCGCACCGTGTTCGGGTGCACGAACAGCTCGCGCGCGGTCGCCTCGAGCGAACGGCCGTTGTCGAGATAGCTCCACAGCGTCGTCACGAGGTCGGTGGAATGCGCCTGCAGGGGGCGGAAGATCCGCTCGATGAGCGTCTGCTTGGCCAGGGAGTCACCGGCCAGGGCGCGCTCGGGCAGCAGGTCGTCCGCCTCGACCGGGCGGGGCGCGCCGCGCCACGCGCGAGCGACCGCGAAGCCGGCGAGCGCCGCACGGGCACTCTGCCCGGCGTCGACGAGGGCGGTCACCGGCGGGCCGAGCACCACATAACCGGGGCCGAACGAGGGCTCCAGGCGCAGCGCGATCTCGCTGAACGGCAGATCCTCGGTCTCGTCCTCTTTGCCGGGCACGCGCGCGCGCCCGATGACGAGCACGAGTCTCGACCCCTGCACGCCGATCAGCACGTCGACGGACATACGCCGGGCCGTGCGTCGCACCAGGTCGACGTCGAACTGCGGGGGCGTCGTGCCGACGATGACGCTGACCTCGCCATGGCCGTGCCAGCCGAGGGCGGCGATGCGGCTGGGCAGCTCCTCGTCGGCCTCGCCCGTGAGGATCGAGTCGACCACGAGGGCCTCGAGTCGGGCATCCCACAGCCCCCGCGCCTCGGCGGCGCGGGCGTACACGTCGGCAGACGCGAACGCCACGTCGCGCGAATACAGCAGGATCGCCTCGCGCAGATCCGCGCCGCGTCCCGCGACGCGCTCCTCGGTGACCTCGACCGTGACGCGGATCAACTGCAGCGTCTGCTGCAGGCTGACGCTGCGCAGCAGCTCACGCGGTGCGGCGGCGAAGATGTCGGCGGCGATCCAGGGGGTCGACGTCGGATCCTCATACCACTGGATGAACGACGTGATGCCGGCCTGGGCCACCAGCCCGACGGCGGAGCGTCGGGCTGGTGGCATGTCGGCGTACCAGGGCAGGGTGTCCTCGAGCCGCTTGATCGTCACCGTCGCGATGTCACCGGAGATCCGGCGCAGCCAGGCGAGCGTCGCGGCCTTGTCCATGGCCTGCTGGGCGGTACTGGTCACGGGTTCAGCTCTCGCCGCCTGCGTTCCCGCTGGTGCCGGCGTTCACGTCGAACAGACGGTACTTCTCGATCGCCTGGCCGATGACCGCACGGTCGATCCTGCCCTCGTCGGCCAGGGCCTGCAGAGTGCGGACCACCATCGACGGACCGTCGATCTTGAAGAAGCGTCGAGCAGCGGCACGGGTGTCCGAGAAGCCGAAACCATCCGCGCCCAGCGTGTAGTACGGGTTCGGCACCCACGGGCGGATCTGGTCCTGCACGGCGTGCATGAAGTCGCTGACGGCGACGACCGGGCCGTCTGCGCCCTGCAGCTTGCGGGTGAGGTAGGCCGTCTGCGGCTCCTCCTCGGGGTGCAGGAAGTTGTGCTCGTCGACCGCGAGACCGTCGTGGCGCAGCTCGCTCCACGAGGTGACCGACCACACATCCGCGCTGACGCCCCAGTCGCGCTGCAGCAGCTCCTGCGCCTCCAGAGCCCACGGCACGCCGACGCCCGAGGCGAACAGCTGGGCCTTGTGTCCCTCGCCCGTGCCCGGCTTGATGCGGTGGATGCCGCGGATGATGCCGTCGATGTCCGCATCCTCCGGCTCGGCCGGCTGCACCAGCGGCTCGTTGTACACCGTGAGGTAGTACATGACGTCGGGGTCGGGGTGCGACCCGCCGTACATCCGCTCCAGACCCGAGCGCACGATGTGCGCGATCTCGTAGCCGTACGCGGGATCGTACGAGACGGTGGCGGGGTTGGTGGATGCCAGCAGCGGCGAGTGCCCGTCCGCGTGCTGCAGACCTTCACCGGTCAGCGTCGTGCGTCCTGCCGTGGCGCCGATGATGAATCCACGCGCCATCTGGTCGCCCGCGGCCCACATCGCATCTCCCGTGCGCTGGTAGCCGAACATCGAGTAGAAGATGTAGATCGGGATCAGCGGCTCGCCCTGCGTGGAGTACGACGTGCCTGCGGCGGTGAAGGCCGCCATGGCACCGGCCTCGTTGATGCCGACGTGCACGATCTGGCCCTGCGGGCTCTCCTTGTACGCGAGCAGCAGCTGGCGGTCGACCGAGGTGTAGTGCTGACCGTTCGGGTTGTAGATCTTCGCGGTCGGGAAGTACGCGTCGATGCCGAAGGTGCGCGCCTCGTCGGGGATGATCGGCACGACGCGGTTGCCGAAGTCCTTCGCCCGGAGCAGGTCCTTCAGCAGACGGACGAACGCCATCGTCGTGGCGATCTCCTGGGTGCCGGAGCCCTTGCGTGGCAGCGCGTAGGTCGACTCCTCGGGCAGCGTGATCGAGGTGTGCGCGGTGCGGCGTTCGGGGATCATGCCGCCGAGGGCGCGACGACGCTCCAGCATGTACTGGATGGTCTCGTCGTCCTTGCCCGGGTGGTAGTACGGGGGCAGGTACGGGTTCTCTTCCAGCTGCGCGTCCGTGATCGGGATCTGCATGGTGTCGCGGAACGTCTTGAGGTTGTCCAGCGTCATCTTCTTCATCTGGTGGGTCGCGTTGCGGCCCTCGAAGTGCGGTCCGAGACCGTAGCCCTTCACGGTCTTGGCGAGGATGACGGTCGGCTGGCCCTTGTGCTCCACCGCCGACTTGTACGCCGCATACACCTTGCGGTAGTCGTGACCACCGCGGCGCAGGTGCCAGATGTCGTCATCCGAGAGGTCCTTGACGAGGGCGGCGGCGCGCTCGTCGCGACCGAAGAAGTTCTCGCGGATGTACGCACCGGACTCGGCCTTGTACGTCTGGTAGTCGCCGTCGGGGGTGGCGTTCATGATGTTCAGCAGAGCGCCGTCGGTGTCGCGGGCGAGCAGGTCGTCCCACTCCCGGCCCCAGATGACCTTGATGACGTTCCATCCGGCACCGCGGAAGAACGACTCGAGCTCCTGGATGATCTTGCCGTTGCCGCGCACCGGGCCGTCGAGACGCTGCAGGTTGCAGTTGATCACGAACGTGAGGTTGTCGAGGCCCTCGTTGGCGGCTACCTGCAGCTGGCCGCGGCTCTCGACCTCGTCCATCTCGCCATCGCCCAGGAAGGCCCAGACGTGCTGGTCGCCGGTGTCCTTGATGCCGCGGTTGGTGAGGTACCTGTTCGCCTGTGCCTGGTAGATCGCGTTGATCGGGCCGAGACCCATCGAGACAGTCGGGAACTGCCAGTACTCGGGCATCGACCGCGGGTGCGGATACGAAGGAAGGGCGTGACCTGCGTGCGACTTCTCCTGACGGAAGCCGTCCATGTCGGCCTCGCTCAGGCGCCCCTCGAGGAACGACCGGGCGTAGATGCCGGGGGAGGCGTGACCCTGGATGAAGATCTGGTCGCCGCCGCTCGGGTGGTCCTGACCGCGGAAGAAGTGGTTGAAGCCGACCTCGTACAGCGACGCGGCGCCTGCGTAGGTGGAGATGTGTCCGCCGACGCCGATGCCGGGCCGCTGCGCGCGGTGCACGGTGATGGCCGCGTTCCAGCGGATCCAGTGGCGGTAGCGGCGCTCGATCTCCTCGTCGCCGGGGAACTCCGGCTCGTTGGACGCGGCGATCGTGTTGATGTAGTCGGTGGTCGGCACCATCGGCACGCCGAGGTGACGCTCCTTCGAGCGCTTCAGGAGGCTGAGCATGATCTCCCGGCCGCGGCCGGGGCCCTTCGCATCCACCAGCTCGTCGAGCGACTGCTGCCACTCTCCGGTCTCCTCTGGGTCGCTGTCCAAAGGTGCCTGGGAGTACGGATCCTGGTCGTGGACGGTCACGTGGAGCCTTTCGTCAAGCTGGCAGGTCGTGCCAAGGAAACGGGATGCGGCGCGGTCGGGCCTTGTCGGCACCGCACAACACGCGCTGTGCTCAGCCTATATCCGTTCGGAAGGACGGGTTCCGCACATTCCACACCGTAGAATCGGGATACCAGGGCCTTTAGCTCAGCTGGTAGAGCGCCACGTTTACACCGTGGATGTCGTCGGTTCGATCCCGGCAGGGCCCACCGTACTCCGCGAGGCGACCGTCAGCGTCGCCGGCCGGCCCGGCCCGCGATTGCGCCGATCAGCACCGCCACCGCCAGCCACGGACCCGCGACGATGAGCGGATCCATCCATGTGTGCCGCAGATCCAGGCGTCCTGTCCCGAACCGCGACCGCAAAGGGTGCCGGTGCGCCTCGGAGAGCACCCCGGTCTGAGTGATCGGATTGTCGGGACGTGTGCTCAGGAACGAGCGGAGGTGGGCGCCCACTGCCTCGACCCGATCGCCGAGCACGAGCAGCAGCCAGCGTGTGTTCTTGGTCTCGCTGAGCCTGTCGTAGGCGAAGCGCCGGATCCTCCCCGAGACGCCGTGCAGCGGCTGCGCGGTGCCGAATACCGGCGGCAGCATCATGTGCTCGATCGAGCGCTCGCGCTGATCCCCGCCCGGTTGACGTTCGGGAAGTCGCCAGTGCGCGCCCGTGTCGCCGATGTCATCCCTCTGCTGCCAGGTGCGGCGGTGCTCGGCGTCGGCGTCGGCTCCCCAGCCGGGGATCCTCGCTCGCAGCTCGTCATTGCTGGGGCTGCGATCGGGCTTCACGGATTCATAAGGCATGCTCAGTCCTCTCCGACGGTGATGATGGGCTTGATGCATCCGTCGAGCTTCGCCGAGAAGACGTGATATGCCTCGCCGATGTCCTCGAGCGTGAAGCGATGCGTCAGGAGCTCTCCCGGATGCAGGTGACCGGCGCGGATGTGCTCGAGCAGTCTCGGCCACTGCCGCGCCACCGGCGCCTGATTGGCTCTGAGGGTCAGGCCCTTGTTCACCACGTCCCCCATTCGCACCGCCGAGACCAGCGGTCCGTACGCGCCCACGACGGAGACGGTGCCGCCCTTGCGGGCGGAATCGATGGCCCAGTTCAGGGCGACGGGGGAGCCACCCTGCAGCTTCAGCTTGGCGCCGGTGACATGCTGCAGCACGCTCCCATCCGCTTCGGCTCCCACGGCGTCGATGACCACGTCGGCGCCCAGACCATCGGTGGCCTTCTTCAACGCCAGCACGATGTCGCTGTGCTCGGCCAGATGCATGGTCTCTGCGTACGCGAAGTCTCGAGCCTTCTCGAGGCGGTGCGCGATGTGGTCAACGACGATGACGCGACCGGCGCCGAGGAACCAAGCCGAACGCGCAGCGGAGAGGCCCACGGGACCAGCGCCGAATACGACGACCGTGTCGCGTTCGGCGATGTCACCGAGCTGCGCGCCGAAGTACCCGGTCGAGAACGCGTCGGTGAGCATCAGCGCGTCCTCGGCCGAGAGCCAATCCGGAATGGTCTTGGGCCCGACGTCGGCAAAGGGAACGCGGACGTACTCCGCTTGGCCCCCGTCGTATCCGCCTGCGGTGTGCGAGTAGCCGTACATCCCGCCCACGGCAGTGGCGTTCGCGTTGACGTTGTGGCAGTTGGAGAACAGGCCTCGCGAACAGAAGTAGCAGGACCCGCAGTAGATGTTGAAGGGCACCATGACGTGATCGCCCGGGGCGAGGTTCTGCACATCCGCGCCGACTTCATGGACGACGCCGACGATCTCGTGGCCGAACGTGTGGCCGATTCGGGTGTCGGGGATCATCCCGTGATAGAGGTGCAGGTCAGATCCGCAGACCGCGGCATGCGTGACCCGCACGATCGCGTCACCCGGATGCTCCAGACGCGGGATCGGCTTGTCCGTCACCTGGATCTTGTACGGGCCCCGGTAGGTCATCGCGCGCATCGGCTTCTCCTCCGTGCTCGAGGTGCCGTCGACGGGTGCCGCGTCCGCGTGTCGGACGTGCCGGGCGGCGATGAGCACCGCTGACGTTAGCGCCAGACCCGAGCGCCGGTGAGGGCGTTGACCCTCAAGCGCCGACGTCCTATCGTGTGACGGCTGAGGTCACTCCTCGAACGTCTGGCCCGGATAAGCGTCGCGCAGCAGAGCTGTCGCATCATCCTGCAGCGCCTGTGTGTCGGCGCGCAGGCGTCCCGCCTCCGCCTCGGCCCGCTCGAGCTCTGCGCGACGGGCGTCGTGCTCGCCCTGAATGCGATTCAGATCGTCCTCGCGGTAGGCGAACGACGCCTCCCACGACATCGTGACGGGCTCGCCGTTCCGCGGCGTGAGGGTGACTCTCCACCGCTCTCTCTCCTCGGGGCCCGTCGCGTCGAACGCCGCCCGATCGCTGTCCAATTTCGCCACGGCCTCGGAGAGGGCACGGGCATCCGCCTCCAGCTGAGCGCGGGTATGCGCGTTCGTCTGCTCGGCGTCGGCCACCTCCTCCCAGGCCTGGGCGACCGCCGCGCGAACCTCGTCCAGCACGGCGACGGCGTGTCGGTGCGTCTCGACGAGAGCAGCGCGATCGGTGATCGTGCGTGCGTAGATCTCCTCCAGCTCGACGGGGAACCCGATGTCGGGGTGCACCTGCGAGCCGAGGTAGGCGAACTGCTCGGTGGCCCGCTTCTCGTCGTCGCCGTTCATCGAGGCGGCGATCTGATCGTGAACGGGGTCGTCGGAGGGAACCCGAGCCGTCGCCGTGGACACGAGCTCGGCCACAAGCGTCTTCTCCTCCGAGGACATGCGCGCGTACACCGCGTGCAGCAGTTCGTGGGCTGCCGTGGTCACCATCGACTGGGCGAGTCGCTCGTCGGTGGAACGGTAGATGAAGATCCGATCCTGGGCGCGCGACTGCTCGAGGCCCGTGAAGCAGCCCAGCGTGGACTCGTTCCCGGGGTCGTGGGACTCATCTCCGCAGAGCTCGGCGATCTCGCCGGCGTCGGCATATCGCGGCTGCGTGAAGGCGAAGACCTCCCTGCCCTCCGCGGTCAGCATCATCCGGTCGGCGAGGTCGGCGAACTCCGCGCTCAGCGGCGGTGCAGGTGCGGCAAGCGCGGGGAAGATCCGCTCGAGCAGCGGCTCGTCGGCCTTCGCGTCCAGCGACATCAGCCACAACCCGCCGACGGTGCCCGCAGCGAGCACGACGAGCACCGCTGCTGTGCTGATGCGCCCGACGACGGATCGTCGCCTGCGGGAGGCGTGGCGGCCCATCGGCGCCTGTTCGAAGAAGGTCATGCCCGCATGGCGGGATCGGACCGGTGCAGGGCCTCCCGGAGAACGGTCAGGGGCATCCGGACCTCACATCTCCTCGTGCGTGGCCGGGTCGCCGTCGAAGAGCCGCCCGTCTGCGCGACCGAGCCCGGTGATCGCCTCGACCTCGGCGGCGTCGAGCACGACGGACGCCGCCTCGAGATTGGTGCGCTGATGCTCGGGTGAAGAGGCCTTCGGAATCGACACGGTGCCTCGGGCGACATGCCAGGCGATGATCGCCTGCACCGGGGAGATGCCGTGACGTTCGGCGATCTCGACGATCACGGGCTCATCGAGCACCTGCCGTGCACGGCCGAGCGGCGACCACGCCTCGGTGAGTATGCCCCGCTCGGCATGCAACGCGAGCGCCTCCTGCTGCGGGAAGTAGGGGTGCACCTCGATCTGGTTCACGACGGGCCGCACGCCCGTCGCCGTCTCGATGCGCTCCAGGTGCTCGGGAAGGAAGTTGGACACGCCGATCTGGTGGACGGTTCCGCGCTGCTGCGCGTCGACGAGGCCCCGCCAGGCCTGCTCGTACCGGCCGGTGAGCGGGTTGGGCCAGTGGATCAGGTGCAGGTCGGTGACGTCCAGCCCGAGCCGGAACCGGCTCTCCTCGATGCTGGTGCGCGCCTGGAGGGTCTCGTGGTGCCGGCCCGGCAGCTTCGTGGTGACGATGATCTCGGAGCGGTCGATTCCGGATGCCCGTACTCCGGCGCCCACGGCGCCCTCGTTCTCGTAGTTGAACGCCGAGTCGATCAGGCGGTAGCCGAGGCGGATCGCCGCGGCGACCGACTGCGCGCCGGCCTCGCCGTTGAGCCGGTACGTGCCCAGTCCCACGGCGGGCAGCTGGAATCCGTTGTGAGCGGTGAAGACGGGAACAGCGGTCATGGGGTCCTCCGGGTCGTCGGTCAGCCCCAGCCTACGGCCGGGTCCGCGGGCGGTCGCGTGTCAGCATGGATGCATGTCGAGACCCGCGAGCGATGAGCGATGCCCCTGCACGAGCGGAGACGTGTTCGGGTCGTGCTGCGGCCCGGTGCTGGCATCCGGATTGGCGCCGACCGCCGTGCGCCTGATGCGATCCCGGTTCACGGCGTTCGCGACAGCCGACGCGGAGCATCTCCTGCGCACCTGGCACCCGTCCACTCGCCCGAACCGGCTCGATCTCGACGATGGCATCCGCTGGCAGCGCCTCGACATCCTCGATCAGAAGCACGGCGGGCCGTTCGACGACCGCGGCGTGGTCGAGTTCGAGGCCTTCTATCGTGATGAGCACGGGCGAGGCACGCTGCGCGAGCGCGGTCGTTTCGTGCGCGAGGGCGGGCTCTGGCTGTACGTCGACGGTGTCATCTTGACGGACTAGATTTGAGGGGTGAAAGCCAGCCCTGAGCACCAGCGCCGCCTCCTCGACATCGCCGACCTTGATCGGAAGATCGCGCAGGCGGAGCGCGCCCGCACCACCCCCGCGCAGGGTGCCCGCATCAACGAGCTCGCCGCTCTGCGCCAGCAGCAGCTGGGCGAGCTGACCGGACTCGCCGGGGTGCTCGACGACGCGAACGCCGAGCTGAGGCGGCTGGAGTCCGACGTCCACCTCGCCGCGCAGCGGCGCGACAAGGATGCGGAGCGGCTCGCCGTCGCCACCGACCCGAAGCAGGCGCAGGCGCTCGAGAACGAGATCGAGAGCCTCGGCCGGCGCATCACCATGCTCGAGGATTCCGAGCTCGAGGTGATGGCGCGCGTCGAGGAGGCGCAGGCAGCTGTCGACGCCCAGCAGGCGCTGATCGACCAGACCCAGTCCGAGGGTGCGCAGCTGACCGCGGCCGCGAAGGCCGACATGGCTGCCGCAGCAGCGGAGGGCGAGCACCTGACCCGCGATCGTGCGGCCCTGACCGAGAGTGTGCCCGCCGAGTTGATCGCCGAGTACACCCGTCGCGCCGCGCGCGGCGGCATCGGCGTGGGTCTGCTGCGCCGGCGGATCTGCGAGGGCTGCCAGATGATGCTGGCCGGCAGCGAGCTGGGCGCCGTGCGCGCAGCGGCCGACGACGACGTCGTGTCGTGCCCGGAGTGCGGGGGGATCCTCGTGCGCACCGACGAGTCCGGTCTGTGACGACCGACCGTCCTCTCGGCGCGGGCGCCGACGTCGGACGCGGGTGATAGACCGGATGCCGTGACCCCTGCAGCAGAGCCGCCGCATGCCCTGGTGGGGCGAGCCCGGGGTGGCGGGTGGGTCATCGCCGTGCATGCCGACGGCGGGCCGCTGACCACCGAGGTCTCCGACCGTGATCTCGTGCCGCAGGTGCGCGAGATGGAGCAGCTGCTGTCACCGCGGTGGACGGTGCGGAGCCTGCGCACCTTCTATCCGCCGCTGCTCGCCGCGGGGGTGCGGCTGCGCCGGGCGCACGACCTGCTGCTCTGCCACGCGATCCTGCGCGACACGGCATCGCTGTCGCATGCGCTTGCGCCGTCGGGCCGCTGGCTGCGCACCGACGACGTCGACGACGCCTCCGCACCGCCGAGCCTGTTCGATGTGGCCGCGGTGAGCCCGGAAGGCGACGAGCACATCGACGAAGTGAGCGCGCAGTGGCGAGCGCAGCTGACGGCACTGGCTTCTGCGCCCGACTCCCGCCTCGCGCTGCTGTGCGCAGCCGAGTCCACGGGCGCCCTCATCGCGGAGGAGATGACGGCGGCAGGGCTGCCGTGGAACACGGTCGCCCACAACAGCATCCTTGAGCGGCAGCTCGGATCCCGTCCGCTGCGCGGTGCGCGACCTGCGCGCATGGCGGCGCTGGCCGCTGAGGTCGGGCGCTGTCTCGATGACCCGAGCCTGAATCCCGACAGCCCGCCCCGCCTGCTGCGTGCGCTGCACCGCGCCGGCGTGTTCGTCGACTCCACCTCGCGATGGGAGCTGTCGCGTGTCGAGCATCCGGTGGTGGCACCGCTGCTGGAGTACAAGAAGCTCGCCCGGCTGTTCACCGCGAACGGGTGGGCGTGGCTCGATGACTGGGTGCGCGACGAGCGGTTCCGCCCGGTCTACCTCACCGGCGCAGTGGTGACGGGACGCTGGGCGTCATCCGGGGGCGGTGCGTTGCAGATTCCTCGTCAGCTGCGCAGCGCTGTGCGCGCCGACCCCGGCTGGACCCTGGTCGACGCCGACGTGGCGCAGCTCGAGCCGCGCGTGCTCGCCGCCATGTCTCGCGACACCGCGATGGTCGAGGCCGCGCGTGGGCGCGACCTGTACGAGGGTGTCGTGCGCTCGGGAGCGGTCGCGACGCGTGACGAGGCGAAGTACGCGGTGCTCGGAGCCATGTACGGCGCGACCACGGGAAAGAGCGGACAGCTCGTGCCGAGGCTGCGTACCGTGTACCCGCGGGCGATGGGGCTTGTCGACGCCGCGGCGCGAACCGGCGAGCAGGGCGGGGTGGTGAGCACGCTGCTCGGCCGCAGCTCGCCCCACCCCGACGACGCGTGGCGCCTCGCCCAGTCGCGGGCCGGCGGGCCCGACGCCGCGGGGGCCGAGGAGAGCCGTGCACGCAGCTGGGCGCGCGATCGCGGACGCTTCACCCGCAACTTCATCGTGCAGGGCACGGCAGCCGAATGGGCGCTGCTGTGGCTCGCCGAGATCCGCCACCGTCTCATGGCGCTGCCAGCGGCATCCGTGCCCGCGGCGGCATCCGGACCGATCTTCCGCGACCGCGCGCATCTCGCGCTGTTCCTGCACGACGAGGTGATCGTGCACGCTCCCACCGAGCAGGCGGAGATTGTGACGGGCATCCTCCGTGATGCCGCGGACGCGGCCACCGCCCGGCTGTTCCCCGGCTTCGCCATCGACGTCCCCCTCGACGTGCACGTCGCGGTGGACGCCGCGAAGGACGCGTAGAATCGAGGGGCGAGTGGGTCGGCCGGACGGCCGCGTGGCGCGTGAGCGCACCGAGGAACGTCCGGGCTCCACAGGGCAGGGCGGTGGGTAACACCCACCCGGAGTGATCCGCGAGACAGTGCCACAGAGAGAAGACCGCCCGTCCGACCCGCAAGGGCCGGAGGGGTAAGGGTGAAAGGGTGGTGTAAGAGACCACCGGGGAGCGCGGTGACGCGCTCTGCCAGGTAAACCTCGCCCGGAGCAAGACCAGACAGAGGACGTTGACGCGGCTCGCCGAGTCCTCGGGTAGGTCGCTGGAACGACACGGCAACGTGTCGTCGAGAGAGATGGCCGTCAAGGGAGCGAAGAACTCCTGAACAGAACCCGGCGTACAGGCCGGCCCGCTCGCCCCGAACAAAGGAAGGCCCGGTCGACGACCGGGCCTTCCTGCTGCGTGCTGATCAGTCGACGGACAGTGCCGCCGCACCGATGATGCCCGAGGCGTTGCGGTGCACGGCAGACACGATCGGGGTCCGCAGATCGAGCAGCGGCAGGAACTTCTCGGGGTGCTTCGACACCCCGCCCCCGACCACGAACAGATCGGGGCTGAACAGGAACTCGACGTGCGAGTAGAACTCCTGCAGCCGCGCCGACCAGTCCTCCCACGACAGGTTCTCGCGCTCCATCGCCGAGTACGCGGTCCAACGCTCGATCGACTCGCCGTCGCGCTTGAGATGCCCGAGCTCCGTGTTCGGCACGAGCACGCCGTTGTACAGGAAGGCCGAGCCGATGCCGGTGCCGAGCGTCGTCATGATGGTGAGGCCGCGCGCGTCGCGGGCAGCACCGTGACGCGCCTCCGCCACGCCGGCCGCGTCGGCGTCGTTCACGAACGTGATGCTGCGGCCCAGTCCGCTCTCGAAGAACTTCTCGGCCTCGAAGTCGACCCACTCCTTCGAGATGTTGGCCGCCGAAAGGGTCTTGCCGTACTTCACGATCGCGGGGAACGCCACACCCAGCGGCAGCGTCGACTCCGCGACGCCCAGGGTGTCGAGCACCTCGCGCACGGTCTCGACCACGTCGGCGGGGTGCGCGCCCTCGGGCGTCGGCACGCGCACGCGATCCGAATCCAGTGTGCCCGTGTCGAGGTTGACGATGCCCGCCTTGATGCCCGTTCCGCCGATGTCGACGCCGATTGCCTGTGCCATGGCGAATAGCCTAGCGATGCACGACCCAGCGATTAGGATCGTGACGAGATCCCGACGAAGGAGCTGACATGTCCGACGGCGACGAGAAGTACTGGTACAACCTCAGCACCGGGGAGGTCGAGTTCGGCATGCAGTCCGCATCGGTCGACCGGGTCGGTCCGTTCGACACCCGCGAGGACGCGGCTCGTGCCCCCCAGACCCTGCGCGAGCGCTCTCGCGCGTGGGCCGAGGAAGACGCGGCCGACGATGCGTGGGGCTCCAGCGCGCACGAGTCCGGCCAGTGAGGGTCGACAAGCAGCGCGATTTCGTGCTGCGCACCATCGAAGAGCGTGGCGTCAAATTCGTCCGGCTCTGGTTCACCGACGTCATCGGCACGCTCAAGTCGGTGGCCATCGCCCCCGCTGAGGTCGAGGGCGCGTTCGCCGAGGGGATCGGCTTCGACGGCTCGGCGATCGAGGGGCTGACTCGCACCTACGAGTCCGACCTGCTCGCGCAGCCCGACCCGACGACGTTCCAGATCCTGCCCTGGCGCGGGGAGATCGACCCGACCGCCCGCATGTTCTGCGACCTCACCACCCCCGACGGCCGCCCCGCCGTCTCCGACCCCCGCAACGTGCTGCGGCGGGCGCTCGCGAAGGCGGCAGACGCCGGATTCACGTTCTACACGCACCCCGAGATCGAGTTCTACCTGCTGAAGTCCTCGCAACTCGGCCCGGAGGGCCCTGTTCCCGCCGACAGCGCGGGCTACTTCGACAACGTGCCGGGCGGCACGGCACACGACTTCCGCCGCAGCGCCGTGCGGATGCTGGAGGACCTGGGCATCTCGGTGGAGTACAGCCACCACGAGGGCGGCCCGGGGCAGAACGAGATCGATCTGCGCTACGCCGACGCGCTGACGACCGCCGACAACATCATGACCTTCCGCACCGTGGTCAAAGAGGTCGCGATCGAGCAGGGCGTGTACGCGACGTTCATGCCGAAGCCGCTGAACGACCACCCCGGCAGCGGCATGCACACACACATGTCGCTGTTCGAGGGCGACGTCAACGCGTTCTACGAGGCCGGCGCCGAGTACCAGCTCTCGCTCACCGGACGCCGGTTCATCGCCGGTCTGCTGCGTCATGCGAACGAGATCGCCGCAGTCACCAACCAGTTCGTGAACTCGTACAAGCGGCTCTGGGGCGGCGACGAGGCGCCGAGCTTCGTCACCTGGGGTCACGCGAACCGCTCCGCGCTGATCCGCGTGCCGATGTACAAGCCGAACAAGGGCCAGTCGACGCGCATCGAGTACCGCGCGCTCGATTCGGCGGCGAACCCGTATCTCGCCTACGCGCTGATGCTGGCAGCCGGCCTCAAGGGCATCGAGGAGGAGTACGAGCTGCCGCCGGAGGCCGAGGACAACGTGTGGTCGCTCAGCGACTCCGAGCGCCGCGCTCTCGGGTACGCGCCCCTGCCGGCCAGCCTCGACCACGCGCTCGAGTACATGCGGGACTCCGAGCTGGTCGCCGAGACGCTCGGCGAGCAGGTCTTCAACTACGTGCTGCTGAACAAGCAGAAGGAGTGGGAGGCCTACCGCGGCCAGGTGACGCCGTTCGAGCTCAAGAACAACCTCGGGCTGCTCTGAGGCGGCGATGGCGCGTCCTGATGCGTCCATTTCGCTGTCCGCCCTGGCACGGCTCGGCTTCGTCGAGCTGACCTCGGCGTCCGCTGATCTCACCGAGCTGTCGGAGCTCACCGGACTCGATCGCGTGCAGCTCGCCGACGGGATGGTCGCGGCCGACCCGGATGCCGCCGTGCGGGGCCTCGTGGGCGTCGCACGCCGCGACGCCGGTCAGGTCACGGCCGTGCTCTCCGATCCCGCAGCGCGGGAAGCGGCGTGGCGGCTGTTCGGCGTGTCCCGCGCGCTCGGCTCGTTCTTCGAGCGGCATCCCTCCCACCTGCGCGCCGACGTGCTGCTGCGGACGGAGCTGCCGGATGCCGCGGAGCTGACCGAGCGGCTGCTCGCGGCCACGGGCGCGGAGGGGGGCTTCGCGCGCGCCGCCGATCCGGTCACCGCGCTGCGCGTCGAGTACCGGTGCGCGCTGAGCGAGATCGCGGCTGCGGACCTGGCGTCGGAGTCGGCGACGGTCGCGATCGCCGGCGTCTCGGCTGCGCTCGCGGATGCCGCAGCGGCGGCGCTGGAGGCAGGACTTGCCATCGCACGTACGGTGGTCGAGCGATCCGGTCGCGCCCGCACCCACGAGGAGATCGCCGCGACGCGGCTTGCGATCATCGGCATGGGCAAGGCGGGTGCCCGCGAGCTGAACTACCTGAGCGACGTCGATGTGATCTTCGTCGCAGGCACGGCCGACGAGAGCGTCGTCAGCGAGGCGAGGGCGATCGACATCGCCACGCGTCTGGCGCGCGAGACCATGACGGCGCTGAGCGGCGTCGAGGTCGAGCCGCCGCTGTGGGAGGTCGACGCCGCCCTCCGTCCGGAGGGGAAGCAGGGCGCGCTGGTGCGCTCTCTGGCATCCCATCTGGCGTACTACGACCGCTGGGCGAAGAGCTGGGAGTTCCAGGCGCTTCTCAAGGCGCGCCCGCTGGCGGGCGACGCCCAGCTCGGCGAGGAGTACATCGCGGCCGTGCAACCGAAGGTGTGGACGAGCGCCGAGAGATCCGACTTCGTCGAGAGCGTGCAGCGCATGCGCGAGCGCGTCACCGACCACATCCCGGCCGACGACGTGCCGTACCAGATCAAGCTCGGCCCCGGCGGCCTGCGCGACATCGAGTTCACCGTGCAGCTGCTGCAGCTCGTGCACGGACTCGGCGACGCCAGCATCCGCACCCGCGGCACGCTGGAGTCGCTCGACGCGCTCGTCGAGGGCGGCTACATCGGCCGGGCGGAGGCGAGCGCCTTTGGCGAGCAGTACCGCATCCTGCGGCTGCTCGAGCACCGGCTGCAGCTGCACGACCTCACCCGCACGCATCTCATGCCGCGCGACGACGAGGGCATGCGGCACCTCGCCCGGGCCACGGCGTTGGCCGACAGCGCCTCCGGCCTGCAGGAGATCTGGGACGAGGTGCGCCTCGCGGTGCGCGATCAGCACGTGCGCCTGTTCTACCGTCCGCTGCTCTCGGCCGTCGCCGCGCTGCCGGCCGAGGAGCGCACGCTCTCGACGGCGCAGGCGGGTTCGCGTCTCGCCGCGATCGGATTCCGTGATCCCGCCGGTGCGCTGCGGCACATCGCCGCGCTCACGTCGGGCCTGAGCCGCAAGGCCACCATCCAGAAGCACCTCATGCCCGTGATGCTGCGCTGGTTCGCCGACGGCACCGACCCCGACTACGGGCTCGTCGCCTTCCGGCGCATCAGCGAGAGGCTCGGCGACACGCACTGGTTCCTGCGGATGCTGCGCGACTCGTCCGGCGCCGCCGAGAGGCTGACGAGACTGCTGTCGGGTTCGCGCTACGTCGGCGAGCTGATGGAGTGGATCCCCGAGTCGGTGGCGTGGCTCGACACGCCGGCTGCGCTGCGTCCGCGCGGCGGGGCGGCCCTCGATGAGGAGGCGCGCGCGATCCAGACCCGGCACGCGACGACGAAGGCCGCGCTGCGAGCTGTGCGGGCGCTGCGGCGGCGTGAGCTGCTGCGCACGGCGATGGGCGCGGTGCTCGAGCAGGTCGGCGTCGACGAGATGGCGAGGGCGCTCACTGAGATCACCGAGGTGACGATCCAGGCCGCACTGCGCGCGGTGCGCCGCGAGGTCGTGCCGCCCGAAGACGACGCGATGGACTTCTCGATCATCGCGATGGGCCGCTTCGGCGGCGCCGAGCTCGGTTTCGGCTCCGACGCCGACGTGCTGTTCATCTATGACGCGAACGGCATCGATCCGCAGCGCGCCCAGCAGCACGCCGCGAAGATCGTCGCCGGCCTGCGCGAGCATCTGGCCGATCAGCGCGTGCCGCTGGAACTCGATGCCGACCTGCGCCCCGAGGGGCGCAACGGTCCGATCGTGCGCACCATCGAGGCGTACACCCAGTACTACCGCCGCTGGTCGCTGTCGTGGGAGGCGCAGGCGCTGCTGCGCGCGCGGGGGATCGCCGGCAGCCTGAAGCTGATCGCGCGGTTCACGGAGCTGGCCGACAGTATCCGCTACCCGCAGAGCGTCTCGCTGCAGGACGTGCGCGAGATCAAGCGCATCAAGGCGCGTGTCGAGGGTGAGCGGCTGCCGCAGGGTGCCGACCCCCGGCGGCACCTCAAGCTCGGGCCGGGCACGCTGAGCGATGTGGAGTGGATGGTGCAGGTGCTGCAGCTGCAGCACGGCCACCGGGTGCCGGACCTGCGCACGACGTCGACCCTGCAGGCGCTCGACGCGGCGGTGCTCGCCGATCTGCTTCCCGCGGACGACGCGGAGCGACTGCGGGAGGCGTGGGTGCTCGCCAGCCGGCTGCGCTCGGCCATGACGCTGCTGACCGGCCAGACGAAGGACGTGCTGCCGGCCGAGATCCGCGAACTGGACGGGGTGGGTCGTCTTCTGGGATATCCTGACCGCGCTGCCACCGTGCTCGAGGAGGACTACCTCCGGGTCACGCGCCGGGCGCGGCGAGTCTTCGAAAAGCAGTTCTACGGCTGACCTTCAGCCGTGTGAAGGGGGAGCAGATGGCGCAGCGCTTCGGGATCATCTGGAATCCGACCAAGATCGAGGGCGATGAGCTTCGGGATGCCGTGACCGCCGCCGTCCCGGCCGACACCGAGCTGATGTGGTGGGAGACCGCCGCCGACGACCCCGGCCGAGCCATGACGACCGAGGCGGTGCGTGCCGGCTGCGACGTCGTCATCGCCGTCGGTGGCGACGGCACGGTGCGCACGGTCGCCGAGATCCTCGCATCGGCCGAGAACGCTCCGGCGCTGGGAATCGTGCCGCAGGGCACCGGAAACCTGCTCGCCCGCAATCTCGGGATCCCGATCGGCAGCATCCCGAACGCGCTGAAGGTCATCGCCGCCGGCAACGAGCGTCGCATCGACATGGGCTGGACGCGCACCGATGATGCGGAGGTCGAGACCGGATTCCTGGTCATGGTCGGTTTCGGTCTCGACGCGCACATGCTCGCCGAAACCGACGACGAGCTGAAGAACAAAGCCGGCTGGCTCGCCTACGTCGCCGCGATGGGACGCGCGGTCACGGCTTCCGAGACCGTCGACTTCCACATCACGCTCGACGACGGCGAGCAGCAGCGGCTCAGCGGGCACACCCTGCTGATCGGCAACTGCGGCGACATCCAGGGCGGGGTGACGCTGCTGCCCGACGCCGTGGTCGATGACGGGCGCCTGGACCTGCTGCTGATCAGCGCCGAAAACGTCACCCAGTGGCTGCAGACCCTGCGCACCGTGGTCTGGGACAACGGCATCCGCCGTCTGCTCGGCGGTGACGACGAGACCGTGAGCATCGATTTCGCGCAGCATCTCACCGGCGAGGCGATCGCCGTCGCCCTGCCGGGCCCGGTGCCCTTCGAGATCGACGGCGAGGAGGCGGGCGACATCTCCAAGCTCGCCGTGCGCGTGCAGCCGGGTGCGCTGCGCGTGCTCTGCTGAGAGGGTCGTCGCGGTGCGGTGCGGGCGCCGGCCTGATCTAAGCTCTGAGGGAAAGGACGGTGCATGACGACCCTCGACTCGCCGCTTCCCCCGGTTCGCATCGTGATCCCCTGGCGTCCCGCGCCCTCCCGCCTTGACGCCTACGAACGCGTGATCGCGTGGTACCGCGAGATGCTGCCGCACGTTCCGCTCGAGACCGTCGACACGGGGGATGTGCCCTTCGTCCTCGCCGCGTGCCGCAACACCGCCATGCGTAACGCCGACGTGGACGAGGTCGTCGTCGTGGGCGATGCGGACACCATCCCGGAGCGCGAGCCGCTGATCGCGGCGATCCGCGCCGCTGCCGACAGCCCGTTCGTCCACCTGCCCTACGACGAGTACCGCTGGCTCGGACGCACCGGCTCGGCCGATCACGCCGCCGGTGTGCCCCTCGCGGACTGCACCGTCGAGCAGTACGTCGACAGCGCCTGCTCGGGCGTGTATGTGGCGACGCCGCGCACCTGGCGAAGCCACGGCGGTCAGGATGAGGGCTTCCGGGGCTGGGGCTTCGAAGACGCCGCGTGGTTCCTCGCGCACTCGACGATCCTCGGCGCACCGCCCGTCCGGCACCCCGGACGCGTGTACGCGCTGCACCATGTCGGCGAGGTGCGCGCGGGCGCCGCGTACGATGCGAACGCCGCGCGCATGCAGCGCTACCGTGCAGCTGCTGGGGACCCGTCGGCGATGGCGCGGCTGGTGGGGGCGGTGGGCGCTGCCGATGTCGCGCTGGCCGAGACCGTCGCGTAGGCGATCGACGGGCCCGGATGCGCCGCCTGTGCGGCAGCCGCGGCACCCAGCAGCGAGCGCCCGTCGAACGCGGGATCGGCGATCTCCCGCAGTGCCGCGGTGAGCTCGTCGATCGATGCCCCGTTCGGATCGAGCGCCCGCCCCGTGCCCGTGCGCTCGATCGCGGCGGCGCCCGCGAACTGGTCTGTCGAGAAGGGCAGCACGAGCAGCGGAACCCCGTGCCCGACGGCCTCGGTGACGGAGTTGTTGCCCCCGTGCGTGACAGCCGCCGCGGCTGACGCGAGCAGCCGCACCTGCGGCAGATACTCCGCGACCAGCCAGTCATCGGGGATTGGGCCGAGTGCAGCGGCATCCGTCGCGCCGGTCGCGATCGCCGCACGCAGGCCCGCCCGGCGCAGCGCCGCGGCCACGCGGGCGAGCACGTCGCCGCGGACCGACAGGAAGCTGCCGAAGCTCACGTACACGTACGGGTCGCCCGTGGCGATCCAGCCCTCCACGCCGGATGCGGAGGCCTCGTCGCGCGGTGTCGAGCCGAGGAAGCGGTGCGGAGGCAGCTCCCGCCCGTCGCCGGCGGCGAGCTCGGCGGGGTAGTTGTACAGCACGGTGTCGCCGTGCAGCGCGAACGCATCGGCGACGGGCCGGGCGCGCGGATCCAGCGCCGCGGCCGCGTCGTTCCACTGGGTGGTGAAGCGCCGCGACACCTCCTCGCACAGCGTGCGCAGGTCGCGCAGCTCCGCAGGGTCGGGGGTGAAGGCCGCGGGCCACGCGGGCGGGCAGCCGTAAACCTCGCCCTCGACCGGCAGCGCGCTCGGGTGGCCGAGCACGACGTCGCCGTACGGGATGCCGTGGGTGTGCAGGGCAAGGCGCGCACTGTAGGCGAGATGGTCGACGAGGATCGCGTCGGGGGAGACCTCGTCGATGACTTGCAGCGTCGCTCGCGCTCGGTCGACCGGCTGCCACATGAGGTCGGTGAGACGCTCACGCGCCTGGTAGGCGAGGGTCGGGATCATGCCGGCGCGCGTCGCGGCGAAGAAGCCCTCGAGCGACGCCGCCTCGTCCGCCTGCTGTTCGGAGCTGCGGATGACTCCCGCGTTCGCACCGCGGCCGAGGGGCAGGTCGACCCGCCGGTAGCCGAAGCCTGCGACGATGCCGTCCGTCGCAGGCCCCGTCGCCACGACCACCTCGTCGCCGGCATCGCGCCACGCCGTGCCGAGAGCGGCCAGCGGCAGCAGGTGCGAGGCGTAATCGGGGCTGATGATCAGCAGGGTCATACCAGCAGCTCCGCCGCGCGCTGCAGCTCGGCTTCGCTGTGCGCGACCGATTCGTACACCGGCGCGAGCTTGGCAGCCATCCCCTGGATCGTGAAGCGCTCGGCCACGAGGTCGCGCGCGCGTGCCGCTGCACCGTCGTCTCCGGCCGCAGCTTGCGTGAGCGCGCGCTCGGTCGTGGTGACGAGCTTCGCCGGGTCTGCGGTCTCGGTGAGGTAGCCTGTCACGCCGTCGTCGACGTAGGTGGCGGGGCCGCCGCTGTCGGGCGCGACCACCAGCAGACCGGTGGCCATCGCCTCGAGGATCGCCAGGCCGAACTCCTCCTTGAGGCTCGCACAAACGTACACGCCGTCGGGCGCGGCGCGGCCGGGGACTCCGAAGCGTGCGGCCGCGAGCCACTCCGCCGCGACGTCATTGGATCGATGGCCGGTCAGCAGCAGTCCGCGCGTCGCGTGCTGAGCGGGAGGGAGGGCTGCCCGGATGCGGTGGAGCTGCTCCTGCTCGTCTGCCGACGGATGCTCGAGGTCGCCGCCGATCACGAGCAGGTTGGCGCGGTCGGAGAGCGGGCTCTCAGCCCACGCGCGCACCAGGGTCGCCATGCCCTTGATGCGATGCATCCGGCCCACCGTGACGAGCAGCGGCAGGCGACGCCGCGCGGCGGGCAGGGCGTCGAGCAGGCCGGCGAGCTCGGCGAGCGCCCCGGTCGGCTCGGCACCGTCGGCGACCTGGCGGGCGCGCGCGACAGCGCGGTCGACCACCGAGAGGTCGACACCCTCGGCGACGACCGTGTGCCGCTCGGGGTGGGAGGACATGTCGATTCCGACGAGCGCGCGCATGTCGCGCTCGAGCTCGGGCCGTGGGAAGAACACCGAGTGCGCGGCGGAGGCGGCGAGACTCTGCACCAGGCGGGTGCGGAACCAGAAGTGCTCGGCGAGGTCGGCGGGCCCGAACGCCTCCCGGGTGAGGGTGCCGGACCGCTCGAGCGACGCGATGACGCTGTGCGGGTCGGGCGCCACGGTGAACACCGTGGGGATCCCGAGTTCACGCGCGACATCCGCAGCTGCGAGGCTGCCGACATCCGCCATCCGCAGATGCAGCACGTCGACGCGACCCGCGGCACGCAGCAGACGCCTGATGCCGCGACGCACGCTCACCCGCAGCGGCCAGGCCGCCGCCGAGCTCACAGGCGGCGAGTTCAGCGGAATATGGCCGTACAGATGGCCGGCACTGCCGCCGGCGACATGCAGCAGGTCGGGGCCGGCCTGAGCCGCCGTGCCCCGCGACAGGGTCAGCACGCGCTGCACGGCGGCGGGCTCGGCCACCAGCGCATCCCCCAGGCGAACGAGCAGCGTGGCGATGCCGCCGTTGTCTCCGGAGCCGGCCGAGGACAGCGTCGGGTCGACGTCGGCGTGCAGGAACAGCTGGGCGACGGTGAGCCCGTCGCGCCCGTCGCCTCCGTCACGAACCGCCGGTGCCGGCTCGGCGTCGATCAGGGCGAGGCGCGCGAGGTCACCGAGTTCGCCGCCCTCGACGACGATTCCTTCGAGCGTCGAGATCGCGGCGGGTTCGCGGCGCTGTCCGAGAGCTGCGACGGCCGCCTCGCGGACGACCGGCGCGGCCGAGACGTCACTCGCCCAGGCCCGCAGCGGCCGCACAGCGAGGGGGTGACGCACCAACCCCATCGTCTCGACGAGTCGAGCGCGGGCATCGGGGGGGAGCGTGCCCGTGCACGCGGTCTCCAGGGCCACCGCGAGCAGCTCGCCCGCGCCGACCGACCACTTCTCCAGGGTGTGCTGGGCGAGCATGCCGGCGAATCCGCCGTCGGCGACGAGGCGCACGAGGCGTCCGACGGCTTCCGGGCGCGCGGGGCGCCGGCCGAGGGCGTCGGCCGCGTGCTCGACGATGTAGGCGCGGGGAGATGACAGCAGGCTCGACAGCAGCCGTCCTGCCTCCTCATCGTTCATCTCCGCAAGCGCGTGCACGGCGGCGATCGCGGCCAGGTCGTCATCGGCCGACAGGGCCGCCGACAGCACGCGCAGCGTGCGCAGGCCGGGGTCGCGGCCCGCCTCGAAGGCCAGGTCGTCTGCGGCGCGCATCGCTTCGACGATCGATGCGGATTCGGTGATGCGGTCCATCGCCGTCTGAATACCCACGCTGCCCTCCCTGCGGGCGCCGACACCGGCACCGACTCGAATGGTACTGCGGCGAGAAGAAGTGAGCCTACGGTTGACAAGGCGCCGATCATCGGCTCCGGATTCTGAGCGAAAGGCAAACGTGAGCGTTCTCACCATCGGCGACATCGGCGTCGTGTCGGGCATGGTCCACATCGGCGATGAGGCGATGTTCGAGGCGGCGCGTGACGAGCTCGCCACTCGCGGTCTCGCGGTCGTGGGCGTCTCGTCGGCGCCCGAGGAGTCCGCCGCCCGCTACGGGGTGCGCAGCGTGCCGCGTCTCGGCTTCGTCGGGCTCGAGCGCGAAGCCGCCGCCCGCCGGTCGGCTCTGCTCGTGGACGCGGCGGCCGGGCGCACCGAGCTCGCCTTCGACGACCCGGCCCGGCCGGTACTGAACGCGCTGGACGAGGCGTCGGGCGTGCTCATCGCGGGCGGTGGCAACCTCGCGTCGCGCTGGCCGGTGCATGTCTACGAGCGCACGACCCTCGCGGCGATGGCGCAGGCCCGCGGTCTGCCGGTCGTGGTGTCGGGGCAGACCTTCGGGCCCGACCTGGAGCCCGCGGATGCCGACCGGGTCGCCGCCATGGCCCGCGCCGCGGCGCTGACCGGCGTGCGCGAGCACGCGTCGGCGCAGCTCGCCCGCGGGTGGGGCGCGCAGGTGCACGCCGGCGTCGACGACGCGTCGTTCCTCGGGGGCGGACCGACAAGCGCAGACGGGCCCTCCGCATCCGACCGCGTGCTCGTCAGCCTGTCGGGCTGGTTCGCCGGTCGCCCCGCAGACGAGGTCGAGCACGGCATCGCGGCGCTGCTCGATCACGCGGCTGACACGGTGGGGTCCGTCGTGTTCCACGCGCACTTCGGACCGGAGGGGGCGGGAGCCGAGCCCGCCGGCGACGCGGCGCTGCACGAGCGGGTGCGCGCCCGGATGCGGCGCCCGAGCGTGGTGCTGCCCAGCGGCGACTCGCCGACTGCCGCGCGGCTCGCCCGCACGTCGCGCCTGCTCGTGACCAGCCGCTACCACCCCGCCGTGTTCGCCGCACCGGCGGGCGTGCCGATCCTCGCGCTGGCCGCCGACGAGTACACGCACATCAAGCTGTCCGGCGCGCTCGGCCACTGGCACCAGGACGGCGTCGTCGACCTCGACGCTCTTGCGGATGCCCCCGCGCGCCTCACCGAGATCGCCGCATCCGCGTCGGCCACGACAAGCGCTGCCGCCGAGCGTCTCGACGGGCACCGCGCGGATGCCGCCGCGTGGTGGGACGCCGTCGCCGACGCGCTGCGCGGACCCACCCCTCTCCCCGCGAGAAACCACTTCCCGCGCGAGACACACGCTCACACGTGATGTCTCAGGCCGGAAGTGGTTTCTCGGAGAGGGTGCCGCTCAGCAGCCGTAGTACAGCTCGAACTCGTACGGGTGCGGGCGCTGCGCCATCGGCAGGATCTCCTTCTCGTACTTGTACGAGATCCAGGTGTCGATGAGCTCCTGCGTGAACACCCCGCCCTCGAGCAGGAAGTCGTGGTCGTTGCGGAGCGCCTCGAGCGAGTCGAGCAGCGAGTTCGGCACCTGCGGGATGTTCGCGGCCTCCTCCGGGGGCAGCTCGTACAGGTCCTTGTCGATCGGCTCCATCGGCTCGATGCGGTTCTTGATGCCGTCGAGGCCGGCCATCAGCTGCGCGGCGAACGCGAGGTACGGGTTCGACGAGGCATCCGGAACGCGGAACTCGATGCGCTTCGCCTTCGGGTTCGAGCCGGTGAGGGGGATGCGGACGGCGGCCGACCGGTTGCCGGCGGAATAGGCCAGGTTCACCGGCGCCTCGAAGTGCTTCACCAGACGGTGGTAGCTGTTCAGGGTCGGGTTCGTGAACGCGAGCACCGCGTGAGCGTGCTTGAGCAGGCCGCCGATGTACCAGCGTGCGATGTCGCTGAGCTGGCCGTACCCGGCCTCGTCGAAGAACAGCGGCTTGCCGTCGAGCCACAGCGACTGGTGCGTGTGCATGCCCGAGCCGTTGTCGCCGAACAGCGGCTTGGGCATGAACGTGACGGTCTTGCCCCACTCCTCGGCGGTGTTCTTGATGATGTACTTGAACTTGAGGATGTCGTCTGCCGCGCTGACCATCGTGTCGAAGCGGTAGTTGATCTCCTGCTGGCCCGCGGTGCCCACCTCGTGGTGCGAGCGCTCGAGGTGGAAGCCCGAGTCGATCAGGCGCAGGGTCATGTCATCGCGGACGTCTGCGGTCTTGTCGACCGGTGCGACGGGGAAGTAGCCGCCCTTGAACGGCGTCTTGTTGCCCAGGTTGCCGCCCTCCTCCTCGCGGCCCGAGTTCCACGCCGCCTCCTCGGAGTCGACCTTGTAGAAGCTCTCACCCGAGGTGACCGAGTAGCGCACGTCGTCGAAGATGTAGAACTCCGCCTCGGGGGCGAAGAACGCGGTGTCGGCGATGCCCGTCGAGGCGAGGTACTTCTCAGCCTTCTTGGCGACCTGACGCGGGTCCTTGCTGTAGATCTCGCCCGTGCGCGGGTTGTAGATGTCGAAGATCATCACCAGGGTCTTCGCCGCACGGAACGGGTCGAGGTAGGCGGTGGTCACGTCGGGGATCAGCTGCATGTCCGACTCGTGGATGCTCGCGAAACCGCGGATCGACGACCCGTCGAAGAGCTGCCCGTCGCGGAAGAAGTCGTCGTCGACCGTCGAGGCGGGGATGTTGAAGTGCTGCTGGACCCCGGGAAGGTCGGTGAATCGGATGTCGAGGAACTTGACGTCGTTCTCCTCGATGTAGCGGATGACCTCAGCGGGCTCTGTGAACATGTACGACTCCTGATCGGGTATCGGTTGCATCAACCTTACGCAGGTTATGCGTACGGAGTTTCTCAGCCGTGTCCGCTGTGTTTCGGGCATGTTACAGCCGCTCGGTAGGCTGGAGGGGTGAGTGACTACCCCGGCGAACGCCTCGGAATGCCCGTCTCCGGACCGGGGAGCATCGCCCGTCCCGGTCGCCGGATCGGCGCCCTGCTGATCGACTACTTCGCCGCGACGATCATCGCGATCGGCTTCCTCGGATACGACCCGCTCGAACTGCCCTCCGAGGCCGGCTGGCGTCAGTTCGCGCCCATGATGGTCTTCGCCGTGCTGCAGATCGTGTTCCTCCCGACCGCGAACGGCAGCCCCGGCCACCGGATGCTGGGCATGCGCGTGCTGCGTCTGGACGGGGCGTGGGTGGGGCTGTGGCGCCCGATCGTGCGGACCCTGCTGCTGGTGTTCGTCATCCCGGCGGTGATCTGGGATGCCGATCAGCGCGGCCTGCACGACAAGATCGCCGGCACGGTGCTGATCCGCGGCTGAGTCCCGGAGCCCTCCGTCGAGTCAGCGCCCGCGGTTGCGGTTGCGCATCTCACGCGGGGCGCGACCGCCGAGGAAAGAGCGTGCCGGGTCGACGAGGAACCCCTGGCGCAGCGCCTCGCGACCGATCAGCATGCGGAAGCCCATCTCGTCCCGGTTGGTGAGCGTGACCTCGGCATCCACCTCCCGGCCGACGAGCCGGACGCGCATCGTCACGACGATGCGATGCTCGGTGTGGCCCGATGAGCTGCGCACGGCTCGCCGGTCGTGCACGCGTGTCTCGTGCACCACGGCGTCGGCGGTGCTGTCCTGCCATGGGTGCACGGCGAAACGCACCCACTCCTCGCCATCGCGCTCGAACTCGGTCACATCGAAGGCGTGCAGCGACGACGTGCGCGCGCCGGTGTCGACCTTGGCCTTGAGCCAGTCGATGCCCAGATCCGGCAGCCCCACCCACTCCCGCCAACCTGTGGACGTGTTTGAATGAGAGGACCGTTTCACCCCTACATCCTGGCAGGAAACCTCTGTGAAGATCGCTGTTCTCTCGCGCGCCCCGCACTCGTACTCGACGCAGCGACTCAGAGCCGCGGCGCAGCAGCGCGGACACGACGTCAAGGTGCTGAACACACTGCGATTCGCGATCGACCTCACCGCCGACGCGCCCGATCTCTTCTTCCGCGGCAAGCAGCTCAGCGAGTACGACGCGATCCTGCCCCGCATCGGCAACTCGATCACGTACTTCGGCACCGCCGTGGTGCGTCAGTTCGAGCAGATGGACGTCTACACGCCGAACACGGCGAACGGCATCTCGAGCGCGCGCGACAAGCTGCGTGCCAACCAGATCCTGTCGCGGCACAACATCGCGATGCCCGCGACGGCGTTCGTGCGCAACCGCGCCGATGTGCGCCCCGCGATCGAGCGGGTCGGCGGCGCGCCCGTCGTCATCAAGCTGCTCGAGGGCACGCAGGGGATCGGCGTGATCCTCGCCCCGCAGGTCAAGGTGGCCGAGGCGATCATCGAGACGCTGCACTCGACCAAGCAGAACGTGCTCATCCAGAAGTTCATCGCCGAGAGCCGTGGCCGTGACATCCGCGCACTCGTGGTCGGCGACCGGGTCGTCGCCGCCATGCGCCGCGTCGCAGACGGCGACGAGTTCCGCTCGAACGTGCACCGCGGCGGCCGGGTGGAGCCGGTCACCCTCGACCCGGTGTACGAGCAGACGGCGGTGCGTTCGGCTCAGATCATGGGCCTGCGCGTCGCGGGAGTGGACATGCTCGAGAGCGACGACGGCCCCCTGGTCATGGAGGTCAACTCGTCGCCCGGGCTGCAGGGCATCGAGACGGCGACGAAGCTCGACGTGGCGGGCGCCATCATCGACTACATCGCGAACCAGGTGGCGTTCCCCGACATCGACGTCCGTCAGCGGCTGAGCGTGTCGACCGGGTACGGCGTGGCCGAGCTGCTCATCCACTCGGGCGCAGGCCAGGTAGGCATGCAGCTGGGCGACCTGGGGCTGTGGGATCGCGACATCACCGTGCTCACGCTGCACCGCGGCGTCAGCGTGATACCCAACCCGCGCAAGCACGTCGTGCTCGAGGCGGAAGACCGCCTGCTGTGCTTCGGCAAGCTCGAGGAGATGCGCTCGATGATCCCCGAGAAGCGCCGCCGCCGTCCGCGCGTGCGCCGGCTGCCGAAGGAGCCGCTGGGCGAGTGATGCGCCGGCGACTCACGGAGTCGCTGAGCCGGTGATGATCAGCAGAACGGCCCCTCTCGATCACGAGAGGGGCCGTTCTGCGGCTGAGGGCTCTGCGCCGGTCAGCGCGGACGCTGCGAGCGCACGCGGGTGGGGTCGATGCCCTTGGGGATGGGCAGCGACGACAGCGACTGCGACACCGACTCGATGCGGCGGATGACTGCGGCCATGGTGGCCTTGTCGATCGCCTTCGGCAGCTTCTTGATGGTCTTCGACAGGTCGGCGATGGCGACGTCGTCATCGCCGTGGCCGACGTAGAGCACCGTGACCGGCACGCCGTGGGCGACGCGCTGCGACTTCTGACGCTCTTCGTTGATGAGGCGGGTGAGACGACCGCGGGCGCCCTCGCCGACGATGACGATGCCGCCGCGACCGACCACGCGGTACACGGCCTCCTGGGTCTTCGGGTTGATGCCGACGGGGGTGTCCGAGGCCGACCACCTGCGACCGAGGCTGGTGCTGAGGACGTGGCCGCTCGCTCCGGGCATCCCGTCGATCTTCGCGTACATCGCCGTCGTCGACAGACGCGTCATGAGGAACATCGCGCCGAGGATTCCGAACATCAGGCCGGTGACGCCCCACAGGATCAGGCCCAGGACGGATGCGCCGCTGATGAGGAAGCCGATGATCAGACCGATCAGCACGCCCGCGATGAGGATGGCGATCTGCGCCCACGGGAGCCAGCCGTACACGTCCCGCGTGAAACGGAACAGGGAACGGATCTGCGAGAAGAAGCCGGGCCGCTTCTCGGTGACGGGAGCACTCTTTGCCATGCGTACAGCCTACCGATTCCGGGCTGATCGTTCTTCCTGCACAACCCGCGAAATCGTCCCGATCATCCCCAGATCCGCTCTTCTCGGCGGCGACGGCCGACGTGGCGCGCTGAGATGGTCGGATGGATGAGACGGCAGCGCTGATGCCGGGCGCGCATCGCGCGATCCGGATGCTGGATGCGCAGGAATCCGCGTACACCGGCGAGCTGATCACCGATGGTGAGCGACGGGGCGTGCGGGTGGACGCGGAGACGGTCGGCGAGCATCTGTGGCTGCTCGCCGATGCGGAGCACGTCGCCGGCGTGCGCGACGTGCTGCGCAGGCCGGACGGTCACGACGCCGTGCTTCCGTGGTGCACGGATCGCGTCGAGGTGTTCCTCGGGCGCCGTGCGGCGGCGGAGAGCGCCTTGTCGGCGGGGGAGACGGTCACGCTGGTCGGCAGTCTGCTGCGCGGCATCGTGGAGATCGGCGAACGGAACATCACCGGTCGATGGTGGCTCACCGACGAGGCGCGTCCGGTGTTCGTCCCCGGCGAGGGCATGGCCTGCACCGAGGCGGCCATCGCACTCATCGCCCGGCTGCGGGAGGGCTGCAGGGATCGCGCCATGAGCAGGCTGCTCGGCGAGATCGGGGCGGCGGCGGGCGATCAGCGCATGGTCCGCCGTGAGATCGAGCGGTGGGAACGCGAGCTGACCGAGCTGGCGGCACCGCGCGCGCTGGTCCGCGAGGCGTTCGCACCCGAGCGGGTGATCGCGATCGACGCGCATGCCGCCCGTCTGCATCAGGATGCCGACCTGCTGGCTGCTGAGCCGCGCCCGCTGCAGCGCCTGCAGGCCCGCCTGCTCGCCGCGGGTGCACCCCTGATAGCGGGTGTGAGCAGCCGTCTCCGGCGGAATCGGGCGGCGGTCGTGCCGGCACGCGGCGCGGCGCAGCCGACCGCTCGCGCCCCGCGTGGCCGCATGCTGATCGTCGGCGGGACGGCAGCCGCGCTCGTCCTGGTCGGCGGCCTGATGTGGCCGACGACGGAGGAGGACTCCGCCGCGACCGAGCAGGCGGGAGAGGCGATCCCGGGGGCATCGCGGACCGCCCCGGACGCCCCGACGGAGCCGCAGGACGGGCATCCGGAGACGACTGATCGCGATCCGTCGTCGCCGACACCGGTTCCCGAAGCCGGTCAGGGGGAGGATGCCGTGGTCGACGGCTCCGCAGAACAGCGCGCCGCGATGCTGCTGGCGATCCTGTGGGAGTGCGCGCGGACGGGTGATGCCGCGTGCCCCGCCGCTGTGGTCGACGGTGCAGCGGCGGCGGTGCAGGAGCGGCTCGCGGGAACGGATGCGAAGCGCACGATCTCGGCGGTGGAGGACTACGGCGATGTGAGCGTGCTGCGCCTCGGGGAGTCGGGCGAGCGCGGCGAGCAGATGCTCGTGCTCGTCAGGCAGGAAGACCAATGGCTGGTCCGCGACGTGTACGACGTCGCGAACCAGCCATCGGGTCAGGGGTGAGCGCGCTCAGATCCCCAGGTTCGCCGCGAACTCCGCCGACTCGAGGCGGGTCTTGATCGCGCCGAGGAAGCGGGCTGCGTCCGCGCCGTCGATCGTGCGGTGGTCGTACGAGATCGCCAGATACACGTACGAGCGGACTGCGATGGCATCCACACCATCGACCGTGACCACGCCGGGGCGCTTGAACACGACGCCGGTGCCGAGGATCGCCGACTGGGGCAGGAACACCAGGGGCGTGTCGAACAGCGCGCCGCGCGAGCCCGTGTTGGTCACCGTGAAGGTGCCGCCGGCGAGCTCGTCGGGCTTCAGCTTGTTGTCGCGGGTGCGAGCCGCCAGGTCGGCGATCTCCTGCGCGAGCTGGGCGATGTTCTTCGTGCCCGCGTCGCGGACGACCGGGGTGAGCAGGCCGCGCTCGGTGTCGACCGCGATCGAGATGTTCTCGCTCGCGGGGTAGACGATCGAGTCGCCGTCGACGGTCGAGTTGATGATCGGGAAGGCCTGCAGCGCCTCGGCGGCGGCGAGCGTGAAGAAAGGCAGGAACGACAGCTTCGCGCCGGTCTTCTGGTTGAACTCGCCCTTCTTCGCGTTGCGGAACGCCGCGAGCTTGGTGACGTCCACCTCGACGAAGGTCGTCAGCTGAGCGGTCTGCTGCATCGAGGCCACGGCCCTCTCGGCGACGACCTTTCGCAGGCGCGACATCTTCTGCGTCGTGCCCCGCAGCGGCGAGACCTCGAGCGCGGGAGCCGACGGAGCTGCGGCCTCAGCGGTCGGTGCCTGCGACTTCGATTCGGCAGCCTTGAGGACGTCCTCCTTGCGGATGCGTCCGCCCACACCGGTTCCGGTGACGGTCGACAGGTCGACGCCCTGCTGGCTGGCCAGGCGGCGCACCAGCGGAGTCACGTAGAGCGAGTCGGAGTCGGCCTGCTGGGCCGGTGCTTCCTGGGCCGGTGCCTGCTTGGCCGGTGCCTGCTGGGCCGGTGCCTGCTGGGCCGGTGCCTGCTTGGCGGGCGCTTCCTGGGCGGGTGCCTGCTGGGCGGGTGCCTGCTGGGCGGGTGCCTGCTGGGCGGGTGCTTCCTGGGCGGGTGCTTCCTGGGCGGGTGCTTCCTGGGCGGGTGCTTCCTGGGCGGGTGCTTCCTGCGCGGGCGCTTCCTGGGCGGGTGCTTCCTGGGCGGCGGGCGCCCCGGAGCCGATGCGGGCGAGAACAGCGCCGACCTCGATGGTCTCGTCCTCGCCGGCCAGGATCTCCTGCAGCGTTCCGGCGACGGGCGACGGGATCTCGGTGTCGACCTTGTCGGTCGAGATCTCGAGCAGCGCCTCATCGACGGCGACGTCGTCGCCGACCTGCTTCAGCCAGCGCGTGACCGTGCCCTCGGTCACGCTCTCGCCGAGCTCCGGCAGAACCACGTCGGTGGCGTCGCCCGACGCTGCCGGCGCGGGCGAGTCGCTCTGCGACGACTCCTGCGCGGCCTCGACCTCGTTCTCGGCCGGGGATGCGGGCGACTGGGCCTGCTGCGCGGGCTGGGACTGCTCCGCGGACTGCGACTGCTCAGCCGGTGCCTCGGCGGCCGGGGCGTCGCCGCCGGATACCGCACCGCTGCCGTCGCCGATGCGCGCGAGCATCGCGCCGACCTCGACGGTCTCATCCTCTGCGACGAGGATCTCCTCGATCACGCCGCTGATGGGGGACGGGATCTCGGTGTCGACCTTGTCGGTCGAGATCTCCAGCAGGCCTTCGTCAGCCTGCACGGTGTCGCCGACCTGCTTCAGCCAGCGAGTGACCGTGCCCTCGGTGACGCTCTCCCCGAGTGCGGGGAGGACCACGGCTGTGCTCATGTCGAGTCTCCTTCGGAAAATTGTGATGCCCCAAGCTTAGTGACCTGGGAGTCTATGGATATCTGGTGCGTTCCTACAGGGCGTGCAGCGGTTTTCCGGCGAGAGCGAGAAAAGCCTCGCCCAGTGCCTCGCTCTGCGTGGGATGCGCGTGGATGAGCGGCGCGATGTCTTCGGGGTGCGCCTCCCAGGCCACGGCGAGCTGCCCCTCGGTGATGAGCTCGCCGACGCGGTCGCCGATCAGGTGCACACCGAGAACCGGCCCGTCCTTACGGCGGACGACCTTCACGAGGCCGCCCGTGCCGATGATCTCGCTCTTGCCGTTGCCGGCGAGGTTGTACTCGTACGAAACCACGCCGTCGGCGCCGTGCGCGGCGACGGCCGCCTCCTCGGTGACGCCGACCGAGGCGACTTCGGGGCTGCTGTACGTCACCCGGGGGATCTGCGACTCGGGAGGAGTCGGCACATCCATCCCCGCGATCCGCTCGGCCACGGCGATGCCCTGCAGGAAGCTGCGGTGCGCGAGCTGCAGACCCGGCACGATGTCGCCGACGGCCCAGACGCCGGGCACGGCCGTGCGCAGCTGCTCGTCGACCGTCACGAATCCGCGCTCGAGACCGACACCGGCCTCCTCGAAGCCGAGGCCGTCGGTCACGGGTCCACGACCGACCGCGACGAGAAGGTAGTCGGCGCTGAAGCTCTTGCCGTCCTCGAGCGTCACGGTCACCTGCGCATCGTCCTGCTCGGCCTTCGCGAAGCGCGTGCCCAGGGAGTACCTGATGCCACGCCGGCGGAACGCGCGCTCGAGTCCCTTGCTCATCGCGATGTCCTCGTTCGGGACGAGGTGCGGCAGCGCCTCGACGATCGTGACCTCTGCACCGAACGACTTCCACACGCTGGCGAACTCGACGCCGATCACTCCGCCACCGAGGATGATCACGCTGTCGGGCACCTCGTCGAGCGCAAGCGCGTGCTCGCTGGTGAGGATGCGTCCGCCGATCTCGAGACCGGGCAGCGAGCGGCTGTACGAGCCGGTGGCGAGGATGACATCCGCGCCCACGTAGCGATCGCCGCCGACCTCGACCGAACGATCGGCGGCCAGGCGACCCTCTCCGTGCACGGTCGTGATGCCCCGCGCCGCGATGAGGCCCTCGAGGCCCTTGAACTTCTTGGCGACGATGCCCTCGCGGTACGCGCGAACCCCTGCCGCGTCGACCGCCTCGAGAGTGGCGCTCACCCCGACGGATGCCGCCGAGCGGACGTGATCGGCGACCTCTGCCGCGTGCAGCAGGGCCTTGGTGGGTATGCACCCCCGGTGCAGGCAGGTGCCTCCGACCTTGTCCTTCTCGATCAGGGCGACCTTCTTGCCGAGCTCGCTGGCGCGCAGTGCGGCCGAGTAGCCGCCGCTGCCGCCGCCGAGGATGACCAGGTCGAACTCGTGCGTGGCCATCAGGACTCCTTGACCGATGCTCGTGCGAATGCGATCAGCGAGCGCACCGCGGCGCCGGTCGGTCCCTTCTCGGTGAATCCGTACGGCGCGCCCTTGTGCTCGCCGGAACCGGCGATGTCGAGGTGCACCCAGGGGATGCGGGGTGCGTCCTCGGCATCCGACGTCCTGCCGACGAAGCGGCGCAGGAACAGTCCGGCGAAGAGCGACCCGCCGGAGCGGTCGGCCATGTTCGCGTTCACCATGTCGGCGATCTGCGAGTCGAGGCTCTCCTCCATGAACTCGGGAAGCGGCAGCGGCCAGGCATCCTCGCCGACCGACTCCGCTGCGGCGAGGTACTCGGCCACCGCGTCGTCGTCGCCCATCACACCCGTGTGGCGCATGCCCAGCGCGACGATGATCGCGCCGGTGAGGGTCGCCACGTCGATGATGACGTCGGGGTTCTCGCGGCTGGCCGCGACGAGACCGTCGGCCATGACCAGGCGGCCCTCGGCGTCGGTGTTCATCACCTCGACGGTCTGGCCGTCGAGCATCCGCAGCACGTCACCGGGTCGGGTCGCGCGGCCCGAGGGCATGTTGTCGGCGATGCACAGGAACGCGGTCACCCGCACCGGAAGGCCCAGCGCGGCGATGGCGCGGATGGCGGCCAGCGAGGTGGCTGCGCCCGCCATGTCGAACTTCATGCCGACCATGCTGGCGGCGGGCTTGAGCGAGAGGCCACCGGTGTCGAACGTGATGCCCTTGCCGACCAGCGCGATGTGACGCGCCGCCTCGGCGGGGGAGTACGACAGACGCACCAGCCGCGGCGGACGATCCGATCCTCGTCCGACGCCGAGGATGCCGCCGTAGCCCTGCTCGTCGAGCTGCTTCTCGTCGAGGACCTCGACGTCGATCGGCAGATCGGCGACCGTCTTCACAGCCTCATCGGCGAGCTGGGCCGGGCTCTGCCACTCCGCCGGCACCGAGACGAGATCCTTGACCAGTGCGACGGCCTCGGCGACGGCGCGAGCGTGCTCGAGCGCACCGTCCCCGATCGATGCGGCGTGCAGCACGATGGTCTCGGCACGAGCGGGCTTCCTCTCGGAGCGGTAGTCGTCGAAGCGGTACCCGCCGAGCAGTGCACCCTCGGCCGCGGCGTCGGCGAACCGGTCGAGGTCGCCGGCGAATCCGACCGACACCGTGGCGAAGCCGGTCAGCGAGCGCAGGGCGGTCGCGACGGCGTCACGCACGGCGGCGGCATCCGGGTCCTTTCCCGCGCTGACGACGGCCAGCGGCAGCGACGTCACGGCAGGCAGGTGCACGCGCTGGTAGGCGGAAGCCGTTCCCTTGTATCCGGTGGCCGCCAGGGTGTCGGCAAGACCCTCGTGTCCGCTCAGCGCGTCGGTCGCGGAGGCGGGATCGGGGATGACGAGCACTGCGGCGTCGGCGGTGCCTCCGGGGAACGGATCGGTCGTGTGGGTGATCACGGGAAGCGTCATGACTCCATCCTAGGGAGGGCCCCTCGCCGAGCCGAGGCGCTGCCGCCGTGTTCGCTGTCAGCATGCACATCGTCGCCCAGGCCCGAGATGCGACTCGTAGCATGGACACATGCCGTCACCTGCTGACCTGTTCGAACCGGTTTCCGGGGCCCCGGACGCACCGACCGGCCTGCCCCTGGTCATCCTTCTCACCGGCTTCACCGATGCCGGCAGCGCCGTCGCCGGTCTCATCGAGCACCTGAGCGCGACGACCGACCCGAAGCCGCTCATCGTTTTCGACAACGACGTGCTGCTGGACTACCGCGCGCGCCGCCCGATCGTGCTCTTCGATCAGGATCACCTGACCGAGTACCGTCCGGCGCGGCTCGAGCTCTCCCTCGCTCACGACGCCCTCGGTCAGCCTTTCCTCCTGCTCTCCGGGTACGAACCCGACTTCGCGTGGAACGCCTTCGCACGCGCGGTCGTCGATTTCGTGGATGCTTTCCAGGTGTCGACGGTCACGTGGGTGCACTCGATCGCCATGCCCGTGCCGCACACGCGTCCGCTGGGTGTCACGGTGAGCGGCAACAGGCGCGACCTCACGGCCGTGCATTCGGTGTGGCGCCCCCGCACCCAGGTGCCGGCCACGGCCGCCCACCTGCTCGAGTTCCGCCTGGTCGAGCACGACGTGCGCGTGGCCGGATTCGTGCTGCTCGTGCCGCACTACCTCGCCGACACCGACTACCCCGACACGGTCGCCGCCGCGGCGGACAAGCTGATGGCGGGCACCGGGCTGGTGCTGCGGATGGATGCCGTGCACGAGCGCAGCGAGGAGTTCCACGCCCGCGTCGCCGAGCAGGTGCAGGGCAGCGAGGAGCTGGTGCAGATGCTGCACGGGCTCGAGCAGCGTTACGACGCGTACATGGCGGGCCGGGACGACACGGGCGACGAGGGCGGTTTCGACGAGCGCGACCTCCCCAGCGCCGACGAGCTCGCGGCGGAGCTCGAGCGCTATCTGGCCACGCGACGCCCGGGAGACGACGACAAGCAGCGCTGAGACGCGCGCTGATTCACGAATCGGAGGAAGCAGCCGTCGTCGTGTGTGATAATGGATGCTCGACCCGTTGTCAACAGATTCCTCGCGGATGCACTTGACAAGGGTCTTACTAGTGTCCGAAACGGCTCGGAGCGCGTGCACCGCTCCATGAAAGGCGAAACGTGACTCCTGCTACGAGCAAGAACTCCCGGACGACCACGAAGACCACTGCCGAGACCGAGATCGTCGAGGCCGAGGTGACCGACGTCGCCGAGGCGGCACCCAAGAAGGCGACGAAGACCGTAGCCAAGGCGCCCGCGAAGAAGGCGGCCGCGAAGGCACCCGCCAAGAAGGCCCCCGCTCGGCGCACGGCGAAGAAGAAGGACGAAGAGGCCCCGGTCGACGACGAGGTCGTCGAGACCGAGGACGGCGACGAGGACGAAGGCGACAAGAAGCCGGCCTTCACCGAGCCGCTGCCCACCGGCGCGATCGTCATCTCGTCCAAGGACGAGGACGACGCCCCCGTCTACTCCACGCAGATCACCGGCGCGACCGCCGACCCGGTCAAGGACTACCTGAAGCAGATCGGAAAGGTCGCCCTGCTGAATGCGGCCGAAGAGGTCGAGCTCGCGATGCGCATCGAGGCGGGCCTGTTCGCCGAGGAGAAGCTGTCGACGATGTCGGCGGCCGAGAAGTCCGGCCAGCTCGGCCTCGACCTGCAGTGGGTCGCGCGCGACGGTCAGCGGGCGAAGAGCCACCTGCTCGGTGCCAACCTGCGCCTGGTCGTCTCGCTCGCGAAGCGCTACACCGGTCGTGGCATGCAGTTCCTCGACCTGATCCAGGAGGGCAACCTCGGCCTGATCCGTGCGGTCGAGAAGTTCGACTACACCAAGGGCTTCAAGTTCTCGACCTACGCGACGTGGTGGATCCGTCAGGCCATCACCCGCGCCATGGCCGACCAGGCGCGCACCATCCGCATCCCGGTGCACATGGTCGAGGTCATCAACAAGCTCGCCCGCGTGCAGCGTCAGATGCTGCAGGACCTGGGGCGCGAGCCCACGCCCGAGGAACTCTCGCGCGAGCTCGACATGACTCCCGAGAAGGTCGTCGAGGTGCAGAAGTACGGCCGCGAGCCGATCTCGCTGCACACCCCGCTCGGCGAGGACGGCGACAGCGAGTTCGGTGACCTCATCGAGGACACCGAGGCCGTCGTCCCCGCGGATGCGGTCGGCTTCACCATGCTGCAGCGTCAGCTCGAGCAGCTGCTCGACTCGCTCTCCGAGCGCGAGGCCGGCGTGATCCGGATGCGCTTCGGGCTCGGTGACGGTCAGCCGAAGACCCTCGACCAGATCGGCGACACCTTCGGCGTGACGCGTGAGCGCATCCGTCAGATCGAGTCGAAGACGATGGCGAAGCTGCGCCACCCGAGCCGGTCGCAGTCGCTGAGGGACTACCTCGAATGAGTTCGCCCGCACCTCAGGCGCGCTCAGCCGGCCTGCGGTACGTCTTCCCGGTGCTGGCGGGAAAGCTCGCGCGTTTCGCGACCCGTCTGCGCGGGGGAGGATCCGCCTTCCCCGGCTACCTCACCAACCGTCTCGCCCCGACGCTGCTGCCGACGCTGGCCGACCAGTTCCGCTACGGCGTGGTCTTCGTGCTGGGCTCGAACGGCAAGACCACGACGACGCACATGATCAGCGAGGTGCTGCGTGCGCACGGGCTGACGGTGTTCACCAACCCGACCGGCGCGAACCTGCCGCAGGGTGTCACCAGCGCCCTGCTGGCCGATGCCACCCTCACCGGCCGGATCGATGCCGACGTCGCCGTGCTCGAGATCGACGAGGGCTTTGCGGCTGATCTCGCCGACCGCCTCTCGCCCTCGGTGATCCTGTCGCTGAACGTGCAGGTCGATCAGCTGTACCGGTTCTACGAGACCGAGCGGGTCGCGGACATGATGCTCGACGCGTCCCGGCGCGCATCGGCACACGTGATCATCAACCGCGACGACCCGTACCTGTCGAAGATCGACGTCGACGCCATGCGCGCCCCGGTGACGTTCTTCGGAGTCGCGTCCGACATCGTGGCATCCTCTGCAAACGGTCTCGCCAACGCAGTCGACACCCGCAGCGGCACGGCGGGCATCATCGACCGCGAGGCGTTCTCCGAGGTCCGCGAGGTCTCGGGCCGTGACGTGGTCGTGAACATCGGGGGAGCGGATGCCCGCATCACGCTTCCCGCGCGAGGCCTGCACTACGCCGCCGACGCCGCGGCCGCCCTCGCGGTGGCATCCGGAGTGCTCGGCGCCGAGTTCGACACCGAGCGCGCGGCCACCGGCTTCGCGAACATGGCACCGGCCTACGGCCGCGGCGAGGTCATCCCGCTGCGCCGCGACCCCGCCGGCGAGCAGGTCGAGTTCGTCATGTTCAAGAACGCCCCGAGCATCCAGATGAATCTGGACGCGCTGGACGGCAACCTCGAGCGCGCCCTCATCGCGATCGACGAGGGAACCCCGGACGTCTCGTGGCTGTACGACGTCGACTTCACGGCGCTGCCGCGCGTCGACGTGGTGACAGGGGACAAGGCCCATCAGCTGGCTCTCGCGCTGGCCTACGCGGGCGTCGAGATCGGCGCGGTCGAGCCCGACATGGAGAAGGCGGTCGCGATCATGCGCTCGTTCCCCGAGACCACGGCCGGCAGGCAGACGTGGTTCGTCAACTACGAGCTGATGATGATCGGTCGCCGCATCCTCGGGTACGGCGACCAGGAGGTGGCGCGCCGATGACGAAGATCAGCATCGTCCAGCTGTACCCCGCCGAGCTCGGCATCACGGGTGACCGCGGCAACGTCCGCACCCTCGAGGAGCGCCTTCGTGCGAGGGGCGTCGAGTACACCACCGCACACGTCGGCGTCGGCGAGCGGCTGCCCGACGACGTCGACATCGTCGTGATCGGCAACGGTCCGCTGTCGGCGCTGCGCGGTGTGCACGCCGACTTCGTCGCCCGTGCCGATGCGCTGCGCTCCTTCGTCGCCGACGACCGCACGCTGTTCGCGATCGGCGGTTCGGCCGAGCTGCTCGGTGAGCGCATCGATCTCACGGACGGCGACAGCGTGACGGGTCTCGGCGTGATGCCGTATCGGGTCGCGCGCACCCGCGACCGCCGGGTTGGGTACATCACCGTCCGCACCCCGGACACGGCCGTCGTCGGCTTCGAGGATCACGCCTCCGAATGGACCCTTGCCGACGGGGCCGGCGCGTACGGCACGGTCGTCGCCGGTCGCGGCAGCTATTCGCGCGGCGACGCCCGCGGCGAATTCGTGCGCCATCGCAACGCCGTCGCCGGCAACGTGCAGGGGCCCGTCCTCCCGCTCAACCCGGCGCTGGCCGATGTGCTCGTTCGGGCGGTGGCCGCCCGCCGCGGACTGGAGCTTCCGGATGCGGCGCCGAGCCCGTTCGACGAGTACGCGAAGGGCGCGCGTGATGCCATCGAGCGGTTCGTCCACGACAAGGGCTTCAAGACCATCCAGCTCTGAGAGCGGGAGACCGTCATGACTGTCAGCAGCGCGCTCCCACGGGTGCTCCTCTGCCGGGGGGCTCTCGAGCGAGCGGCGCGTGCGCTCGTGGCGCCCGGTGCGGTCGTCGACCTGCGGCACGACGGCTTCGGTCACGGCGCTGTCGAGGCAGCCAGGGTCCTCGCCGGTGCCGGGGTCACCGACGTGATCGCCGACGCCGAGCACGTCGCCGTCGTCTCCGGCCACCCGGGTCTGCGGGTGCACACCGATGGCGCCGCCGACGTCGACCCGGCCGGGCTGTTCGGGATCCCGGATGCCGCGGGCTCGGCGTCCGTCGAGCCCGTGATGAGCCTGCACGGCCGCGTGCTCTCCACCAAGCCGCTGCGCGCCGGGGAGGCCGTCTCGTACGGCTACACGCACCGGGCCGCCGAGGACACCCGCGTCGCACTGGTCACGGGGGGCTACGCCCAGGGCATCCCCCGTGTGCTCGGAAACCAGGTGCGGGTTCAGATCGGCGAACGGATGCTGCCGGTCGTGGGACGCATCGCCATGGACGTGTGCGTGGTCGACCTCGAGGGCGGCGATGTCGCAGACGGCACATCGGTGGTCTACTTCGGTGGTGCGGGCGGTGCCCGCGACGCCCTCGCCCGGTGGTCGACCGTGAGCGGGCTCACCGCACTGGAGATGGCCGTGGTCATCGGGCGGCACGCGCAGAGGGAGTGGACGGCATGACAGGACCTCTGCTCGAGATCTCGCGAGGTGCGTTCCGCCGCAACATCGCCGCGGTGCAGCGGCGCCTGTCGCCGTCGGACCTGCTGCTCGTGATGAAGGACGACGCGTACGGTCTCGGCATCGACTGGGCCGTGCGCGAGGCATCCGCGGTCGGAGTCACCTGGTTCGGCGGCTACGACATCCCCACCGCCCTGCGCATCCGTGCTCTCACCGATCGGCGCGTGTACGCGTGGGCGACGTCACCGCGCGCCGAGATCGCCCAGGCGATCGCGGCCGACATCGACCTCGGCGTGGGATCGGCCGCCTATCTCGACGACGTGATCGCCGAGGCCGACGCCGCCGGCGCGCGCGTGCGGGTGCACCTGAAGATCGACACCGGCCTGCACCGCAACGGGTTCCGACCCGAGCAGTGGCACGACGCCGTCACCGCCGCGCTGGCGGCCGAGCGTCGCGGCAGCGTCACGGTCTCGGGCGTATGGAGTCACCTCTCCGAGGCCAGCGATGCGGAGGACGACGCCGCACAGCGGGTGTTCCTCGACGCGGTCGCCCAGCTCGTCGACGCAGGCGGCGAGCCCGAGGTGCTGCACCTCACGGCGTCCGCCGCCGCGTGGTGGCGTCCCGAGCTGCGCGGCTCGCTGAGTCGCATCGGCGCGTTCTGCTACGGCATCCGCTCCGCCGACGGCCCGCCGCTCGACGGGCTCCGTCTGATCGCCCGGCTCAGTGCCCCTGTGGAGCAGATCGATGCCGACGTGGTCCGCGTCGGCATCGGAGCCTTCCACGGTCTGCCCTCGACCCTGCGCGGCGTGCAGATCGCCACGCCGGGCGGGCTCCGTCGCATCGTCGACATCAGCGGCACCGCCCTTACGGTCGAGCGATGGGACGCAGTGACCGCGGGTCAGCGGGTGGTGTTCTTCGGGCCGGGCGCCGATGGCGAGCCGGATGCCACCGCCCTGGCCGAGCACGTGGACACGGTCGGCGAGGAGATCATCACCAGGCTCACTCCCGCGGTGCGTCGACTCGTGGTCGACTGACCACCTCAGACCTCGATGAGGCGGGCGGTCTCGTCGTGCCACGAGGTGGCGACGGCGCGCAGCTTCTCTTCGTACTTGCGTCCGTGGTGCGCGCAGAACAGCATCTCGGTGCCGTTGACCTCGGCGGCGATGTAGGCCTGCGCCCCACAGGAGTCGCAGCGGTCCATGGCGGTGAGGCGGTACTCGACGGTCTCGCGCTCAGTCGTGGCGTTCATCTCGGTGCCTCCTCAGCGGGTCGGATCCCTTGTGGTCGTAGTCAATACAACCATGCGCGCCCCGTGTGCATGCCCGGATCGCGGCGTGTTTCGCTGTGCGCGTACGCCGGGTGCGCCGCCTTGCCTGGCGGGGAGTGTCGCGGTCCGACCCCTGGTCGCGCGGAAATAAGATGGATGACTGTGACTGCCGAGTATTCCGCCCACCATCTCCAGGTTCTCGAGGGCCTCGAGGCCGTGCGCAAGCGCCCCGGCATGTACATCGGCTCGAACGGGTCGCCGGGCCTCATGCACTGCCTGTGGGAGATCATCGACAACTCGGTCGACGAGGCCGTCGCCGGCAACGGCTCGAAGATCGACATCGCGCTGCACGCCGACGGGAGCGTCGAGGTGGCCGACCGCGGTCGCGGGGTGCCTGTCGACGTCGAGCCCCGCACCGGACTCACCGGCGTGGAGGTCGTCTACACGAAGCTGCACGCGGGCGGGAAGTTCGGTGGCGGCTCCTACGCGGCATCCGGCGGGCTGCACGGTGTCGGCGCCTCGGTCGTGAACGCGCTCTCGGAGCGCCTCGACGTCGAGGTCGACCGCGGCGGCAAGACGTACGCGATGTCGTTCCACCGCGGTGAGCCCGGCGTGTTCGCCGACGACGGCGAGCCGCGCCCCGACGCCCCGTTCACGCCGTTCGAGCAGAAGAGCGAGCTGCGCGTGGTCGGCAAGGTGGCCAAGGGCGTGACCGGCACCAGGGTGCGCTATTGGGCGGACCGGCAGATCTTCACCAAAGACGCCGCCTTCCAGCTTCCCGAGCTCGAGACCCGCGCGCGTCAGACGGCCTTCCTCGTCCCCGGGCTCGAGTTCGAGATCCGCGACGAGCGCCCGGCGACAGGCTCGGCGACCCATGCGGAGGGTGCCGCTGAAGCGGATGCGGCCGCCGGGCCGCGCGTGACCACCTACCTGTACGAGGGCGGCATCTCGGAGTTCGTCGAGTACCTGGCATCCGACGCACCCGTCACCGACACGTGGCGCATCCACGGCAGCGGACGCTTCACCGAGACGGTTCCTGTGCTGCAGGCCGACGGGCACATGAAGTCCACTTCCGTCGAGCGCGAGTGCGAGGTCGATATCGCCCTGCGATGGGGCACCGGCTACGACACCACGGTGCGCTCGTTCGTCAACATCATCGCCACGCCCAAGGGCGGCACGCACCAGCAGGGGTTCGAGCAGGAGCTGCTGAAGACCCTGCGCGCCCAGGTCGAGCAGAACGCCCGGCGTCTCAAGGTCGGAAACGACAAGCTCGAGAAGGACGACGTGCTCGCGGGACTCACCGCGGTGCTCACCGTCACCGTGCCCGAGCCGCAGTTCGAGGGGCAGACCAAAGAGGTGCTCGGCACGCCCGCCGTGCGGACGATCGTCGCGCAGGTGGTGCGCACGCAGCTCGCCGAGCGCTTCGCGTCGACCAAGCGCGACGACAAGAACCAGGCGTCGATGCTGCTCGACAAGATCGTCTCCGAGATGAAGGCCCGCGTCTCGGCGCGAGCGCACAAGGAGACGCAGCGGCGCAAGACGGCGCTCGAGTCGTCGTCGCTGCCCGCGAAGCTGGTCGACTGCCGGTCGAAGGACTTCGAGCAGAGCGAGCTGTTCATCGTCGAGGGCGACTCGGCGCTCGGCACCGCACGGCACGCGCGCAACAGCGAGTTCCAGGCACTGCTGCCGATCCGCGGCAAGATCCTCAACGTGCAGAAGGCGTCGGTCAGCGACATGCTCGGCAACGCCGAGTGCGCGGCGATCATCACGACGATCGGCGCCGGCTCCGGTCGCTCGTTCGACCTCAGCGCCGCCCGCTACGGCAAGGTGATCCTGATGAGCGACGCCGACGTCGACGGAGCGCACATCCGGACCCTGCTGCTCACCCTGTTCTTCCGCTACATGCGCCCGCTCGTCGAGGCCGGTCGGGTGTACTCCGCCGTCCCGCCGCTGCACCGCGTGATCGTCATGAATCCCGGCTCGAAGCCGAACGAGACCATCTACACCTATTCCGAGGCCGAGCTGCACGCTCTGCTCGCGAAGCTGCAGAAGTCAGGCAAGCGCTGGCAGGATCCGATCCAGCGCTACAAGGGCCTGGGGGAGATGGATGCCGATCAGCTGGCCAACACGACGATGGAGAAGTCCGGCCGGCTGCTGCGCCGCGTGACGATCGAGGACGCCGAGTCGGCGGATGCTGCGGTGCGCACCTTCGAGCTGCTGATGGGCAGCGAGGTGGCGCCGCGCCGCGAGTTCATCATGAGTTCGAGCGACCGGCTGAGTCGCGAGGCCATCGACGCCTGACACCTGGGCCCTGAACCCGCCGAAGGGCCCTGAACCCCGCCGTGGGGTCAGCCGATCGCGGTGCCGATCGACCCGATCACGGCCTCCAGCGGCTGGCCCGAGCCATCACGCTTCGCGCCGGACTCGGGAAGAACGCGAGCCGCGCCGTCGGTCCCGACCGCGCGCGGATCCGCACCCACCCAGGCCAGGCGAAGACCGTCCTCGCCCTTCAGCAGCGCGTGCGCCCGCACCCCGCCGGTCGCACGGCCCTTCGCGGGGAACTCGGCGAACGCTGAGACCTTCGCCCGACCGGCGTCCGCGCCCGCGAGGGTTCCCTCGGCACCCGAGACGGTCACGACCACGGCGTCGTCTGCCGCGCCGACCACCGTGAACGAGATGACCTGGCTCTTCGCACCGAGTTTCATCCCCGCCATGCCGCCGGCGGGTGCCCCCTGGGGGCGCACGTTCGACGCCGTGAAGTGCAGCAGCTGGGCATCCGAGGTGACGAAGACGAGCTCCGCGTCGTCGGGGGCAGGCGCCGCGCCGACGACCACGTCATTCGGCTTCAGCCCGATGATCTCCAGCTCGGGTCGCACCGCGAGCGTCGAAGGGACGACACGCTTCACCACGCCGTCCCTGGTGCCCAGGGCGACAGGGGTGTCGTCGTCGAAGCGGATGAGGGCGATGACCCGCTCGCTGCGGTCGGTCAGCCCGAGGTAGTCGGAGATGCGCACACCGGCACCGAGACCGACCGACGAGGCGGGCACGGCAGGGATGTCGAGGGGCGTGAACCGCACGACGCGTCCCGCGGTCGTGACCGCGCCGATCTCACTGCGCGTGGTCGTCTCCAGGCGGGCCTGGATGGCGTCGTGCTTGCTGCGCCGCAGCGGCGTCGCGATCACGACGCCGGGTTCCACGTCGACCCGCACGGCACGACCCGTCGTCGACAGCAGCAGCGTCGTCGGGGCGTCCGCGATCTGCAGCTCCGCAGCCGACTTCGTGGTGCGGGCCTTCGGCGGTGCGGCGTTGAGCAGCAGGGTGCGCCGGTGCGTGCCGAACTGGTCGGCCACGGCGTCCAGCTCCCGCGCGACCTGAGCACGGATCAGGGCCGGATCGGCCAGCAGAGTCTCGAGTTCGGCGATCTCGGCGAGCAGCTTGTCGCGCTCCGCCTCGAGCTCGAGACGCGAGAACTTCGTCAGGCGGCGCAGGCGCAGCTCGAGGATGTACTCGGCCTGCACCTCGTCGAGCTCGAACACCTGCTGCAGGCGCGCGCGTGCGGTCTCGGAGTCGTCGGACGAGCGGATGACCTGGATGACCTCGTCGATGTCGAGGATCGCCAGCAGCAGGCCGCGCACGAGATGCAGCCGCTCGTTACGCCGCGCCAGGCGGTATCGGCTGCGCCGCGTGACGACCTGGACACGGTGCTGCAGGTACACCCGCAGCAGCTCCTTGAGGCCGAGGGTGCGCGGCTGACCGTCGACCAGCGCGACGTTGTTGATCGAGAACGACTCCTCGAGCGGGGTGAAGCGGAACAGCTGCTCGAGCACCGCGGCCGGGTCGAAACCGGTCTTGACGGTGACGACCAGCCGCAGGCCGTTCTTGCGATCGGTCAGGTCCTGCACATCGCTGATGCCCTGCAGCTTCTTCGCGGTGACCGCGTCCTTGAGCTTCTCGATGACGCGCTCGGGCCCGACCTGGTAAGGCAGCTCGGTGATGACGATGCCGGTCTTGCGCGGCCCCAGCGGTTCGATCGAGGTCTTCGCGCGCAGTCGGAAGGCCCCACGGCCCGACTCGTACGCGTCCCTGACCCCGTCGAGGCCCATCAGTATCCCGCCGGACGGGAAGTCGGGGCCGGGCACGAACTCCATCAGCTCGGCGGTGGTCGCCTCGGGGTTCTCGAGCAGGTGGGTGGCCGCCGCGACGACCTCGATGAGGTTGTGCGGCGCCATGTTCGTCGCCATGCCGACGGCGATGCCGCTCGCGCCGTTGACGAGCAGGTTGGGGAATGCCGCCGAGAGCACGGCGGGCTGCTGGAACTGGCCGTCGTAGTTGGGCACGAAGTCGACGACGTCTTCGTCGAGGTTCTCGGTCATCGCCAGAGCGGATGCCGCCAGACGCGCCTCGGTGTATCGGGACGCCGCCGGTCCGTCATCGAGCGAACCGAAGTTGCCGTGCCCGTCGACCAGGGGCACGCGCAGCGCGAAGTCCTGGGCGAGGCGCACCAGAGCGTCGTAGATGGCGGAGTCGCCGTGCGGGTGCAGCTTTCCCATCACCTCGCCCACGACACGGGCGCTCTTGACGTGCCCGCGATCGGGACGCAGCCCCATTTCGGCCATCTGATAAAGGATGCGCCGCTGCACGGGCTTCAGACCGTCGCGCGCGTCGGGCAGTGCGCGGGAGTAGATCACCGAGTACGCGTACTCGAGGAACGAGCCCTGCATCTCCTGCGACAGGTCGATGTCCTGGATGCGCTCCTGAACGGGCTCGGATGACGAGGGCTTTGGCATGGACTTCCTGCAGGTCGCTCGGTGCGGACTCGCGACGGCGCTCGGGCGCGGCGCGTCGGGCCACCTGTGCGAGACTGACCCGGATGCCTCTCATCCTACCGACCAGCCTTGATTCGACGCGGAGCATCAGCGGGGTGGCGCCACAGCTGCTCGCCTCGCTGCGCGGCGGTACCGCCGACCTTCGCGCGGTGCGGTCTGTCGTGCTGGTGGTCGTGGACGGACTGGGCGCGTCGGCACTGCGCACGCACGCCGGACACGCGCGCACGCTGTCGTCGGCCATGGCGAAGAAGGACGTCGCGGGATCCGTGTTCCCCACCACGACGGCAGCCGCGCTGACAAGTCTGCTCACAGGGGTGCCTCCCGGAACGCACGGCCTGGTCGGATACCGCGTGCGCGATCCCGAGTCGGACGTGCTGGTGAACCTGCTCAGCGGGTGGGAGGCCGCAGGCGCCGACCCCGTGCAGTGGCAGAGCAGCCCGACGGTGTTCGAGCAGGCCGCGGTGGCCGGGCATCCGGTGTTCGCCGTCGGCATCCCGGCCTACGCCGGCAGCGGATTCTCCGGGGCGACGCTGCGCGGCGCGGACTTCCGGTCGGCGCGCGGCGCGGCCGAGCGTGTGGAGCTGGCCTGGGAGCTCGCGGATGCCCACGACGGGGCCCTCGTGTACTGCTACCTGCCGGAGGTCGACAAGGCGGGCCATCGCCACGGCGTCGACTCGGCCGAGTGGGTCGCCGCCCTGGAGGACGTCGATGCCGCGCTCTCGCGGCGGATTCCCGACGGGGTGGGGGTGCTGGTCACCGCCGATCACGGCATGATCGACGTGCCGCACCACCGTCAGCTCGTCCTGGACGCCGCGGGCGGCTGGCACGACGGCATCCGGCACATCGGTGGCGAGCCGCGGATGCTGCACGTCTACGCCGAGCCTGACGCCGACCAGGCAGGTGTGCTCTCGCGCTGGCGACGGGACCTGGAAGGGGCGGCCGACGTGGTCGGCCGCACTGAGGCGATCGATGCCGGCCTGTTCGGACCGGTGGAGTCGGATGCCGTGCGCGAGCGCATCGGCGACCTGCTGGTGATCGCACGAGGCAATGTCGCGCTCTACGACGCCGAGGCCGACGACCAGCGCGGGCGCGGCATGGTGGGCCAGCACGGCGCACTGACACCGGAGGAGTGGCGCGTGCCGTTCATCCGACTCGGCGCCTTCCGGCGCTGACGGGCGTGCCTGCGCTCACTCGTCGGTGCGCGCTCCGAACACGATCTCGTCCCAGGAGGGCATCGCGTTGCGGCGCTTCCGGCGTCCGCTGGGCTGCTCGGCTGCCGGCTCGGGTTTCGTCTCGGACGGCTTCGTCTCGGCGGCCTTGTCGTCAGGCTCGTCGAGTGCGTCGAACAGCGCCAGCGGCGACGCATCCTCGTCGTCGCTGCCGTCGAAAAGCGGCGCGGACTCGCGCTGGCCGCGACGGCGGCGCAGCGCCTCGAGCAGGTCGGCGGTCTCAGAGCTCGTGCGGTGCTCATCGGGGGCGCGGCGGGCGGCGGCATCCTGAACGGCAGCGCTGGAATGCTCGGCGACCGGAGGCTCCTCGGTTTCCTCCGGCGGGGGCAGCAGCCGCGGGCCGAACGCGCCCGAGTCGAAGCGGCTCTCGTCCTTGTACGGCGAGACGCGCTCCGCCTCGACCGCGCGCAGGCGCGGGATGAGGCCCTCGGGAAGCGAACCCTGCCGGGAGAGCTGTGTGGCGTCGGCGTTGATCGGCGACAGCGTACTGCGGCGTGGGTCGAACACCCAGCGTGCATCGTGCGCGACCTCGTTCGCCGTGAACTCGAGCTTGACCGTCCAGCCGGCCTCGTCCTTCCAGCTCGCCCAGCGCTCGTCGGACGCCGCCAGGTCGGCCAGCTTGGCGCGCACAGCGGAGCCGAAGGTGGGCTGCGCATCGGGCTCCACCTCGCTGCCGATCAGCACCGGCACGGCGAGAGCCTGGTTGACAATGTGCTCGCGTTCGGCGAGGACGGGGCCCTCGAAGCGCGCCACATCGGACTCGCTCACGCCGAGCAGGGCGGCGACCTCGGCAGCCGTCAGACCCGCGCGGATCTGCGCCTGGATGTCTCGCGGGCTCGCGGCCAGACGCGCCGGAGCAGGTTCGGCCTCGCGAGTCGCTCGACGCACCTCTCGATGCAGGACGTCGTCGATGGGGAGCGCGAAGCGCTGCCCGGATTCGGTCGCGAGGACGAGGACTCCCGCTTCCGTTCCGACGATGGTGACGTTTTCCATGCCAATGCCCCTCTGATGGGTGTGCATTCATGGTGTCATGGGCAGGCTGATCGAGCGGGGAATACAGCGGGCGTGCCGCGAGTTTTCCCGACCGAGCCGACAGGCATTTGCTTATTGGTGCGCAGTCGTGCAAACTATGGCCCGCCGATCACCCGATATCGGATCCCCCCACCCCCAGATCACACACACCACGGAAGTGGAGAATCACCGCATGGCAACCGATTACGACGCCCCTCGCAAGAGCGAAGACGACTCCGAGTCGATCGAAGCCCTCAAGGAGCGCGTGCCGAGCACCCAGTCCGGCGCCGGCGACGTCGAGGACTCGGACAACCCGACGGGGTTCGAGCTCCCCGGCGCCGACCTCTCCGACTTGGAGCTCGATGTCGTCGTGCTGCCCGCGCAGCAGGACGAGTTCACCTGCATGAGCTGCTTCCTCGTGAAGCACCGCTCGCAGCTCGACCACGACGGCGCGGACGGCCCGATCTGCAAGGAATGCGCCGCCTGATCACCGACACGCACGCGCCCCGGCCTGATGGCTCGGGGCGCGTTCTGCATCCCGGCGCCTCAGTCGCGCTGTGCGCGCGCCGTCCGAATCGCCGCCGCGAGACGGTCGGGGGTGCGCGAGGAGATCGTCCAGCTGTTCACCGGGTCGTCCGGATCGGTGACCGGCACGACGACGACGCCGTCGATGCCGCCGCGCAGCAGGTTCCAGCCGTCTCTCGCGATCTGATGCGTGCGCCGGGCTCTGGCCTCCTCGCCTGAGAACTCGCCGGGCTCACCCAGCCAGGCGGCGTCGATGTGCGCGCGCCCCGCATGCAGCACACCGTCGACCACGCGGATGGTGGGGGAGAGGGCGATGCTCACGACCACGAGCACGAGCGAGACGGCCGCTCCGACCATCAGTGCGAGGCTCGCGTCGAGCGGTGTCAGCACGAGCGACACCATCGGGCCGGCGAAGGCGATGGTGATCAGCAGCGCCAGGCCGGGGGCCAGTCGCTCGCGGTAGGTCTCGCGCGTATCGGGGTGAAGGTTCTGCATTAGCCTCATGGGGTGACTCATTCCGTTGCCGTCCCCATTATCTCGGCGAACGTCCCGTTCTACGCGCACCCCGGGGATGCCGGGGCCGATCTGGTGTCGACCGAGGCGGTCCGGCTCGAGCCCGGTGAGCGGGCGCTGATCGGCACGGGCGTGCGCATCGCGCTGCCCGAGGGGTACGCCGCCTTCGTCGTGCCGCGCAGCGGCCTCGCCGCCAAGCACGGCATCACCGTGGTCAACTCGCCCGGCACCGTCGACGCCGGCTACCGGGGCGAGATCAGGGTCAGCCTGCTGAACACCGACAGCAGGGAAGCGTACGATGTGGCGGTCGGCGATCGCATCGCGCAGCTCATCGTGATGCCCGTCGTGCAGGCTCGTTTCGAACCCGTCGACGACCTGCCCGACAGTGTCCGCGGTGACGGCGGATTCGGGTCGACCGGCTACACCCAGGGAAAGAGCGAATGACTGAAGAGATCGAACCCACGCTGAAGTCCGCACCGGCCGACCGGGCGACCGCTGGCCCGTTCGACGACAGCGAGGCGAACCCCGTGCGCCCGTACATCGACCTCGGCGGCATCAAGGTGCTGCCCCGTGAGGGCCTCAACCTGCGTCTCGAGGTCGAGGAGCAGAGCAAGAGGATCGTGGCCGTCGGCCTCGACTACGCCGGCTCGTCGCTGCAGGTGCAGCCCTTCGCCGCGCCGCGCTCGCGCGGGCTGTGGGATGAGACACGCGTGCAGCTGCGCGACCAGATCCGCACGCAGGGCGGGCGGGTCGAGGAGCGCGAGGGCACGCTGGGCAAGGAGCTGCTCGCCGAGGTGCCTGCCACGGCGGCGGAGGGGTCCGGCATGCGACTGGCGAGATTCGTCGGCGTCGACGGCCCGCGTTGGTTCCTGCGCGGAGTCATCGGCGGCGACGCTGCGTCCGACCCCGCCGCGGCCGAGCAGGTCGAGGACCTGTTCCGCTCGATCGTCGTCGTGCGGGGCGCCACGCCGATGCCGCCGCGCGACCTGATCCCGCTGAAGATGCCCTCCACGCCGGGATCGGCGTGACACCGGCCGACGACCGGGACGACACGCCCGCCCCCGGGCATCCGTCATCCGAGCCGGTCGGCTCCGCCGACCCGACGACGGCGGACGTGATCGGTGCCGCTCTCGGCGGCGCCGCGCGCCGGGCTGGACTCAGCACGGAGACCGATGAGAGCGCCCACCGGATCGTGTGGAGTGCGATGGGCGGCTGGCGCGGGATCGTCGAGTCGGTGCTGCCCAGCCTCGCGTTCGTGATCCTGTTCACTCTGCGCCCGGAACCCCTGACGCTCTCCCTCGGCGTGTCGGTCGGGCTCGCCGCCGTGTTCACGACCCTCCGCCTCGTGCAGAAGTCGCCACCCGCCGCGGCGTTCGGAGGCCTGGTGGCCGCGGGCGCAGCGGCAGGTCTGGCGCTGTGGACGGGACGCGGGGCCGACAACTTCGTGCCAGGTCTGATCACGAACGCGGTCTACGGCACGGTGATGGTCGTCGCCGCCCTGGTCGGCTGGTCGGTCATCGGACTCGCGGTGGGCTTCCTGATGGGCGAGGGCACCGCGTGGCGCGGTGACCGCCGCAAGCGCCGCGCGTTCTTCTGGCTGGGGCTGGCCTGGGGCGTGCTGTTCCTGCTGCGACTGTCGGTCCAGCTGCCGCTCTACCTCACGGATCAGGTGACCCTGCTGGGCACGCTCAAGCTGGTCATGGGCCTGCCTCTCTTCGCGCCCATGGTCGCCGTGACGTGGCTCGTCGTCCGCGCGCTCTATCGACGCGCCGAGTAGCAGCCGACCGTCGTCCGTTCTGGTAGATTTATCTTGACGTCAAGATAAATTGCTCATTCCGTCGCGCGGTCGTCCGACGCAGACTGGTAAGGACAACCTTGCTAGCCGTGGCGATCATTCGGCGAGCAAGATGGAAGCGCCTGTCGCTCCCATCCGATCAGAAGGAGACGGATTCGTGTCCACGGTGAACAGCTTCGGTGCCAAGAGCACCCTGACAGTCGGCAGCACCGACTACGAGATCTTCCGCATCGATACGGTGCCGGGGAACGAGAAGCTCCCCTTCGCTCTGAAGGTGCTCCTCGAGAACCAGTTGCGCACGGAGGACGGCGCCAACGTCACGAAGGCGCAGATCGAGGCGCTCGGATCGTGGGACCCCGCCGCGGAGCCCGACACCGAGATCCAGTTCACGCCCGCGCGCGTGGTCATGCAGGACTTCACGGGTGTCCCCTGCATCGTCGACCTCGCCACCATGCGCGAGGCAGTCACCGCGCTCGGCGGCGACCCGAACCGCATCAACCCGCTCTCTCCCGCGGAGATGGTGATCGACCACTCCGTGATCGCCGACCTGTTCGGGCGTCCGGACGCGATCGAGCGCAACGTCGAGATCGAGTACCAGCGCAACGGCGAGCGGTACCAGTTCCTGCGCTGGGGCCAGACGGCGTTCGACGACTTCAAGGTCGTGCCCCCGGGGACGGGCATCGTGCACCAGGTGAACATCGAGCACCTGGCCAAGGTCATCTACGACCGCACCGTCGACGGCGTGCTGCGCGCGTACCCCGACACCTGTGTCGGCACCGACTCGCACACCACGATGGTCAACGGCCTGGGCGTGCTCGGCTGGGGCGTCGGCGGCATCGAGGCCGAGGCCGCGATGCTCGGTCAGCCCGTGTCGATGCTCATCCCGCGGGTCGTCGGCTTCAAGCTGACCGGTGAGATCCCGGCCGGGGTCACCGCCACCGATGTGGTGCTGACGATCACCGACATGCTCCGCCAGCACGGCGTGGTCGGCAAGTTCGTCGAGTTCTACGGCGCCGGCGTCGCATCCGTCCCGCTCGCGAACCGGGCCACGATCGGCAACATGTCTCCCGAGTTCGGGTCGACCGCTGCGATGTTCCCCATCGACGACGTGACCCTCGACTACCTGCGTCTCACCGGCCGCGACGACCACGCCGTCGACCTGGTGGAGCAGTATGCCAAGGCTCAGGGCCTGTGGCACGACGTCGACAAGGAGCCCTCGTACTCGGAGTACATGGAGCTCGACCTGTCGACGGTCGTCCCCTCGATCGCCGGACCCAAGCGTCCGCAGGACAGGATCCTGCTGTCCGAGGCGAAACAGCAGTTCGAGCAGGACATCGTCAACTACGCGGAAGCGACCACCAGCGACGACATCGTCGACCTCGAGTCGAAGCACTCGTTCCCGGCATCCGACCCCGGTCAGGTGCCCGGTGAGGAGTCGCCGACCACGCGCCCGGTGCACATCAACAGCGGCGCGCCGGCGAACGTCTCGCGCCCGGTGCCCGTCACCACGCCCGACGGGCAGAAGTACATCCTCGACAACGGTGCCGTGACGCTCGCCGCGATCACCTCGTGCACCAACACGTCGAACCCGTCGGTGATGATCGCCGCCGGTCTTCTCGCCCGCAAGGCGCGTGAGAAGGGACTCACGCAGAAGCCGTGGGTCAAGACCACCCTCGGCCCCGGCTCGAAGGTCGTCACCGACTACTACGAGAAGTCCGGCCTCGACAAGGACCTCGAGGGCCTCGGCTTCTACACCGTCGGCTACGGCTGCACGATCTGCATCGGCAACTCCGGACCGCTGATCGAAGAGGTGTCCGAGGCGATCAACGAGCACGACCTCGCGGTGACCGCGGTGCTCTCGGGCAACCGCAACTTCGAGGGTCGCATCAGCCCCGACGTGAAGATGAACTACCTCGCAAGCCCGCCGCTGGTCGTCGCGTACGCGATCGCCGGTTCGATGCACTTCGACTTCGAGACCGATCCGCTCGGCAAGGACGAGGCCGGCAACGACGTCTTCCTGAAGGACATCTGGCCGGCCCCCGAAGAGGTGCAGGAGATCATCGACTCGTCGATCTCGCGCGACCAGTTCATCAAGCAGTACGCCACCGTGTTCGACGGTGACGAGCGCTGGAAGAACCTGCCGACGCCGACCGGTCCGATCTTCGAGTGGGACGACGCGTCGACCTACGTGCGCAAGGCGCCCTACTTCGACGGCATGGAGCTGACCCCGGCACCGGTCACCGACATCACCGGCGCTCGCGTGCTGGCGACGCTGGGCGACTCGGTCACCACCGACCACATCTCGCCGGCAGGAAACATCAAGGCGGGCACCCCGGCCGCGCAGTACCTCACCGAGCACGGTGTCGAGCAGCGCGACTTCAACTCCTACGGATCGCGCCGAGGCAACCACGAGGTGATGATCCGCGGCACGTTCGCGAACATCCGCCTGAAGAACGCGCTCGTCAAGGCCGTCAACGACGGTCAGCAGATCGAGGGTGGCTTCACCCGCGACTTCACGCAGGAGGGCGGTCCGCAGGCGTACATCTACGACGCGTCGCAGAACTACCAGGATCAGGGCACCCCGCTGGTGATCTTCGGCGGTAAGGAGTACGGCTCGGGATCGTCGCGCGACTGGGCGGCCAAGGGCACCAACCTGCTGGGCGTCAAGGCGGTCATCACCGAGAGCTTCGAGCGCATCCACCGCTCCAACCTCATCGGCATGGGCGTCGTCCCGCTGCAGTTCCCGGCGGGCGAGACCTGGGAGTCCCTCGGGCTCGACGGCACCGAGGTCATCTCGATCGAGGGCCTGACCGCCCTCAATGAGGGCACCACGCCGAAGACGGTCAAGGTGACGGCCACGCCGAGCGAGTTCTCGGCAGAGGGCCGCGAGCCCATCACCTTCGACGCGGTCGTCCGCATCGACACACCCGGTGAGGCCGACTACTACCGCAATGGCGGCATCCTGCAGTACGTGCTGCGTTCGCTGCTCTGACGCGAGCCGACAGGGGCCCGGATGCTTCGGCATCCGGGCCCCTGTCGTATCCCCGACGGGCTCGGATGCGTCGGCATCCGGGGCCGGTGGCTCTACCCGAGATAGAATATCCGGATGCGCGCGCCGTCCCCGGCGGGCGATCAACGTCGCGGAAGGGTGTCCATGCCGATCCTGCCGAGCATCACCGGCCCCCGAGATCTCGATCGACTCTCCAGCGGGGAAATGGTCGAGCTGGCGGCCGAGATCCGGGCATTCCTCGTCGAGAACGTCGCTCGCACCGGCGGTCACCTCGGGCCGAACCTCGGCGTCGTCGAGCTCACCATCGCCCTGCACCGGGTGTTCTCCTCGCCCGATGACCCGATCATCTTCGACACCGGTCACCAGTCGTACGTGCACAAGCTGCTCACCGGACGTCAGGACTTCTCGAGCCTCCGCTCCCGCGGCGGGCTCGCCGGATACCCGCAGCGTTCGGAGAGCGTGCACGACGTCGTCGAGTCCTCGCACGCATCGAGCTCGCTGAGCTGGGCGGACGGCATCTCGCGGGCCCTCACCGCGACGGGACGGGCTGATCGGCATGTCGTGGCTGTCGTCGGCGACGGCGCGCTCACCGGCGGGATGACCTGGGAGGCGCTGAACAACATCAGCGACGACAACGAACGCAACCTCGTCATCGTCGTGAACGACAACGGCCGCTCCTACGCGCCGACGATCGGCGGAATGTCCCGCTATCTGAACCGCGTGCGCACCGCGGGCGTGTACCGCGAGATGCACCGCAAGTCCGACCGGCTGTTCCGCGCCTTCGGTCCGCTCGGGCGCGCGGTGTTCCGCGGCGTGCGCGGTGGAACGCACGGCTTCCTCTCGCGATTCACGAACAACGTGGCGCTGTATTCCAACCTCGACATCAAGTACCTGGGTCCCGTGGACGGCCACGACGTCGACGCACTCATCGAGACGCTGCGCTTCGCCAAGGAGTACGGCGCCCCGGTCATCGTGCACGCGATCACCGAGAAGGGCCGCGGATACCAGCCCGCCCTCGACGACGTGGCCGACCAGTTCCACGCCGTCGGACGCATCGATCCGAAGACCGGCGGTGCGCTGTCGTCATCGTCCGGCACGTCGTGGACCTCTGTGTTCTCGGACGCGCTCGTGGAGATCGGCGGTCGCGACGACAAGGTCATCGCGATGACCGCCGCGATGCTGCGTCCGACCGGCCTCGCCGCCTTCGCCGAGCGCTTCCCCGATCGGGTGTACGACGTCGGCATCGCCGAGCAGCATGCCGTGGCGTCCGCCGCGGGGCTCGCGTTCGGCGGTCTGCATCCCGTGGTGGCGATCTACGCCACGTTCATGAACCGCGCCTTCGACCAGGTGCTGATGGATGTCGCGCTGCACCGCGCCGGAGTCACGTTCGTGCTCGACCGTGCCGGCGTGACCGGCCCGGACGGGCCGAGCCACAACGGTGTGTGGGATCTGGCGATGCTGCAGATGGTGCCGGGCATCCGGGTCGCCGCCCCGCGCGACGCAGTGCGCCTGAGCGAGTGCCTCGCGGAAGCCGTCGCCGTCGATGACGCGCCCACGGTGATCCGCTATCCCAAGGGCGACGTGCCCGACCCGATCACTGCCATCGAGCGCCTCGCCGACGGCACCGACGTGCTCGCCCGCGGCGACGAGGAGGACGTGCTGATCGTCGCGATCGGCTCGTTCGCCGAGATCGCCGTGAAGATCTCCGAGCGGCTGCGCGACCGCGGGATCGGCGTCACCGTGATCGACCCGCGCTGGGCGGTGCCCGTGCAGCCCGCGGTCGTGTCGCTGGCCGCTCGGCACCGTCTCGTGATCACCCTGGAGGATGGCATCCGGGTCGGGGGCATCGGCACGCGCGTGCGCCAGGTGCTCCGGGAAGCCGGCATCGACACCGGGGTGGACGAGCTGGGACTGCCGGACGAGTTCCTCGACCACGCGTCCCGCGAGCAGATCCTCGAGGATGCCGGGCTGACGATCGACAAGATCGCGGCCGACATCGTCGCGCAGGTGGGCGGGACACGCATCCCGGTGGCGAAGGCTCCCGGGCAGACCGAGGCCATCGACGTCTCACTCATCCAGAAGCGCTGAGCTCTGCGAGCGTCCGCTCCACGATCTCGGTGACCTGGGACAGCAGCGCCGCGCGCCGCGACGGCACGAGTCCGACGCGCAGCCGGCGCTCGAGCACGTCATCGGCGCTGAGAGCGCCCTCCTCCCGCACGGCATCGACGACGTCCTGCTCGGTCGCCGTCACGCCGTCGACGAGGGGCCGCTGGGGGAGACGCTCAGGCAGCGGCACGAGTCTCAGGGACGCGGTGCGGCACGCGGCGGCATCGAGCCGGCCCACTTGGACCGCCAGGTCGACGGCATCCTCGGCCATACGTCGGTAGGTGGTCAGCTTTCCGCCGAGCACGCTCACGAAGCCGTCGCCCGACTCGCTCACGAGATGCCGACGGGAGATGTCGGCGGTGGCGGCATCCCCGCTGTCGACCAGCGGACGAAGACCCGCGAACGCCCCCAGCACCCGTTCCCGCGGCAGGGGCGCGTCGAGCACGCGGTTCAGCGTGTCGAGCAGGAAGGTGATCTCGGCGTCGGTCGGCTCGGCGACATCGGGTACCGCACCGGGGGCGTCCTCGTCGGTCAGCCCCGCGTACACGAGTCCGTCCGCCTGGGGCAGAGCGAACACGTAGCGGCTGACCGAGCCGGGGTGCGGGATGGCGAGGGCGGCGGTGGGATGCCCCAGATCGGCGGCGTCGAGCACGATGTGCGTGCCGCGGCTGGGTCGCACCCGGATCGCGTCATCGAGTGAGCCCGCCCAGACACCGGTGGCGTTGATCACGGCGCGAGCACGCAGGTGCAGACTCTCTCCTGTGAGCAGGTCCTCGGCGTCGGCCGCGTGCGCGTGCAGCGTGTGGGCGCGCACCCGGGTGAGGATCTTCGCGCCGAGCGCGGCCGCGGTGCGCGCCACGGTGACGACGAGGCGAGCATCGTCGTCGAGCTGTCCGTCGTACCCGACCATGCCGCCGCGAAGCCGATCCGGTGCCAGCGCCGGCACGAGGCGGCGGGCCCCGCGGGCGGACACGGCGTGCGGCGCCGGCAGCACGGTGCGCGGTGTGTGCGCGTGACGGCGCAGCGCGTCTCCGATCGCCATTCCCGCGGCGCCTGCGCCGCGCTGCCGGATGTCGATGCCGGGGGCGAACGGCAGCAGCTGGGGGAGCGGGTGGATGAGGTGCGGTGCGATGGCGGTCATCAGCAGGTGGCGCTCCATCGCGCTCTCCCGGGCCGTCGCGATGTCGCCGGTCGCGAGGTACCGCAGACCGCCGTGCACGAGCTTCGAGCTGAACCGGCTGGTGCCGAAGGCGAGATCCTGCGCCTCGATCAGCACGACGCTCAGCCCTCGCGCGGCAGCGTCGAGCGCGGCGCCCGCCCCGGTGATGCCCCCGCCGACCACGAGCACATCGGCCGTGGTCTCGGCAGCCGCGGTGAGTTCGACTCGCCGTCGAGACGCGTTCAGAGCCGCAGCCGGTGCTCTCATGGCCGCAGCATCCCGTCGACGGCGGCGCGCAGCTCGTCGTCCCAGGCGTCATCGCTGATGAGATCGGCGACGGTGCCGTGCGACAGGATCGCGGACTGCGTCATGACCAGGAGCATCACGGCGATGTGCGCCGGATCGCCGTGTCGCACGGATCCGGCCGTCTGCGCGGCGGAGACGGATGCCGAGAGCCAGCCGAGGATGGCGCGCTGGCTCGCTCCGAACCGGTGCAGGGTGTACCGCGTGAAGATCTCCGGCTCGCGCTCGAGCAGTGCGGCGTACAGGGCGTCGGATCGGAATGCGCGGGTGAGCTCCTGCACGGCTGCGACAAGGGAGGGGCGGTCTGCGGCGACAGGGATGCCGTCGAGAAGGCGAAGCATGCGCCGCAGCAGCGTCGAGCGCACCACCCCGTCGGCGCTGGCCCAGCTGCGATAGACGGTGGGACGGCTGATCCCGGCGGTGCGCGCGAGTTCGGCGATCGCGAGCCCCCGCACGCCGCGCTGTGCGATCAGTCGCTCAGCGGCGTCGAGGATGCGATGCTGCATGGCGTCCCAGTCATCCGGGTGCCCCGCGGCCATCAGCAGTTGACGATCTTCCATGATCTGTCACACTGTAACGCATGAGGTCCACGAGCGACACCGCTGTCGAGCCGCCCGAGATGCGCTGGAACGGGTGGGGCGACCCCGACGGTGCCATCGGGCTGCCCCGTGCGGTGCGCGCGCTGCTGCCTCTGCTGCTGGGACGGGTGCCACGGCCGGAGCCTGCGCCACAGCTCGACGCGGTGGAGGTGGCGTCCCCCCGCCTCTCCGGCGCCGACCTCGCGGCTCTGGCCGGTGTCGTCGGCGACAGCGAGGTCCGCACCGACGCCGAGTCCCGGGTGCGGCGATCCGGCGGAAGATCCACGCCCGACCTGCTGCACCGGCGCGCCTCTCGCCAGCAGGTGCCTGACGCGGTCGTGCGTCCCGCGACGCACCTGGACGTCGCCGCGGTGCTGCAGGTCGCGCACGAGCGGGGCATCGCGGTCGTGCCGTTCGGCGGCGGGACGAGCGTGGTCGGCGGCGTCGACCCGGACACCGGCCGCCACCACGCCGTGATCGCACTGGATCTCGCGCGGCTCAGCGGTTTGGTTCACCTCGACGCGGTCAGCGGCGAAGCGGTGCTTCTCGCCGGCACGCGCGGCCCCGAGGCGGAGCGTCTGCTCGCAGAGCACGGCCTCGAGCTCGGGCACTATCCGCAGAGCTTCCGCTACGCGAGCATCGGGGGATTCGCGGCTGCGCGATCGTCCGGCCAGAACTCCGCAGGGTACGGCCGATTCGACACCATGGTCACCGGACTGCGCATGGCGACGCCGACCGGTGATCTCGATCTCGGCCGCGCCCCCGGGTCGGCGGCCGGCCCGGACCTCACTCGACTGCTGCTCGGCTCGGAGGGGGCCTTCGGGGTGATCACCGAGGTGCGCGTGCGCGTGCATCCGACACCGAGAGATCGCATCGTCGAGTCTTGGACGTTCCCCGACTTCACCACCGGCGCGAACGCCCTGCGCGAGGTCGTGCAGCGCGGCGGCACGCCCACCGTCATCCGCCTCTCCGATGAGGCCGAGACCGGTGTGAGCCTGGCCCAGGTGGGACGCATCGGCAAGGTGCTCGCGAAGGGGGCGAGCGCGGTGACCGTGTTCGAAGGCGAGGATGCCGAGCACAGGCGGGCGCGCACAGCCGAGCTGATCGCCGCCGCAGGCGGCACGAGCACGGGGCAGAGCGCCGCCGAGGAGTGGGCGAGAACCCGCTTCGAGGGGCCCTACCTGCGCGACGCGCTGCTCGATGCGGGCGTCTTCTGCGAGACGCTCGAGACGGCCACCACCTGGGCGAATCTGCACCGGCTGCGTGCCGCGGTGACCTCGGCTCTCAAGGACGGGTTCACCGATGCCGGTGCGAGAAGCTTCGTGATGTGCCACATCTCGCACCTCTACCCGACGGGCGCCTCGCTGTACTTCACCGTGCTCGCCGGGGTCAGAGGTGACCAGCTGGGCACCTGGGACGCCGTGAAACGGCGAGTGGGCGACGCGATCATGGCATCGGGCGGCACCATCACCCATCACCACGCGATCGGTCGCGATCACGCCGCCTGGCTGCCGCAGGAGATCGGCGAAACGGGCATCCGCATCCTTCGCGCGGTCAAACGTGAACTCGACCCGCAGGGCGTCATGAACCCGAATGCGCTGCTTCCCGAGGAACCGCTCCGTGAATGAGCGCGTGCGCCTCGTCGTCATCGTCAACCCTCAGGCGGGCAAGGGTCACGGGGCACGCGTCGGTGCCGATGCCGAGAGAGCACTGCGAGCGGCCGGCGCCGAGGTGAGCGTCCTCACGGGACGATCGGCCGAGCAGACCCGATCCCTCGCACGCGGGGCGGTGCGCGCAGCGCCCGACGGGATCGTCGTCGTCGGCGGCGACGGCACCCTGACCGGGATCATCGACGTGCTCATCGAGAACGGGCATCCGGTCACGCTCGTGCCGGCGGGCACCGGGAACGACCTCGCCCGGGCGCTCGGCATCCCCACGGACGACCCGCGGAAGGCCGCCCTCGCCGCGCTGCACGGGGTGGTCCGCACCATCGACCTCGGCACGATCGAATCCCAGGGCGCGAAGCGGGTGTTCCTCACCGTGGCAGCACTCGGGTTCGATGCGAAGGTGAGTGAGCGCACGAACACGCTGCGTCGTCCGAGCGGCCGACTGCGCTACTACCTGGCGCTCATCGTCGAGCTCGTGCGGCTGCGTCCGACGGTGTTCCGGATCTCGGTCGACGGAGACGACGATCAGGTGCAGCCCGGCACTCTGCTGGCCGTCGGCAACACTCGCAGCTACGGTGGCGGGATGCCGATCTGCGCCGACGCCCAGGCGGATGACGGACGACTCGACGTCGTGCACGTCGCGCCGCTCAGCCGCACCCGGCTGATCCGCCTCTTCCCGCTGCTGCTGCGCGGCAGCCATCTGGGGCGACCCGAGGTGCGGCACCTGCAGGCCACCTCGGTGCGGGTCTCGGCCCCTGACCTGGTCGTCTACGCCGACGGTGAGCGCGTCGGCGCGGAGGAATGCCTCATCGGCGTCCGACCGGCCGCCGTCACCATGATGATTCCGAGGGACTGAGCACATGTCGTACGACGAGGACGTCGTGATCGTGGGATCGGGCTTCGGCGGATCCGTCGCTGCCCTGCGCCTGTCCGAGAAGGGATATCGGGTGCGGGTGTTCGAATCCGGTCGACGGTTCGAAGACGACGACTTCGCGAAGACATCGTGGGATGTGCGTCGCTACCTGTGGGCGCCGCGGCTCGGATGCTTCGGCGTGCAGCGCATCCATCGCCTCCCGCATGTCATGATCCTCGCCGGCGCGGGCATCGGAGGCGGGTCTCTGAACTACGCGAACACCCTCTACGAGCCGCCGCAGACGTTCTTCACCGACCGGAACTGGCCCGCGGGCACCGACTGGCAGAGCGAGCTCGCCCCGCACTACACGACGGCGAAGCGCATGCTGGGTGTCGTCGAGAAGTACCCGCACACCGGCCCGGTCGAGCGGATCATGGCCGGTGCGGCTCAGGATCTCGGCGTCGGCGGCACGTTCCGACACGCCCCGGTGGGGGTCTTCCTGGGCACGCCGGGGCTGCGGGTGCCGGATCCGTTCTTCGACGGGGAGGGGCCGGATCGCACCGGATGCACGCTGTGCGGCAACTGCATGATCGGCTGCCGGGTCGGCGCGAAGAACACTCTCGCGAAGAACTACCTCGCCCTCGCCGAACGGCGCGGTGCGCGGATCGAAGCCCTGCGCACCGTCGTCGAGGTGCGCGAGGATCCGCGCGGCGGCTTTCTCGTCACCACCGAGCGCTCGGGCGCGTGGCTGCGCCGTAGGCGGCAGACCGTCCGCGCCGAGCAGGTGGTGCTGGCGGCCGGTACGTGGGGCACGCAGCAGCTGCTGCACCGCATGCGGGCGTCGTCGGCGCTGCCGCGCATCTCGGATGCCGTCGGCCGGCTCACCCGCACCAATTCAGAGGCCCTGGACGGCGCGGTGGCGACCAGGGTGCCGGATGCCGCGGGCTACGCCCGTGGCGTGGCCATCACCACCTCGTTCCACGTCGACGAGCGCACGCACGTCGAGAACGTGCGCTACGGTCCCGGCTCGAACCTGATGGGTGCCCTCGCGACGGTCCTCGTCCCCGGAGACCGCTCCTTCGGCAAGAGGATCGGGCTGCTGCTCGGCGCACTTTTCCGGCATCCGATCCGCCAGCTCCGCCTCGCCAGCCTGCACCGGTGGAGCGAGCGCGGCATCATCGCCCTGGTCATGCAGACCGCCGACAACTCGCTCACCCTGGCGCTGCGCCGCCGGTTCGGCCGCGACGTGCTGACCAGCCGGCAAGGACACGGCGCGCCGAACCCGTCGCACCTGCCGCAGGCGCATCGGGCCGTCGCGGCCATCGCAGGGCGGATGCAGCAGGAGACCGGTGTGCGAACCGAACCGCGCGGATCATGGCCGGAGGTGTTCGGCATCCCGCTGACCGCGCACTTCCTCGGCGGTGCGGTGATCAGCGACTCGCCCGACCGCGGCGTGGTGGACCCGTGGAACCGCGTCTGGGGGCATCCCGGCCTGCACGTCGTCGACGGGGCGGCCGTGCCGGCGAATCCCGGCGTGAACCCGTCGCTGACGATCACCGCGATCGCGGAGCGGGCGTTCGCCCACTGGCCGAGTCTCGGCGACGAGGATCGGCGGCCCGTTCAGGCCGGCTGACCGCACCACTCGAGGAGACGACACAGGGGTCGCACCCGAAGGTGCGACCCCTGTCTGACCCAGCGTCAGCGGTGCGCGATCCCGCGGATCGGCGGGTTGTGGAACGTGGCTCCGAAGACCCGCTCCGATGCCCCTTCGCGATCGAGGTACGGCGATGCGCCGCCGTCGATGAACGGCCAGCCGGCGCCGAGGATCAGGCAGAGGTCGATGTCCTCCACCTCGGGAACGACGCCTTCGTCCAGCATGAGGCGGATCTCCTGCGCCAGGCCGTCCTGCACGCGCTGCAGGATGGTGTCGGCGGATGCCGGGAAGCTGCCGACCTGACCCTTGAGCGCCTTCTCGGCGTTCTTGGTCCAGCCGGTGACCCGCCCGCCCTTGTCCTTCTCGACGACGGCATCCAGCTCGGCGAGAGCGTGGAAGTTCTCGTTGGCGTAGAAGCGGTCGGGGAAGTGGCGCACCATGGTGTCCTGCACATGGGCCGCGACCTTCCAGCCGACCAGGTCGATCAGCTGGAACGGTCCCATCGGCAGGCCGAGCGGTCCGAAGGCACGCTCGACATCGGCGATGGGAGTGCCCTCGTAGACCGCGCGTGCCGCCTCGCCCATGACCTTCGCGAGCAGGCGGTTCACGACGAAGCCGGGAGCATCCGCGGTCAGGACGGCGTTCTTGCCCAGGCCCTTCGCGACGACGAACGCCGTCGACAGTGCGGCCTCTGCTGTGTGCGGCGTCTTCACGATCTCGATCAGCGGCATGACCGCGACCGGGTTGAAGAAGTGGAAGCCGACCAGACGCTCGGGGTGAGCGAGCGTCGCGCCGATCTCCTCGACCGACAGCGATGAGGTGTTCGTCGCGAGGATGGCGTCGTCGGCGATGATCTTCTCGATCTCGCCGAACACCTGCTGCTTGACGCCGACCTCCTCGAACACGGCCTCGATCACGAAGTCGCAGTCAGCGTACTGGCTCTTGTCGGTCGTGCCGGTGACGAGCGAGCGCAGCTTGTTGGCGGTGTCGCCGTCGAGGCGGCCCTTCTGCTCGAGCTTGCCGATCTCGTCGTGGATGTACGCCACGCCCTTGTCGACGCGTGCCTGGTCGAGGTCGGTGATCAGCACCGGCACCTGCAGCCTGCGCACGAACAGCAGCGCGAACTGGCTGGCCATCAGACCCGCACCGATGATGCCGACCTTGGTGACCTTCTTCGCGAGGGTCTTGTCGGGAGCGCCGACAGGGCGCTTGGCGCGCTTCTGCACGAGGTCGAAGGCGTACATCGACGCGGCGAACTGATCACCGGCGACGAGATCGGCCAGAGGTTCGTCCTCACGGGCGAAGCCCTCGGCCTTGGTGCCGCTCTTCGCCTTGTCGAGCAGGTCGAGGGCGACGTAGGGCGAGCGGGGCATCGTGCCGATCTTCGACTCGAGCATGCCACGGGCCATCTTGATCGCGATCGGCCACTTGACCGTGCGCTCGATCTTGCCCGGCTCGTTCCTGCGCTCGACCTTCATGCCGCCGAGCACCGCGTCGGCCCAGGCCAGCGAACTCTCGAGGAACGTGGAGGCGGGGAAGATGGCATCCATCAGACCCAGCTCGAACGCCTGCTGCGGCTTGAGCATGCGGTTCTGCTTGAGCGGGTTGGAGACGACCACCTCGAGGGCCTTCTCGATGCCGATGAGGTTCGGCACGAGGTAGGCGCCGCCCCAGCCGGGGATGAGACCGAGGAAGACCTCGGGCAGCGCGAGCGCCGCGGCGGATGCATCGACCGTACGGTAGGTGGAGTTCAACGCGATCTCCATGCCGCCGCCGAGCGCGAGCCCGTTGACGAACGCGAACGACGGCACGCCGAGCTCGGACAGCGAGCCGAGCACCTTGTGCCCGAGTTGCGCGATCAGGCGTGCGTTGTCCTTGGATCCCACCCGGCTGATGTCGGAGAGGTCGGCGCCGGCGGCGAGGATGTACTGCTTGCCGGTGATGCCGACCGCCTGGATCTCGCCGGCGACCGCGCGCGCCTTCAGCGTCTCGAGCGTCTCGCCCAGCTCGATGAGCGTGGCGGGACCCAGCGTGTTCGGCCGGGTGTGGTCGCGACCGTTGTCGAGGGTGATGAGGGCGAGCACCTTGCCCGAGGCGAGACGGATGTCGCGAACGGGGGAGTGCGTGACGACCTCGCCCTCGGCGAGGACGGAGAGCGGCGTGAAATCGACGTCGGCGTACTGCTCGTTGATCGTGTGGGCCATCGCGGTCACTTCCTCTTCTTGCCGTCGTAGAACGGGTTCTCCCAGATGACCGACCCGCCCTGGCCGAGGCCGACGCACATGGCCGTGAGGCCGTAGCGCACGTCGGGTCGCTCCGCGAACTGCGCGGCGAGCTGGATCATCAGTCGGACTCCGGATGCCGCGAGCGGGTGTCCGAGCGCGATCGCACCGCCCCACTGGTTGACGCGCGGGTCGTCGTCGGCGATGCCGAAGTGATCGAGCAGCGAGATGACCTGGATCGCGAACGCCTCGTTCAGTTCGAACAGTCCGATGTCGGAGATGTCGAGACCGGCCTTCTTCAGCGCCTTCTCGGTCGACGGGATCGGGCCGATGCCCATGATCTCGGGCTGGACGCCGGCGAAGGCGAACGAGACCATCTTCATCTTCGGGGTGAGTCCCAACTCCTTCACCGCGCCGCCGCCGGCCAGCAGCGACATCGTCGCGCCGTCGGTGAGCGGTGAGGAGGTGCCTGCGGTGACGCGACCATGCGGACGGAACGGCGTCTTCAGCGCGGCGAGGTCCTCCATCGTGGTCTGCGGGCGACGGCCCTCGTCCTCGGTGGCCAGGCCCCAGGCGCCGTCGGCGCCCTTGATCGCGACCGACACGAGGTCGGGCTGGATCTTGCCCGCGTCGTATGCAGCCTGCACCTTGTGCTGGCTGAGCATGCCGAAGCGGTCGGAGCGCTCCTTGGTGAGGTGCGGGAAGCGGTCGAAGATGCGCTCGGCGGTGACACCCATGTTGAGGGCGCCGGGGTCGACCATCTTCTCGGCGACGAAGCGCGGGTTCGGATCGGCGTTGCCGCCGATCGGGTGGTGGCCCATGTGCTCCACACCGCCGGCGAGGGCGAAGTCGTACATGCCGACGCCGATCGACGCGGCCATCGTGGTGACACTGGTCATCGCGCCGGCGCACATGCGCTCGACGGCGAGACCGGGGACGGTCTGCGGAAGGCCGGCGAGGATGGCGACCGAGCGGCCGAGGGTGAGACCCTGGTCACCGGTCTGCGACGTCGCGGCGATCGCGACGTCGTCGATGCGGTCGGCCGGCACCGCGGCGTTGCGCTCCATCAGCCCGATGGTCGCCTTGACGGCGAGGTCATCAGCGCGGGTGTTCCAGTACATGCCTTTTTCGCCGGCGCGCCCGAAGGGGGTGCGCACGCCATCGACGAAGTAGACGTCCGAGATCTCGGCCACTCTGCCTCCATAGGTTGGGGTTCTCGTCCAGCCTAGGAGCGGGGTTCGAGCGCCCGGAATCGGTTGGATCGAACCTACGAAGCGTTCGGGAACCCCTCGACTGCCGTTTGCGGCCCCTCTACAAACGCATCGACGATCTTCTGTGCGGTATGCGCAACCTGCCAGGGGCGGGCGCCGAGCTCGAGCAGTGCGGCAGCGACCGACTCCGCGGTGAGGTCGGCGGGCGGCTGCCAGGCGACCCGGCGCAGGTGGTCGGGGGTGAGCAGGTTCTCGGTCGGCATGTGCAGCTCTTCGGCGAGGGCCTCGACCACGGGGCGGGCCGCCTTCAGTCGCAGATCGGCGTCGGGATTGCGATCCGTCCAGGATCGGGGCGGCGGAAGGGCGTCGCTCGGCACGCGCTCGCGAGGCAGATCCTCGGTGGTGCGACCGCGCTCGATCGCCGCCCACCAGCGATCGATCTGGGTGCGGCTCGCACGCCCGGTGAACTCCTTGAGGCCGGAGAGCTCCTGCTTCGACCGCGGGGCGGCCAGCAGGGCTGCGAGCAGCGCACGGTCGGGCACGAGACGACCCGGGGAGACGTCGATCTGCTCGGCGTACTGCTCGCGTGCCGTCCACAGCTCCCGGGCCACGGCCAGCTGACGGGCGCCGCGCACCTTGTGCAGGCCGCTCAATCGCCGCCACGGCTCCTCGCGGGGCGGTTTCGGCAGGCGGTGCAGCGTCGCGTCGAACTCCTCCGCGGCGATCTCGGACTTGCCGGCGCCCTCCAGCTCGTCGACGAGTGCGTCGCGCACGTCGACGAGGTGCAGGACGTCGAGCGCCGCATACTCCAGCCACGGGCCAGGCAGTGGCCGTGTCGACCAGTCGGCGGCGGAATGCGCCTTCGCGAGGGTGATGCCCAGGGTGTGCTCGACGACCGCGGCGAGCCCGAAGCCGTCGCTGCCCAGCAGCCGCGAGGCGAGCTCGGTGTCGAAGATCCGCGCCGGCTCGAGCTCGAGCTCGCGCAGCGACGGCAGGTCCTGACTCGCGGCGTGGAACACCCATTCGGTGTCGCCGATGGCATCCTGAAGCGGCTGGAAGCCGTCGATGGCGGGCGGATCGAACAGGAACACGCCCGCGTCGCGGCGGAACACCTGCACCAGATACGCGCGCTGGGAGTAGCGGAATCCGGATGCCCGCTCCACGTCGACGGCCACCGGGCCCGAACCCTGGGCGAGCGCCTCGACCGCCTTCTCGAACTCCGCCCGGTCGTCGATCACGGAGAATTCAGCCACGTGCGCCCTTTCTCGCGCCGAACACGGCGACGTCCTCTGATCCGGGCGGGAGCCCTGCGAGCATCCCGACCAGCTCCGCCCATGCTTCCACATGCGGGCGCAGCGGGGCATCCGGAGTCCACGACGCGCGAAGCTCGATCTGCGCCCCGTCGCCCTCGGCGGCGAGCGCGCCGAACCCCTTCGAGAGCATCTTCGTCGAGGTGCCGGATGCCGAGTGGTATGCGGCCTCGCGTGAATCGAGCGCGTCCACCAGCCACGACCAGGCGACGTCCGCCAGCAGCGGGTCGGTGCCGATCTCGGGCTCGAGCGGAGCCTGCGCGAACGCGACGATGCGCCAGGCGCCGTCCCAGGCATCCGGTTCGTCCGGATCGTGCAGCAGCACGAAGCGACCGGTGCCGTACACCGAGTCGCCGTGATCGTCGGGTCGCACGTCGGCCGCGAGGGCCAGGGTGAAGGGCGCGAGCCCGGCGGGTGACGGGATCTCCCGCACGACGATGTCGGTGCGGAACGCCGTCTCACGAAGCTCTGCCGCCGCTGCATCGAACAGCGCTGCGGCGTCCGGGTGTGCGCTCACGTGGACAGGCTAGAGTCGGGAGGCGATGAAGAGTCTCAGGCACGCCGTAGCCTTCGCCCTCCCCGCTGTCATCGCCGCAGGCGCTGCGGCGGGGGCAGCCGCTGTCCTGGCGACCGCTCGCCGCGTGGTGATGCCCTCGATGCGTCGCAACGACACGGAGATCCTCGCCGTCGACACCGGTGCCCAGACCATCGAGCTCTCGCGCACGCCCGACACCGAGCTGCCGGGACGGTACGGCCTGTTCACCACCGGAACCTACGGCTACGTCAAGCTCGGGGCGGTGCTCAGCGCCGACGCCACGAGCGTGCGCCGCAAGCTGCTGACGCAGATCGAGCCGGGCGCCCGCGTCGACCGCGACGCCGCGTTCAGCGGCTGGTACCACGTCTCACCGAGCGAACTGCACCTGCCCTGGGAGAACGTGCTCATCGGATCGCCCGCCGGTCCCTGCCCGGCGTGGCTGTTCCCGGCGGGCTCGTCGACGTGGGTGATCCAGGTGCACGGGCGCGGCACGCTCCGCTCGGAGTGCCTGCGCGCCGTCCCCGTCATGAACGCGCTGGGCCTTCCGACCCTGGTCGCGTCGTACCGCAACGACGGCGAGGCGCCGCGCACCCGCGGCGGGAGCTACGCGCTCGGCGCGTCGGAATGGCGCGATGTCGATGGGGCGATCGGCTACGCGCTGCGCCAGGGCGCGCAGCGCGTCGTGCTGATGGGCTGGTCGATGGGCGGGGCCATCGCGCTGCAGACGGCCGTCTCGTCCGAGCATCGGGATGCCATCGCCGGCGTCATCCTCGAGTCGCCGGTGGTCGACTGGCGCACGGTGCTGCGCTTCCAGGCGCGAGAGGCCGGGCTGCGCGAACCGCTGCCCGGGCTCGCGATGGGAGCGCTGGGGAACACGTTCCTGGCCCGGCTCAGCGGCGCCGAGGAGGCGATCCCGTTCGACCGACTAGACATGGTCGCCCGGGCCTCCGAACTCGCCGCCCCGATCCTCATCCTGCACAGCGACGACGACGGGTTCGTGCCGGCGGACGCCTCGCACGCCCTGGCCGAGGCTCGACCCGATCTCGTGACGATGCCCGAGTTCCGCGTGGCACGACACACGAAGATCTGGAACTACGACGAGGACGGCTGGTCGGCGGCGATCACCGACTGGATGACGGCGCAGAACCTCGTCTGACCTCCGGTGCCGCGCGGTGGGTCGCCCGTCAGCGCTTGGCTTCGACCTGGCGCTTCGCGCGCATCAGCATCCCGGTCATTCCCCCGATCCGCAGCGGTGAGACGAGCCGCGTCAAGCCGATGCTCTGCGGATAGTCGTTGGGCACCGCGAGCACCTCGTCGGGCGTGAGGCCGGTCAGACCCTGCGCGAGGATGCTCGCGAAGCCGCGCGTCGTCGGGGCCTCCGGCGGCGCCGTCGCGTGCATGGTGACGACGCCGTCGGCGACCTCGACGTAGATGTAGACGGGGGACTGGCACTCGGCGACACGCTCGGCCATCTCGGGATGAGCCGCGATCTCATCGGAGACGGGAGGGAGTCCGTTCGCGAACTCGAGCAGCAGCTCGAGGCGATCGGACTCGGGCAGCTCGAGGAACTCGTCGCGGAACTCGGCGAGGACGGCGGGGACGTGCGTGTCAGTCATCCCTGCCATCATCCCATCCCGCCCGGGCCGAGGCGTCAGAGGGTGCCCGGCTCGCTGCCGCTGACGATGGGCACGCGCACGGCGCTGCCCCACTCGGTCCACGAGCCGTCGTAGTTGCGCACCTTCTCGATGCCGAGCAGGTGCTTCAGGACGAACCAGGTGTGGCTGGAGCGCTCACCGATCCGGCAGTAGGCGATGACGTCGTCGGAGTCGTCGATGCCCGCCCCGTCGCGGTAGATCGCCTCGAGCTCGGCGCGCGGCCGGAAGCCGCCGTCCTCGGCGACCGCCCTGCCCCACGGCACGCTCTGCGCGGTGGGGATGTGCCCGGCGCGCAGGCTGCCCTCCTCGGGATAGGCCGGTGCTGTGGTCCGCTCGCCGTTGTACTCCTCGGGCGAGCGCACATCGATCAACGGACCTGTCCCGATGAACGCGAGGACGTCCTCCTTGTACGCACGCACCTGCGAGTCATCGCGCTCGACGACGGGGTACTCGGTGGCGGCACGCACCGTCTTGTCGGTGGTGATCTCGCGACCCTCGGCGATCCAGCGGTCGCGACCGCCGTCGAGCAGGCGCACGTCCTCGTGTCCGAACAGCGAGAACACCCACAGCGCGTAGGCGGCCCACCAGTTGTTCTTGTCGCCGTAGATGACCACGGTGTCGTCGCGGGCGATGCCCTTGCGGCTCAGCAGCTCGGCGAAGCCCTCGCCGTCGACGTAGTCGCGCACGACGGGGTCGTTGAGCTCTGTGTGCCAGTCGATCTTCACCGCGCCCGGGATGTGTCCGGTCTCGTAGAGCAGCACGTCCTCGTCGGATTCCACGACCACGAGGCCGGGGGCGCCCAGGCGGGCGGCGAGCCATTCGGTCGACACGAGGCGGCCGGGCTCGGCGTACTCGGCGAACTTGGGGGATGACGTGTCGTGATCGACGGCCACAGTGGCTCCTCTGGGTCGGGCTCGGGCGGGCATGCGACGGCGTAAAGTTGAGCCGTCCCCCTACGACGATAGATCCCCCGGAGCGCACCCGCATCCGGATCGTAAGACTATGACCTCAGGAACGTGATGACCCAGCAGATCAGCACGGGCGTCGTGCACCTCACCGAGCGCACGCCAGTCGTGACCGGAACCGAGATGCTGGCAAGCCTCGTCCCGCCTCCCCAGTTCGACGGCGCGACCTTCGACAGCTACCGCTCGGACGAGCGCTATCCGTCGCAGGAGGCCACCAAACAGCTGCTGCAGCGCTTCGCCGGCAAGGCGGACGCCCCGCTGAAGAAGGCGGGCCTGTTCCGCCGCGCGCCGAAGCAGACGCCGATGAAACCCGGCGTGTACCTCGATGGCGGGTTCGGCGTCGGGAAGACCCACCTGCTGGCATCCGTCTACCACGCTCTGCCCGCCCGCCGGAAGTACTTCGGCTCGTTCATCGAGTACACCGCCCTCGTCGGCGCGCTCGGCTACAAGAACACCGTCGACCTGTTGCGCGGTGCGGATCTGCTGTGCATCGACGAGTTCGAACTCGACGATCCCGGCGACACCATGGTGATGACGCGCCTGCTGGGCGAGCTGGTGTCGTCGGGCACGAAACTGGCGGCCACCTCGAACACCCCGCCAAACGCGCTGGGTGAGGGCCGCTTCGCCGCACAGGACTTCCTGCGCGAGATCCACGCGATGTCCGAGAGCTTCGAGACGCTGCGCATCGACGGCGTCGACTACCGGCAGCGCGCACTGGACGGCAGTGCGGTCGTGTCGGATGACGCGCGCTACGCGCACGTCATCGAGAGCGCCTCGGCGTCCGGCGCAGCCTCGGATGACGAGTTCGCGACGCTCATCCGGCACCTGGCCCAGGTGCATCCGTCTCGCTACATCCGCCTGATCGACGGGCTCTCGCTGGTCGGGCTGCGCGACGTGCGCACGCTGACCGATCAGTCCGAGGCGCTGCGCTTCGTCGCGTTCGTCGACCGGGTGTACGACGAGCAGCTGCCGATCGTCGCCACGGGAGTGCCGCTGGATCAGGTCTTCGCCGACGAGATGCTCTCCGGCGGCTACCGCAAGAAGTACCTGCGCGCGATCTCGCGTCTGAACGCGCTGACCCACTCCCTCACCTGACGACGTCGAGTAACACGATCGTCACATCGACTGCCGGGGTGTAACACCCCGGCAACACAGCGCGCCGTCGCCGGAAACATCGCCCGCGCAGACTGACCTCGTTCGTTCTACGGAGGAGGTTTCGACATGGATGCCACAGGCAACGTCTCGTGGGTGATCACCGCGACTGCGCTCGTGCTGCTGATGACGCCGGGGGTGGCGTTCTTCTACGGCGGCCTCGTGCGGGCGAAGAGCGTCGTCAGCATGATGATGATGAGCTTCGGTGCGATCGGTCTGATCGCGGTGCTCTGGGTGCTGTACGGGTACTCGATGAGCAGCGTGTCGTCGCCGACGCACTTCGCCGGGGATCCGCTCGCGGACCTCGGGCTGGCAGCGGCCGCCTCGGCACCGGATGCCAACGTCGCCCTGCTCGGCGTCGCCTACGGCGCGACGTTCGCGATCATCACCGTCGCGCTCATCTCGGGGGCGATCGCCGATCGCGCCCGATTCGGACCGTGGCTGATCTTCGTGGGTGTCTTCGGCACGATCGGATACTTCCCGATCGCGGCCTGGGTGTGGGGCGGCGGGTGGATCATGCACCTGGGCACCGCCCTGTTCGGAGCGGACAGCGGTGTCGCCGTGATCGACTACGCCGGCGGCACAGCGGTGCACATCAACGCGGGGGCGGCGGCGCTCGCGCTCGCCCTCGTACTGGGCAAGCGGATCGGATTCGGACGCGAGCTGAACAAGCCGCACAACGTCCCTCTGACGCTGCTCGGCGCCGCGCTGCTGTGGTTCGGCTGGTTCGGTTTCAACGCGGGAGCGGAGTGGCTCTCAGACGACATGGGCGGCGTGGGCCTGATCGCGATCAACACGCTCGGGGCCGCGGCCGCCGGCATCCTCGGGTGGGTGCTGGTGGAGAAGCTGCGGGTCGGCAAGCCGACCTCGGTCGGCGCGGTGTCGGGCCTGGTCGCCGGTCTCGTCGCGATCACCCCGGCGTGCGCGGATCTCACACCGGGCTGGGCGCTGCTGCTGGGGGCTCTGTCGGGCGCGTGCTGCGCGCTGGCCGTCGAGCTGAAGTTCCGTCTCGGCTTCGACGACTCGCTGGACGTCGTCGGCCTGCACCTGGTCGGCGGCCTGCTGGGCACGCTGTACCTCGGCTTCTTCGCCACGGGGCAGGGTCTGTTGACGGGAGGCGACGCGCGACTGCTGGCCGTGCAGGCGATCGCCGCCGGGGGAGTGATGCTCTATTCGTTCGTCATCGCGTACACGATCGGGTTCGTCATCGAGAAGACCATCGGGTTCCGCGTCACGCAGGACGACGAGGTCGCCGGCGTCGACCTCGCGGTGCACGGTGAGGCGGGCTACGCGCTCGCGCGATGACCGGCGGCTAGGGTGAGCGGGTGAGCTCGAGCAGCAGGTTCCTCTCGGTCATCGTCGACATCCTCGGCAGGGCGCTGTCACGCAGCGGCGGGGGCGGGCAGCGGTCCCGCCCCCGTCCGCGTGCCACGCTCCGCCGCGATGGTGCGGGCGGCCAGCAGCACACGACGGTTGACGCGGGACGGATGCCCGGATCCGAGACCGTCCGGATCGCTCCCGAGCGCGTCCGTGACGTGAGCGTCGGCTACTCGCCATCGCGAAACGGCCTGCCCGATTCCGGGGAGATCATCTGGACCTGGGTGCCGTACGAGGAGAACGACGGACGAGGAAAGGATCGCCCGGTGCTGGTGATCGGCCGGCAGAGCGCCGACCGGGTGTACGCGGTGCGGATGACGAGCACCCGACATGATCGCGACCGCGACTTCATCCCGATCGGCTCGGGTGGCTGGGATTCGCAGGGGCGCGAGTCATGGGTCGACATCGAGCAGCTGTACAGCGTGCACGACGACGGGATGCGTCGTGAGGCCGCCGTCCTCGACGCGGGACGCTATGGCCGCGTGGCGCAGGCTCTCATAGGCCGCTACGGGTGGGCACGCGCCTGACCGCGGGACGCGGAACAGCACGCCGCGTGCCCGTCATCCCATCCGAGCGGGACGGGGAGACGAACCCCCGGCGATCGTCGTGGTGATCTTCTCTGAGCCGCAGCCCGCTCGCACCACTCTCGCCCGCGCGCGGGCCTGAACGCTCACCGATACCACCCCCGCGGGGCGACGGCAAGGCACGTACGTGTCTTCTGTCGTCGCCCCACAGTGGTGTCATGAGAACCACAGCGACGGGATGGACGGAACCGGCTCCCGGCGTGCACCGGCTCGATGTCGCGCACGTCAACTGCTACCTGATCGAGGCGGAGGGAGGGCTGACCCTCGTCGATGCCGGACTGCCGCGCTCCAGCCGGCTGCTCGGAGCGCTGCTGAAGCGCATCGGCGCGCGAGTTCGCGATATCGACGCGGTGCTGCTCACGCACGGGCACTTCGACCACGTCGGGATGGCACGCCCGCTTGCAGATCGCGGCGTCGAATCGCTGGTGCATCCGGATGATGAGCGCCTGGCTCTGCACCCCTACCGCTACGCGCACGAGGCGCCGATCTGGTCGTATCCGCTTCGCCATCCGCGCATCCTGCCCACGGTGGCGTCGATGGTGCAGGCGGGCGCACTCCGAGTGAAGGGCGTGGCCGCGGCACCCGGCATCGCCGACGGCGAGGTGATCGACGTACCAGGACATCCTCGGGCGATCTGGACGCCGGGCCACACGAACGGCCACTCCGCGTACTTCTTCGAGAAGGCCGGCGTGCTGCTCTGCGGCGACGCGCTCGTCACCTTCGACCCCTACACCGGCCAGCGCGGGCCGCAGATCGTCGCGGGCGCGGCCACGGCCGACAGCGCGCGGGCGCTGGCGTCGCTCGATGGGCTGCGCGCGGTCGACACCGGTGTTCTGCTCCCCGGGCACGGAGACCCGTGGACGGACGGCATCGGATCGGCTGTCGACCACGCGCTGCGCGCCGGAGCGCACTGACCTCAGCCCAGCACGGCGCCGAGCGCCTCCGGCGCGGACGGATGCCGGAACTCGAACCCGCTGCGGGCGAGGGCGTCGGGCACCGCGTCGGCATCCGCCAGCAGCAGGGAGTCGGCGGCTGCGCGACCGAGACCCAGGCGCAGCGCCCACGCCGGCGCGGGAACGAGGTATGGCCGGTGCATCAGAGATGCCAGGGTGCGCCCGATCCCGCCTGCCGTCGCGCGATGCGGCCCCGTGAGGTTCACGGGGCCGTGGATGTCGGAGTCGATGACGTGCCGGATCGCGCGCACCTCGTCTTCCAGGGAGATCCAGGGCCATACCTGGCGGCCGGGGCCGAGGGGGCCGCCGAGCCCGAACCGGGTGAGGGCGATCATGGGCTTCAGCACGGCATCCGGATGCAGGATCGGTGCGGTGCGCAGCAGCGCGACCCGGGTGACCGCCGCCGCCCGCATGGCTTCCCGCTCCCATTCCACGCAGAGGCCGGCGAGGAAGGTCTCGCCGGGTGCGGCCGTCTCGTCGAGACGCGTGCCGGGCTGGTCGCCGTAGTAGCCGACGGCCGATGCCGAGAGCAGTGCCGGAGCGTCGGTGTTCAGGGCGAGCAGCGCGTCGGCGAGAACCGAGGTGGGCTCCAAACGCGACTGGCGCAGCGCGTGCCGGTAGCGCGTGCCCCACGGCAGCCGGCCGATGCTCGCGCCGTTGAGGTTGACGACGGCGGCAGCGTCCACCAGCACATCGGGGTCGAGATGGCCGTCGGTGAGCCACTCCACCTCGTCGCCGTTGCGGGCGGGGCGCCGCACCAGGTGCACCACGCGGATGCCGTCCGCGCGGAGCGATCGCGTGAGCGCGCTCCCGATCAGTCCGCTCGCTCCGGAGATGACGATGCGTGAGTCGCTCATGCTCCTGCACTCAGCACGACCTTGATGCAGCCGTCCTCCTTGCGCTGGAAGATGCGGTACAGGTCGGGCGCGTCATCGAGTGGTGCGCGGTGCGTGACGAGATCCATCACACCCAGCGGGTCGGCATCGTCTTCGACGAGGGGGAGGATCTCGTCGGTCCAGCGCTTCACGTTGCATTGGCCCATCCGCAGGCTGATCTGCTTGTCGAACATCGTCTTCATCGGCAGGATGTCGGCGTCGCCGGCGTACACACCGCTCAGCGAGACCGTGCCGCCCCGACGCACCAGATCGATGGCGGCGTGCAGCGCCGCCAGCCGGTCGACGCCGGCGTGCTCGAGCATCGGTCGGGACAGCGGGTCGGGCAGCAGGCCCACGGCCTGCTGTACCAGGGAGATCGCCGGGCTGCCGTGCGCCTCGAGTCCGACCGCGTCGATCACCGAGTCGGGGCCGCGGCCCTCCGTCACGTCACGCAGATGAGGGATGGCGTCGTCATCGAGATCGAAGACCTCGATGTCATGACGCGCGGCCATGGCCCGGCGTTCGGGAACGGGGTCGATGGCCAGCACACGGTGTCCGTGCGAGCGGGCGATGCGAGCCGCGAATTGCCCGACCGGACCCAGCCCCAGCACGGCGACGGTGCCGTCGGCGGGGATGTGGGCGTACTCGACGCCCTGCCAGGCGGTGGGCAGGATGTCGCTGAGGAACAGATAGCGGTCGTCGGGCAGCTCGCCGCCGACCTTCACGTGGTTGTAGTCGGCCAGTGGCACGCGCAGGTACTCGGCCTGCCCGCCGGGCACCTGTCCGTACAGCTTCGTGTACCCGAACAGCGCGGCGCCGCTGGCGTACTCGCGCACCTGGGTGGTTTCGCATTGCGACTGCAGACCGCGCTGGCAGAACCAGCAGGTTCCGCACGAGATGTTGAACGGGATGACGACGCGGTCGCCGACTGTCAGATCGCGGATCTCCGAGCCCACCTCGACGACCTCGCCCATCGTCTCGTGGCCGAGGATGTCACCTCGGTCGATGAACGGCCCGAGCAGCTCGTAGAGATGCAGATCCGAGCCGCAGATCGCGGTGGAGGTGACGCGGATGATGGCATCGGTCGGTTCGAGGATGCTCGGGTCGGGCACGTGCTCGACGCGGACGTCGCGCTTGCCGTGCCAGGTCAGTGCCTTCATGAGGTGCTCCTCTGCTCGTCGTGCTGATGGTCGTGGATCGGCTCTGCTTCTCGTGCTGCTGCCGCGTGCACGCATCCGCCCGAGGCGGGCATGGTGGGCAGCCGACGTCGATCGACGTCGAGCCCTTCGGGCGAGATCTGCACCCGCGGGTCGCTGAGAGCGGCGATCGCGGCGGAGAGCCCGGCGATCGCCAGCTTCTCGCCGGGGCAGCGGTGGCCGGTGGCGACATCGGCGCCGCCGTGCGGGATGAACGCGGGGATCGCCTCGTAGTCGGGTCGGTGGACGAAGCGCTCCGGGCGGAACTCGCCCGCCTCGTCCCAGGAGGCGTCGTCGAGGTCGGTGCCGAGGATGTCGATGACCACCCGACCGCCGGCCGGAACCTGCTGGCCGTCGAAGTCGATGTCGGTGATCGCGCGCCCGGGCAGCATCGGCACGAACGGCGACGTGCGACGGATCTCCTGCGCGAACGCCACGGCGAGCTGCCCGCCCACGAGCTGTTCGCTGCGTGCGGTCTCGGCGTGGATGCGCAGGCGCCAGTCGGGGTTCTCGAGCAGCCGCTTGGCTGCGTAGGCGACGAAGCGGGCGACGGCGATGAGGGGACGGATGCTGTTCTGCAGCTCGACGCCCGCCAGGCGCTCGGGGAGAAGCCGTCCGTCCGGCCCGCGGTGCCAGGCCCACTCGTGCAGCGCCGTGCCCTCCGGCGGTGTGAGGTGTCCCGCGCGCACGTCGTGGATCAGCCGGGCGGCGCGCCGATCGGACCAGACGCGGTTGAACAGGGCCTCGGCGAAGGCGGGGGAGAGCGGGCGACCGAAGCCGTCGACGATCTGGGCGAGCCGGGCCGCCCACCTCGTGCGCGCCTCGTGGGAGCCGGGAAGGCCGGCCCACTGCATCGCGGCGCGTCCGAAGGCTGCGACCGCGGCGTCGTACGCAGTGCGGTCACCGCCCGCGATCCACTCGTCGAGCTCGCGTTGCCATTCCCGCTCGAGCTCGGGGGTCAGGCGCCGGACCTGCTCGTCTTCGTACGCGACGTCGACGAACGTGGCCTTGCGGTGCCGGTGATCCGCGCCGTCGAGGCTGTGCACCGAGCCGTGCCCGAACAGCGTCTCCTGCACGAAGCTCGGCATGGCACCGTGACGGGCGACGCGGGTCTCGTCGTAGAACAGGTTCACACCCTCCGCGCCGCGCACGAACACCGCCCGATGACCGAGCAGCCGCATAGGCGCACCGCGCGCCCCGTCGCGGACCCGTGACCAGATTCGGGAGCCGAGGTCGTAGCCGTGCACGAGCAGAAGGGGAGCGTCGTCCGTGATCCGATGAAGCATGCCACCAGCCTGAGCATCGCGCGCGGGTGTGTGAACGGGGGCGCTTTTCGCTGGGGTCTGTGCTACGAGCCGTGGCGTGCGGAGGCCCCGGGTGCGAACGACGAAGCCCCGCCAGGCGACTGACGGGGCTTGTGGATGGTGGGCGATGCCGGACTCGAACCGACGACCTCTTCCGTGTGAAGGAAGCGCGCTACCAACTGCGCCAATCGCCCTTGTGGAGTTGTGTCGTGCGCGGTGGCACAGTCAGAAAGCATACCCGATCCGTGCACGCGCCCCGACACCGTGCGACGGGCCGGGCGTGGCGTCTCGCACTGCAGGGCGGACACGCCCGGCGACGTGGGGCGGTTTGGCGATGTGCCGATCCTGGGCTAATGTATTTCAAGTGCCCGGGACGCCGGAAACGACAACAGAATATGCGGATGTAGCGCAGTTGGTAGCGCATCACCTTGCCAAGGTGAGGGTCGCGAGTTCGAGTCTCGTCATCCGCTCGAGTGCAGGAGCCCCCTTCAGGGGGTTTCAGCATGTGGGTTCGAATCCACCTCGCGGTGGCGTGGCCGAGAGGCTAGGCACCGGCCTGCAAAGCCGTTTACACGGGTTCGAATCCCGTCGCCACCTCTCTGACAACTGAACAGCCTTCTAGGCGCGATTGGCGCAGCGGTAGCGCGCTTCCCTGACACGGAAGAGGTCACTGGTTCGATCCCAGTATCGCGCACAGACAGAAACCCCCGGCTGAGTCCGGGGGTTTTTCGTTTCAGGGGCTGAGCGCGCCGCGCGTCTTGCTGGTCGATGCGGCCAGCGCAACCCCCTCTTCCATGTCGGAGTAGATGATTACGGTCGCTGACATGACCACAGGGCAGAGGCAGCAGGCGATCATCGTGATCGACGACGACGACAGCATCCCCCTGGGGCGCGACCAGGACATCGGTGATCTGAAGAGCCGTATCGAACAGGCGGCCGCCGACAGCCGATTCGTGGACTTCCGCACCGCCGAGGGTGCAGAGGTCTCTGTTCTGCTGTCGCCTGCAAGCCGGGTGCGGATCGCTGTTCTGCCGCGCCGTCAGGATCCACTCGACATCCCGCAGCCCGCCGGGCTCTACGACCTCCCCGCGGATCTCATGTAGCCACCCGGCGCCGCATCGCGTCAGCGAGATCGGCGCATCTGCTCATACGCGGCGAGCGCAGCCTTGCGCGTCTCGCCGAGATCGACGATCGGCGCGGCCGGGGCGTCCCGAGCCCACTCGCGGAGGTACAGTCCGTCGCGATCGAACTTCTTCGCCTGCAGTTCCGGGTTGAAGACGCGGAAGTAGGGGGCTGCGTCGGCGCCGGAACCTGCGACCCACTGCCAGTTGAACGGGTTGGACGCGTCGTCCGCGTCGACCAGGGTGTCCCAAAACCACTCCTCGCCGTGCCGCCAGTCGATGAGCAGGTTCTTGATCAGGAACGACGCGGTCACCATCCGGATGCGGTTGTGCATGAACCCCGTGTGCCAGAGTTCGCGCATCCCCGCATCCACCAGGGGGATGCCGGTCTCGCCGCGTTGCCATGCGGCCAGGTGCGTCGGCTTGAGACGCGGCCAGGGGAACGCGTCGAACTCGGTGCGGAGGTTGCGGGACGAAAGCTCCGGGAAGTGAAAGAGGGTGTGCCAGGCGAACTCGCGCCAGCCGAGCTCGGAGAGGAAGCCTCCCGTGCCCTCGTGCTCGGTCGCCGCGTGCCAGACGGTGAACGGGCTCAGCTCGCCCCAGCGAAGACGCGGAGACAGCAGAGAGGTCGCGCCCGCCGCCGGCTCGTCGCGGGCGGTGTCGTACTGCGCGAGGTCCTCGCGGAGGAACTCGTGCAGCCGCGCACGCGCGGCCGGCTCGCCCGGCTCCCATGTCTCGCGCAGCCCGCCCGCCCAGTCCGGTGCGGTCGGCAGCAGTGACCAGTCATCGAGGTCCTCGGATGCGGGGGTCCGGGCGGGCCGGTCGAGCTCTCGCGGCTCCGGCAGGGGAGCGCGCGGCGCGGGAAGGGACAGGCAGGCGCGCCAGAACGGCGTGAACACCGAGAAATGTGTTCCGCTTCCGGTGCGCACGGTCCACGGTTCGAACAGAAGGGACGCCGCGAACGAGCGCACCTCGATGCCGCGCTCGCCCAGATCCGTCTTGATCTGCGTATCGACGTCGCGCTGCGGACCGCCGTAGCGGCGGTTCCAGAACACTGCCCCGGCGCCGGACTGCGCGACCAGCTCGGCGATCACCTGCGCCGCGGCGCCGCGGCGCAGCACGAACGCTCCGCCGCGCTCGATCACCCGAGCCCGCAGCGAGGCGAGCGAGTGGTGCAGCCACCAGCGGGCCGCGCCCCCGAGCATCCGGAATCCGGGCGACTCCTGGTCGAGGACGTACACGGCGATGATCGGCTCGCCGCGGTCGACCGCCGCTCGCAGCGCGGGGTTGTCTGTCAGCCGCAGGTCGTCGCGGAACCACACGATCGAGGGGGAGGTCATGCGCACAGCATTCCAGACGTCTCGGACGGATCGCATCGGTGGCACGGTTCGAGTCACCGAGTCAACCCCCTACGGTGACGGCGCCGCGCAGCCGTACTGTCGTCGTATCGAAGCTCGCGTGAGCTTCAGAACAGAAAGGAGCGGTCATGAACCCTCTTCTCATCATCGTCGCGGTGATCGCGATCATCCTTGCAATCACGGGTGGACTGGTGCAGTCCCTGAACTTCCTGCTGTGGGTCGGACTGGTCCTTCTTGCGCTCGCGGTCATCGCGTGGCTCATCAGGGCGGTCTCGGGTCGAAACACGAGCGTGTGACCTCCGACCCCGTGTCGGTCGTCAACGGGTAGACGATCGGCGCCCAGCCCCGGTGTGCAGAGCAGATGCTCTCGCGCCGGGGCTTTCGTGTGTCCGCACGGCGGATGCGGGATGCCAGGATCCGGCGGCGTAGACTTCGAGACATGGAATCCGCGTCGATCTCTCTCGTGACCTCTGTCACCGGTGTCGTCGCGCGAACTACGGACGCCTGAGCGGGCAGGGCGCATTCGCGCCTGCAGCTGAGTCGTCGTCTTCCATCGCCTATCTGGAGAATCCCGTGTCAGACACCGCCCAGCCCCGTGCCGACGAGCGCGACGGCTTCGCCCTGTTCACCGATCGTTCCGTCATCGCCATGCAGGTGAACGGCGAGTTGAAGGACCTCGCCGCGACCGTCGGCCAGGAGGACGTCGTCGAGCCGGTCACCGTCGACAGCCCCGAAGGGCTCGCCATCCTGCGTCACTCCACCGCGCATGTGCTGGCGCAGGCCGTGCAGCGCATCCGTCCGCAGTCGAACCTCGGCATCGGACCGCCCATCGCCGACGGCTTCTACTATGACTTCGGCGTCGACGAGCCCTTCACACCGGAGGATCTCAAGGCGATCTCGAAGGAGATGCAGCGCATCATCCGCGAAGGCCAGCGTTTCACCCGCCGGGTCGTCACGGAGGACGAGGCGCGCACCGAGTTGGCGCACGAGCCGTTCAAGCTCGAGCTCATCGATCTCGCCGGAGGCCCCGGTTCGGGCGCTGACGCGGCTGAAGGGGCATCCGCTGAGATCGGCGCCGGCGAGCTGACGATCTACGACAACGTCACCAAGGACGGCGAGGTCGCCTGGAAGGACCTCTGCCGCGGTCCGCACGTGCCCAGCACGCGCATGATCGGCAACGGCTGGGACCTCACCCGCGTCGCCGCCGCCTACTGGCGCGGCAGCGAGAAGAACCCGCAGCTTCAGCGCATCTACGGCACCGCGTGGCCGACGAAGGACGAGCTGCGCGCTTATCAGGAGCGGCTGGCCGAGGCCGAGCGCCGCGACCACCGCAAGCTGGGTGTCGAGATGGACCTGTTCTCGTTCCCCGACGAGATCGGCTCGGGGCTGGCGGTGTTCCACCCCAAGGGCGGGATCATCCGCTACGAGATCGAGGAGAACCTCCGCCGGCACCTGCTGCGCAACGGCTACGAGGTGGTGAACAGTCCGCACATCACCAAGAAGGATCTGTTCATGACCTCCGGTCACCTGCAGACCTACGCAGACGGCATGTTCCCGCCCATGCACCTCGACGAGGCCCGCGACGACGAGGGCAACATCACGCGTCAGGGTCAGGACTACTACCTGAAGCCGATGAACTGCCCGTTCCACAACCTCATCTTCCGGGCGCGTGGACGCAGCTACCGCGAGCTGCCGCTGCGGATGGCCGAGTTCGGCACCGTGTACCGCTACGAGAAGAGCGGCACCCTCTCGGGCCTGACCCGCGTGCGCGGCCTGACCCAGGACGACGCGCACATCTACGTCACGCAGGATCAGGTGCGCGACGAGCTCGCGACGAACCTGAACCTCGTGCTCACGCTGCTGCGCGACTACGGTCTCAACGACTTCTACCTCGAGCTGTCGACCAATGAAGAGGGCAACGACAAGTTCCTCGGCGAGCCCGAGCAGTGGACGACCGCGATCGACACCCTTCGCGAGGTCGCTCTCGAATCCGGCCTAGAACTCGTCGCCGATCCGGGCGGTGCGGCGTTCTACGGCCCGAAGATCTCGGTGCAGGCGCGTGACGCGATCGGCCGCACATGGCAGATGTCGACCATCCAGCTCGACTTCAACCAGCCCGAGCGGTTCGAGCTCGAGTACACCGGTCCCGACGGGCAGAAGCACCGTCCGGTGATGATCCACCGCGCGCTGCTCGGATCGGTCGAGCGGTTCTTCGCGATCCTGCTGGAGCACTATGCCGGCGACTTCCCGCTGTGGCTGGCGCCCGTCCAGGTGATGGGCGTGCCGGTCGCGGATCAGTACGCGGAGTACCTCGACGGCGTGATCGGCCAGCTGCGGGACGCCGGCGTGCGTGCCGACGTCGACCACTCCGACGACCGGATGCAGAAGAAGATCCGCAACCACACCACGGCGAAGGTTCCGGTGATCCTCATCGCCGGCGAGCAGGATCGTGCCGCCGGCACGGTCTCGTTCCGCTTCCGGGACGGGTCGCAGGAGAACGGTGTGCCCATCGCGGATGCCGTGTCCCGCATCCGCACGGCGATCGCCGACCACGCGCGCGTCATGACCTCGGAGGATCTGGCTTGACCGAACTCGAGGACGGCAGTCGTCTGGCCGGAGTGCCTGACGAGTTCCAGCGGCTGTGGACCCCGCACCGGATGGCGTACATCCAGGCGGGGCCGCAGCCACTGCGCGACGCGTGCCCGTTCTGCGAGGCTCCGAAGCATCCGGATGAGGAGCGGCTGATCGTGGCGCGCGGCGAGACCGCATTCGTCGTGCTCAATCTCTTCCCGTACAACTCTGGCCACCTGCTCGTGTGCCCGTACCGCCACATCGGCACCTACGACCAGGCCACGCCGGAGGAGGTCGCCGAGATCGGGGCGCTCACGCAGACCGGCATGCGGGTGCTTCGCGAGGTCTCGCACTGCGACGGATTCAACCTGGGCATGAACCAGGGCGAGGTCGCCGGGGCCGGCGTCGCCGCCCACCTGCACCAGCACATCGTGCCGCGGTGGGCGACGGATGCCAACTTCTTCCCGATCATCGCGAAGACCAAGGCGCTGCCGCAGCTGCTCGACGAGATCCGCGAGGCTGTCGCGAACGCCTGGCCGCATTGAGCCCGATCGCAGGGTCAGCGCACGCGGTGTGCGCCGAACTGCATCCGCGGGTTCGCGTAGGCCTCCTGCGACTCGACCAGACGCAGTTCGCGGTCGCCCGCATCGAGCGTGTTCTGCAGCAGGTCGAACACGCTCGAGACCGTGCGCTCGAGGGCGATCCTGATGTCGCCCGTAGACGTGTAGTGCGCGGTGAACAGGGCCGCGGTCACGTCTCCTGATCCGTTCGCCTTCAGCGGCAGATGCGGGGTCGCGACCAGCCAGGCACCCGAGTCATCGGCGGCGAGCATCTCGATCGTGCCCTCCTCGCGATCGGGGCGCTCGACCGAGGTCACGAGCACGGTCGACGGCCCCATCGCCATCGCGGCGTCGACCGAGGCGAGCGTGGAGGAGAGGTCAGACGGCTCGGTGCCGGTGAGGAAGCCGAGCTCGAACTGGTTCGGGGTGATGATGTCGGCGACCGGCACGACCCTGTCCCGCAGCAGCACGGGGATCGCCGGGGCGACGAAGCACCCCGACTTCGCGTTTCCCATCACGGGGTCGCAGGCGTACACGGCATCCGGATTGGCGGCCTTCACGCGGGCGACGGCGTCGATGATGACGTCGGCGATGCCCTCGCCGCCCTGGTACCCGCTGAGCACCGCGTCGATCCGGTCGAAGACGCCGCGCTCCTCGATGCCGGTGATGACCTCGCGCACGTCAGCCGGGTCGATCATCGGCCCGCGCCACGCGCCGTAGCCGGTGTGGTTCGAGAAGTTCACCGTGTAGACCGGCAGGACGTCGACGCCGAGGCGCTGCAGCGGGAAGACGGCGGCCGAGTTTCCGACGTGTCCGTGCGCGACGGCCGACTGGATCGAGAGGATCTTCATCCTGTCATCCTCTCACTGCGGCCGCGGCCAGATCGTCGACGAGGCGGGCCGCCTCGGCATCCGTCAGGTCGTGCACGGTGAGGCGCAGATGCCGCGACGGACCCGCGGTCTCGTCGAGCAGGAACTCGTCGCCGGGGCGGGCGAGCCAGCCGCGTCGCATCAGCCGCTCGGCGGCGACGCGGGCGGTCGTGTCGAGCCGAACCCACAGGCTGAGGCCGTCGTTCGACACGGTCGGGATGCCTCGGGCTGCCAGCGCCCGGGTGAACGCCAGGTTGCGCGCGGCGTAGTGTGCGGCCGCGCGCGAGATCTGCGCACGCGCGTCGGCATCGGTGAGCTGGGCGTGCGTGAGCCGCTGCAGCAGGTGGCTCACCCACGTCGTGCCCGGGCTGAGCCGCATCGCCAGGCGCTCGGCGGTGGTGGGGTCGGTGCCGGCCAGCGCCAGGCACATGTCGGGGCCCAGGAACTTCGACACCGAGCGGATCAGAGCGTACCGGCGATGCGTTTCAGAGATCAGCGAGGCGTACGGGTGCGGCGAGAGCAGCGAGAAGTGATCGTCTTCGATGATGAGCACGTAGGGGTGATCGGCGAGCACCTCGCGCAGCGCTGCGGCACGCTCGGGGGAGAGACTCACCCCGGTCGGATTCTGTGCTCGGGGAGTGCTGATCACGGCACGCACGCCCGCATCGAGTGCGGCACGCAGTCCGTCGACCGTCATGCCCTCCTCGTCGACCGCGACCGGCACGGCTCGGTAGCCGCCGAGACGGACGGTGTGGATGCTGGAGAGGAAGCACGGATCCTCCAGCGCCACGGCGTCGTCGCGCATGAGCGCCTGCGCGAGCAGTCGCTCGACCGCATCCACGGCGCCGCTGGTGACGACGACGTGCAGGTCGTCGCGGGGGAGGTCGGCGAGCATCCATTCCCGCGTCCACTGCTCGAGCTCGGCGTCGATCACCGGCTCGCCGTACAGCACGGGGCGCCCGACGATCCGCCCCAATGCGGGCGTCGGATCGGGGATCAGCGCGGGGTCGGGGTTCCCGGACGCCACGTCGCGCAGCACCGTGTCGGCGACACCCTCCTGCGCGACGGGCGCACCCCCGGCGATGACCGTTCCCGCGCGTGCTCGCGAGACGACGAGACCCGCCTGCGCGAGCTGGCGGTACGCGGCCACGGCCGTGTTCCGGTTCACCCCCAGAGTCGTCGCGAGCTCGCGCACCGGGGGCAGCGGATCGCCGGGCCGCAGCGCTCCGCGCTCGCGCAGCCCCCGCACGCTGTCGGCGATCTCGGCGGCGGAGGTTCCGGTGATCATGACGTTCATTCCTCTGATTGTATGGTGCTATCGTTTGGCATAGGCCAAAGCGCGGATTGTCACAACGAGGAGTGATCATGGCATCCACCGAAAAGAACCCCACCACCGGATCGCAGCGCGTCAAGCGCGGTCTAGCCGAGATGCTGAAGGGCGGCGTCATCATGGATGTCGTCACCGCCGAGCAGGCGAAGATCGCCGAAGACGCCGGTGCCGTCGCCGTCATGGCCCTCGAGCGCGTGCCCGCCGACATCCGCGCCCAGGGCGGCGTGTCGCGCATGAGCGACCCGGACATGATCGACAGCATCATCGACGCCGTCTCGATCCCCGTCATGGCGAAGGCCCGCATCGGCCACTTCGTCGAGGCACAGGTGCTGCAGGAGCTCGGCGTCGACTACATCGACGAGTCCGAGGTGCTCTCGCCCGCCGACTACGTGAACCACATCGACAAGTGGCCGTTCACCGTGCCGTTCGTCTGCGGTGCCACCCACCTGGGCGAGGCGCTGCGTCGCATCACCGAGGGAGCGGCGATGATCCGCTCGAAGGGCGAGGCCGGCACCGGCGACGTCTCCGAGGCGATGAAGCACATCCGCAAGATCCGCGGCGAGATCGCCGCCCTCGGCGCCCTGTCGAAGGACGAACTGTACGTCGCCGCGAAGGAGCTGCAGGCTCCGTACGAGCTGGTCGCCGAGATCGCCGAGACGGGAGAGCTGCCCGTCGTGCTCTTCGTCGCCGGTGGCGTCGCCACCCCGTCCGATGCCGCGATGATGATGCAGCTGGGCGCCGACGGCGTGTTCGTCGGGTCGGGCATCTTCAAATCGGGCGACCCCGTGGCCCGCGCGAAGGCGATCGTCAAGGCCACCGCGTTCTACGACGACCCGAAGGTGATCGCCGAGGCGTCGCGGGGCCTCGGTGAAGCCATGGTCGGCATCAACGTCTCCGACCTTCCGGCACCGCACCGCCTCGCCGAGCGCGGCTGGTGACGATGCCTCGCGTCGGGGTGCTCGCGCTGCAGGGGGACGTGCGCGAGCACGTCACTCTGCTCGAGCACCTCGGCGCGGAGGTCGTGCGCGTGCGCCGACCGGAGGAGTTCGCCGCCGTAGACGGCCTCGTCATCCCGGGCGGCGAATCGAGCGTGATCGACAAGCTCACCCGCATGTTCGGGCTCGCCGAGCCGATCCGTGCGGCCATCCGCGACGGGATGCCGATGTTCGGCACGTGCGCGGGACTGATCATGCTCGCCGACCGCCTCGTCGACGCGATCCAGGGCCAGCAGACCTTTGGCGGTCTCGACGTCACCGTGCGCCGCAACGCCTTCGGCCGGCAAATCGACTCGTTCGAGGGTGCGGTTACCGTGCCGGCCCTCGGCGGCGAGCCCGTGCACGCCGCATTCATCCGTGGTCCGGTGGTCGAGACGGTGGGCCCGGATGCCACGGTGCTCGCATCGCTCGACGACGGCACCGTCGTCGCCGTCGAGCACGGGAGCCTGCTCGGGATCAGCTTCCATCCGGAGATCTCCGGCGAGCCGAGGTTTCACGAGCGCTTCCTGAAGCGCGTCGCCGCGCGGCGCTGAGGGGGATCGCTGTCGCAGCACGGAGCGCGACCAGCACGCGCGCGATGTCAGAGGTCGTCGTCGCCCACGACGACATCGAGCATCGCAGGGCTTGCCGTCCGCGCCACTCGGCACCCACAGTCCGAACGCGCCGTCGACGTGCACCCACGCGCCGTTCTCGTGCGCGATCCGGATGAGAACCTCGAAGTCGTCGAATGCGCCGGTGTGCACCTCGCCGGCCTGCAGGCACACGATCAGAGGTCCCTCGCCGCCGGCGAGGGCGGTCTGCAGCGCGTCGGGGCGCATCCGCCCCTGGTCGTCGGCGTCCACGACCAGCATCTCGTCGCGCCCGATGCCGAGGAACCGCGCTGCCCTGTCGATCGAACCATGCCGGTCGGCGCCGACGACGAGCCGCAGCGGCGCGGCATCGCGCAGGCCACGTGCGGCCAGGTCCCATCCGCGCCTGGCGTAGACGGCGTTTCGAGCTGCGGCGAGACAGGTGAAGTTCGCCAGCTGCCCACCGGTGACGAAGCCGACGCTGGCCGCACGCGGAAGATCCAGCAGCTCCAGCATCCACTGTCCTGCCACTCGCTCCATCGCGACCGTGGCCGGGGTGAGCCGCGACGAGCCAGAGTTCTGGTCCCACGCCGACACGAGCCAGTCCGCGGCGAGCGCCGCCGGGTGGGTTCCGCCGATCACGAACCCGAAGAAGCGGCCGCCCGGTATCGCGACGAGGCCGGGATCTGCCAGCGTCGCCATCTGCTCGACGACCGATGCCGGATCCGCGCCGTTCTCGGGCAGGGGACCGCCGAACGCGGTGAGCATCTGATCGATGTCTGCGCGCGGCCAGACCGGCCTGTCGTCGAGGGTGTGCAGGAATCGCGTCGCGAGCTCGTGCGCGGCGTCGAGAGCCCGCTCCCGATCGTCCATGCTCGTCAGTCAAGCACCAGCCCGATGCACCGGCAAGAGTATGCGCCGCGGGCGGTCATCGTCGCTCGCGGGACGCTCGTTGCTAGAATGGTCGACGCCCTGGAGGCGACTCCGGGCGGATAACGAGCGGAGACATATGTCCGGGCATTCCAAGTGGGCCACGACCAAGCACAAGAAGGCGGTCATCGACTCGCGCCGTGCCAAGTCGTGGGCGAAGCTCATCAAGAACATCGAGGTCGCCGCAAAGCTGGGCGGCGCCGACCTGGCCGGCAACCCGACGCTCTTCGACGCGGTGCTCAAGGCGAAGAAGATGTCGGTCCCGAAAGACAACATCGACCGCGCAGTGAAGCGCGGCGCGGGCATCGGCGGCGAGGCCGTCGAGTACACCTCGATCATGTACGAGGGCTACGGGCCCAACGGCGTCGCCCTGATGATCGAATGTCTGACCGACAACAAGAATCGCGCCGCCGCCGAGGTGCGCACCGCCCTCACCCGCAACGGCGGCACCCTGGCCGACCCCGGGTCCGTCGCCTACAACTTCACTCGCAAGGGCGTGATCGTCGTCGGGTCCGAGGGAACCAACGAGGACGACGTGATGATGGCGGCCCTCGAAGCCGGCGCCGAAGAGGTCGAGCCGCACGCCGAGGGCTTCCAGGTGATCGCCGAGGCCACCGACCTGGTGGCCGTGCGCACCGGGCTGCAGGAGGCGGGCATCGACTACGACTCCGCCGACGTCGAGTTCGTGCCCAACCTCAAGGTCGAGATCGACGCCGACACGGCCCGCAAGGTGTTCCGCCTCATCGATGCGCTCGAGGACAGCGACGACGTGCAGAACGTGTTCGCGAACTTCGACCTGACACCGGAGGTGCAGGCCGAGCTCGAGAACGACGACGAGGAGTAATCCTTCGGCGGACGCGACTGCGTACGACGGCGAGAGGCCCCGGGCGCGCCTGCGTCCGGGGTCTTCCGCATGCTCCTAGCCTGGGGGAGTGAGCTCTCTGCGCGTCCTCGGCATCGATCCCGGTCTCACCCGCTGCGGCATCGGGATCGTCGACGTCGACCGTTCGCGCCGGGCGTCGCTCGTCCACGTCGGCGTGGTGCGCACGCCGGTCGATGACGACCTGTCGACGCGGCTGGCGGCAGTGGCGGCCGGCATCCGCGCGGCGATCGACGAGCACCGGCCCGCCGCGGTGGCGGTGGAGCGGGTCTTCGCCCAGCACAACGTCCAGACCGTGATGGCCACGGCCCAGGCATCCGGCGTCGCCCTGCTCATCGCGGCGGAGGCGGGCCTGCCCGCCGCCACCCACACGCCCAGCGAAGTGAAGGCGGCCGTCACCGGGTACGGCTCGGCCGACAAGCGCCAGGTGCAGTCGATGATCGCGCGGATCCTGCGCCTGGATGCCCCGCCGCAGCCCGCCGATGCGGCGGACGCCCTCGCCATCGCCCTGTGCCATGCGTGGCGCGGCGGCGCGGCTGCGGCGGCCGCCGGCCCGAGCCTCACCCCGGCGCAGCAAGCGTGGGCCGACGCCGAGCGCGGCGCGCGCGGCCCCTCGCGAACGATGCGGGCCCGTGTCGGTCGAACGGATGTACGACCTGCTCGGTAGGCTGGCGGCATGATCTCGTCTCTGCGCGGCACGGTGCTGCACGCCGACTCGACCCACGTCGTCATCGAGACGGGCGGAGTCGGATTCTCGGTCTTCGTCCCCGGAGATGTGGCGCACACCGCGGTGGTCGGCGATCAGCTGCAGCTGCACACCAGCCTGATCGTGCGCGAAGACGCTCTGACCCTCTTCGGGTTCAGCGACCGCGACGAGCTCGAGATCTTCGGTCAGCTGCTCAGCGTCACCGGCGTCGGGCCGAAGTCCGCGCTGGGTGTGCTGTCGCACCTCACCGTCGATCAGATCGCCGAAGCGGTCACCTCTGAAGACGACGCTCCGTTCCGGCGCGTCTCCGGGATCGGTCCGAAGACCGCCAAGCTCATCGTCGTGCAGTTGGCAGGCAAGGTGACGCCGCGCGTGGCATCCGCTCCCGCCGGTGCACCCGCCACCGCGACCGTCGATCAGGTCGCTGCGGCGCTGGTCGGCCTGGGCTGGTCGGAGAAGATCGCTGCCGAGGCCGCCGCGCAGTCGGCGGAGGATGCCACCGATGCCGAGCGCGAGTCGGTTCCGGCGCTGCTGCGCCGGACGCTCGCCGCGATGGGACCGGGTGCCAAGCGTGGCTGACACCTCACGCGACGCGGGCGAGGCGCTCGACGAGACGGAACTCGCGATCGAGGGCGCGCTGCGGCCCAGCAGCCTCGACGAGTTCGTCGGGCAGCCGAAGGTGCGCGGTCAGCTGCAGCTGCTGCTCGAAGCCGCGCGCATCCAGGAGCGCCCGGCCGACCACATCCTGCTCGCGGGCCCCCCCGGGCTCGGCAAGACCACCCTCGCGATGATCGTCGCGCACGAGAGCGGCCGGCCGCTGCGACTGTCGAGCGGCCCCGCGATCCAGCACGCCGGTGACCTCGCCGCCCTGCTGTCGAGCCTCACACCGGGCGAGGTGCTGTTCATCGACGAGATCCACCGCATGGCGCGCTCCGCCGAAGAGATGCTCTATCTCGCGATGGAGGACTTCCGCATCGACATCATGGTCGGCAAGGGAGCCGGCGCCACGAGCATCCCGCTCGACCTCGCTCCCTTCACGATGGTCGGCGCGACGACCCGCTCGGGGCTGCTGCCCAACCCGCTGCGCGACCGCTTCGGATTCACGGGGCACCTCGAGTTCTACGACGACGACGATCTCGAACGGGTGATCGCGCGCTCGGCGAACGTGCTCGGCGTGCGGCTGCCCGATGACGCCCTCAGCGAGATCGCGCGACGCTCGCGCGGCACTCCGCGCATCGCGAACCGGCTGCTGCGCCGCGTGCGCGACTACGCCCTGGTGCACGGCGGCGGCGCCGCGGCGTCGATCTCCGACGTGCGGTCAGCACTCGAGCTGTACGACGTCGACGCGATCGGCCTCGACCGGCTCGACCGAGCCGTTCTCGAAGCGCTCGTGCTGCGGTTCCGCGGTGGGCCTGTGGGGCTCAGCACGCTCGCCGTCGCGGTCGGCGAGGAGGCCGAGACCGTCGAGAGCGTCGTCGAGCCGTACCTCGTGCGCATCGGATTCCTCGGCCGCACCCCGCGTGGGCGGATCGCGATGCCGGAGGCGTACCGGCATCTCGGTATCAGCCACCCCGACGGCGTGGCATTGTTCGATGACCTATAATCGCTGAAGCTTCCCTGAACCCTTGTGCGCTCATCGGCGTGCGCTCTTCGAAAGGCCCATCCCCATGGAAATCATCCTCTTCGGTCTTCTCGGCGTGATGCTCGTGTTCATGTTCGTGAACACCCGCAAGCGCCAGAAGCAGATGAAGGAGCAGCAGGAGGAGAAGGCCACCAAGACCGTCCCCGGCGTCAAGGTGCTGCTGCAGGGCGGCCTCTACGGCACCGTCGTCTCGTACGACCCGGTGGACCTCGACAAGCCCGCTCAGATCGAGATCGCACCCGGCGTGGTCATCGAGGTGCACAGCCAGGCGATCCTCCGCCTCGTCGAGGAGACTCCGGAGGATGACGTGGTCATCGACGCGCCGGTGACGGACCTCGACGCCGCGCCCGTTCGGGAGCGCACCGACGACATCGAGTCGATCCAGGTCGAGACGCCGGAGGAGACCAAGGCGCGCCTCGAGCGCAACGACGAGAACTGACGCGTCGGCACCTCACTCGAAAGCGGAACTCAGTGGCATCATCATCTCCGACTCGCCACGCGTGGCGCGTCCTCCTCGGCCTGCTCATCGTCACGGCAGTGCTGTTCGGCATCAATGCGCTCGGCGTCTACGTCTTCAAGACGGATGCCGGCAAGCCTGCCAGCTCGTGGGCTCCTGAGCTCGCACTCGACCTGCAGGGCGGAACGCAGATCATCCTCGGCGCCGAGTCGCCCGACGGCGCCGCCCCCACCGAGGACCAGCTCAACCAGGCAGCCGCGATCATCCGTCAGCGTGTCGACGCCTCCGGTGTCGCCGAGGCCGACATCACCACCGAGGGCGGCCGCAACATCGTCGTGCAGATCCCCGGTGCAGCCGACCAGGCGACGCGGGATCGCATCCAGGCCAGCGCCAAGCTCGAGCTGCGCCCGGTGATCCTGGCGACGGATCCTGCGACCTCCTTCGTCGGCGAGGACGGCGAGGAGACCCCGTATCCGACCCCGGATGACGCGCTGAACGCGACGCCCACGGCCAAGCCGACCGATGCGTCCGACCCCAGCTGGGCGACCGAGAAGCAGATCGCCGAGCTGCAGGCCCACGACTGCTCCACCGAGCAGGACTCTGCGAACGCGCCGGAGGACGAGCCGCTGATCGCCTGCGAGGAGAACGGCAGCGCCAAGTACCTTCTCGGGCCGGTGGAGCTCGACGGCACCGTGATCAACGACGCGACCGCCGGACGCGAGCAGCAGAGCGGCCGCTGGACGGTCAACCTCGTCTTCGACGCCAAGGGCACCGAGATCTTCGGCAAGGTCAGCCAGCGACTGAACGCCAACCGCCTCGCGCAGCAGTCGCCGCGCGACCAGTTCGCGTTCGTGCTCGACGGAAAGGTGCTCTCCGCACCGACCATGCAGGCCGTCATCCTCAACGGCAAGCCCAGCATCTCGGGCAACTTCACCCAGGAGAGCGCGAAGGCCCTCGCCGACCAGCTGCGCTACGGCGCGTTGCCGCTCAGCTTCACCGTCGAGAGCTCCGACACCATCTCGGCCACGCTCGGCTCGCAGCAGCTCGAGATCGGCCTCATCACCGGCCTCATCGGCCTGGGGCTCGTCGCACTGTACTCGCTGATCACCTATCGCGCACTCGGGTGGGTGATCATGGCATCCATCGGCGTGATGGGCGTGCTCACCTACATCGTCATCGCCATCCTCGCCTGGCGGATGGGCTTCCGGCTCTCGCTCGCGGGCGTCGCGGGTCTGATCGTGTCGATCGGCTTCACGGCGGACTCGTTCATCGTCTACTTCGAGAGAATCCGAGACGAGCTGAGAGACGGCAAATCGATCGTCGCCGCCGTCGAAGACGGCTGGGGGCGCGCGAAGCGCACCATCTACATCTCGAAGTCGATCAACATCCTCGCCGCCGTCGTGCTGTACGTGCTGGCCGACGCGACGGTGAAGGGCTTCGCGTTCACCCTGGGGCTCACGACACTCATCGACGTGTTCATCTTCGTGATCTTCACCCACCCGGTCATGCAGCTGCTCGCGCGCACCCGCTTCTTCGGCGGCGGGCACAAGCTGTCGGGTCTCGACCCCGACGCGCTCGGTGCCGTCTACCGCGGTCGTGCGCAGTTCCGCGACGTCCGCACCGGTTCGTCCGGGCGCGCCGCCCGCAACAAGGGCGCGCGCGGCGAGGCCGAGAAGCGGCAGACCATCGCCGAGCGCAAGCGCGCTGAGGCCCTCGCAGGATCCAAGGATGCCGGAAAGGACTCCGACGCCTGATGTTCTCCATGAATGAGTTCGGCAACAACCTCTACTCGGGCAAGACCTCGTTCCCGTTCGTCGGCAGGCGCCGACTGTGGTTCATCATCGCGATCCTGCTGGTCGTCGGCTCGGCCCTCGTGCCGCTGGTGCGCCCGGTGCAGTTCTCGATCGAGTTCACCGGCGGCTCGCAGTTCGTCGTGCTCGCGCCCTCGTCCACCGATCAGGGTCTGGCGACCGACGCCGTGCGCTCGGTCGTGCCGAACGCGGCTGCCAAGGTGGTCACGGTCAACAACCGCGACGTGCGGGTGCAGACCGACCAGATGACGCCTAACGAGACGCAGGACGTCAAGGCGGCTCTCGCTGACGCGTACGACGTGAAGGCCGACGAGATCACCGATTCGTTCATCGGACCGGCCTGGGGTGAGAACGTCACCCGCCAGTCGCTGTGGGGCCTGGCGATCTTCCTCGCGCTGACCTTCCTCATCCTGGCGATCTACTTCCGCACCTGGAAGATGTCGGCGGCCGCCATCGTCGGCCTGCTCGACGTGCTGCTGATCACGGTCGGCGTGTACGCCCTCGCCGGGTTCGAGATCTCGCCCGCGGCGGTGATCGGGTTCCTCACGATCCTGGCGTACTCGCTGTACGACACCACGGTCGTGTTCGACAAGATCCGTGAGAACACGACCGAAGACGTGAATCAGACGTCGCGCACCTTCGGGGAGTCCGTGAACCTGGCGGTGAACCAGACGCTGATCCGATCGATCAACACGTCGGTCGTCGCGGCTCTGCCCGTCGGTGCGATCCTGTTCATCGGCTCGCTGTGGTTCGGTGCCGAGACCCTCACCGACATCTCGCTGTCGATCTTCGTCGGCATCATCGTCGCCACCTACTCGACGCTGTTCGTCGCCGCGCCCCTCTACTCGCTGTTCCGCGAGAAGGAGCCCGATATCGTCGCGCACGACGCCAAGGTGCACGAGGCGCGCGAGCGCGCTGTCGCGACGGTGTGATCGCCTCCGCGCGGCCGGCGACGAGCCCGGTCGCGCGTAGGATGATCTGATCGGGAACGGGAGCAGATGATGGCGGATTCGCAGGCGTCAACGCAGGTGTCGAGCCTGCGCCGACTGGTGCCGCGCATCTTCTCGCGCGCTCCCAGGGTCAACGATCTCGACAACCTCATCCGCACCGTCCGTGCGAACCACCCGCGCGGTGATCTGCCCATCATCGAGCGCGCCTACCGGGTCGCCAAGGAGAAGCACGAGGGCCAGCTCCGCCAGAGCGGCGAGCCGTACATCACGCACCCTCTCGCCGTGGCGCAGATCCTGGCAGAGCTCGGCCTGGGGCCGCGCGCCATCGCCGCGGCTCTGCTGCACGACACCGTCGAGGACACCGGCTACGCGCTCACCGAGCTGACGGCCGAGTTCGGTGACGAGGTCGCGATGCTCGTCGACGGCGTCACCAAGCTCGACAAGGTCAAGTACGGCGAGAGCGCGCAGGCCGAGACCGTCCGCAAGATGATCGTGGCGATGTCGAAAGACATCCGGGTGCTGCTGATCAAGCTCGCCGACCGCTTGCACAACGCCCGCACCTGGGGCTTCGTGCCGCCCGAGAAGTCGGCGCGCAAGGCCAAGGAGACCCTCGAGATCTATGCGCCGCTCGCGCACCGCCTCGGAATCCAGACGATAAAGTCCGAGCTCGAGGACCTCTCGTTCGCCGTGCTGCACCCGAAGATCTACGCCGAGATCAACAGCCTCATCGCGCAGCGCACCCCGCAGCGCGAGAAGTACCTGCACAGCGTCGTCGAGTCGATCAACGAAGACCTGCGCGAGCTGCGCATCCGCGGCAAGGTGGTCGGCCGCCCCAAGCAGCTGTACTCGGTGTATCAGAAGATGGTCGTGCGCGGTCGCGAGTTCGACGACATCTACGACCTGATCGGCATCCGCGTGCTGGTCAACTCGGTGCGCGACTGCTACGCCGTGCTCGGCGCGATCCACGCCCGCTGGACCCCGCTGCCCGGCCGGTTCAAGGACTACATCGCCACCCCGAAGTTCAACCTCTACCAGTCGCTGCACACGACGGTCATCGGCCCGTCCGGCCGCACGGTCGAGATCCAGATCCGCACGCACGAGATGCATCAGCAGGCGGAGTTCGGCGTCGCCGCGCACTGGATGTACAAGGAGCGGATGAACGGCGGGAAGGTGGATGCCCGCGCCGCCGACGCCGACATGGCCTGGCTCGCGCACATCTCCGACTGGCAGGCCGAGACGGCTGACCCGAGCGAGTTCCTCGACTCGCTGCGCTTCGAGATCGGCGCGAAGGAGGTCTACGTCTTCACCCCGAAGGGCCGCGTCATCGGCCTGCCCACCGGCGCGACGACCGTCGACTTCGCGTACGCCGTGCACACCGAGATCGGGCACCGCACGATGGGCGCCAAGGTCAACGGACGCCTGGTGCCGCTCGAGACCGAGTTGAAGAGCGGCGACGTCGTCGAGGTGTTCACCTCGAAGAACCCCGACGCGGGCCCCAGCCAGGACTGGCTGAGCTTCGTCAAGAGCACCCGCGCGCGCAACAAGATCCGCGGTTGGTTCACGAAGGAGCGCCGCGAAGAGGCGATCGAGCAGGGCAAGGAGTCGATCGCGCGGGCGATGCGCAAGCAGAACCTGCCTCTGCAGCGGCTGATGAACCAGGAGTCGTTCGCCGAGGTCGCACGTCAGCTGCGTTACGAGGACGTCTCCGGGCTGTACGCCGCGGTCGGCGAGGGCCACGTCTCGACGCAGTCGGTGCTCGAGAAGGTCACCGCCCTCGTCGCCGCCGATGAGGACACCAGCACGGGCGCCATCGAGCTGCCCGGCCTCTCTGCGCCGCGCGAGCCGCGCACGAGCGACTCCGGGGTGCTGGTGCGCGGTGCATCGGACATCCTCGTCAAGCTCGCCCGCTGTTGCACACCCGTTCCCGGTGACCCCATCGTCGGCTTCGTCACCCGGGGCAGCGGCGTCTCGGTGCACCGTCAGGACTGCGTGAACGTCAAGGCGCTCGGCTCCGACCCGGAGCGCTTCATCGAGGTCGAATGGGCGCCCACGACCAAGAGCGTGTTCCGAGTGCAGATCCAGGTCGAGGCCCTCGACCGCTCTGGCCTGCTCTCGGACGTCACCCGCGTGCTCAGCGAGCACCACGTCAACATCCTGTCGGCCACCGTCTCGACGACGGACGAGCGTCTCGCGCTCAGCAGGTTCGTCTTCGAGATGGGCGATTCGGTGCACCTCGACCGGGTGCTGAACGCGGTCCGTCGCATCGACGCGGTCTACGACGTGTACCGCGTCACGACATCCTGACCTGCCCAGCCGGCGAGGATCCGTCGAGCGTGGACGGCGCCGGGGCGTCTGCCCAGCGGCAGCACGCGAGCGCGAACAGCGTCGGCCAGGCCGGGGGAGATGCGCACCAGTGCGTGCAGCCAGATCTCGTCCTCCGTGCTGCGCGCCGAGCTGAGCAGCAGCGACACGGCCGTCGCCTCCGGCGTCTGAACCCAGAGGCCGGCCATCGACACGATGTCCGCGCCTGCCAGCCGCCTCTCGTGGTACATCACGCGCGTCGACGGGCCGATGCGCTGTCGGCCGGCGGTGATCCGCGATACGTGATGCATGCGCGGGGGAGCGTCGCCCGCTCCGTGCACCCAGGCCGCGCTCACCCCGCTCACGGCGGTTCCCGGTGGGACGAGAGAGGACAGGCTCAGGGCTCTCGCGGCCGCGCCTTCGATCGTGTCCGCCGGCATATACCCCTCTCCGACCTCGACGACGTCGCCGTCGAGGCGTGCCGCGCTCAGCTCGGGGAGGCTCAGCCGGTCACCCGGACGGTAGAACAGGGCGGGATACACGCTGAACAGTATGAGCCGTGACGCCCTCGAGGAGGACGCCGCGGCTCATAGTGTGGATAACGGCGGATGCCGGATCAGCTGCGTGAATCAGCCGCCCAGCGCGCTCAGCCAGGAGCGACGCGCCGCCAGGGCCTCGGTGGCCTCCTTGACGGCGCGCTTGTCACCGGTCTTCTCTGCCTCGGCGAGCTCGGCCTCGAGCTTCTCGATGGCCTCGACAAGCTGCGAGCTCATGTCGCCCACGCGGGCCTTCGTCTCGGGGTTGTTCTTCTTCCAGTCGACGTCCTCACGCGACTTGAGCGCCTGCTCGATCGAGCGCATGCGGTCATCGAGCGCGCGCTCCTTCTCGCGCGGGAAGATGCGACCGACCTCGTCCCACTGACGCTGGATGCGCGTGAGGAGGGCGCGTGCGCGCTTGAGGTTCGGCTCGTCGGCGACGGCCTTCGCCTCTTCGAGCAGCGCCTCACGGGCTTCGATCCTCGGAGCCGAATCGGCCTCTTCAGCGGCGGCCTGCTCGGCGCGTGCCGAGTACAGCGCGTCGCCGGCGGCCTTGAACCGGGCCCACAGGGCGTCGTCGGCCTTGCGGCCGGCACGACCCGACGCCTTCCACGCGTCGAGCAGGTCGCGGTAGGCGGGGATGCCGTCGACGCCGCGGGGGGCGAGCGCCTCGGCACGCTCGACGAGACGCGCCTTGGCGTCACGCGCGGTGCGGTGCACGTCGTCGAGTTCGGAGAAGAACGCCCGGCGTGCCTTGTCGACCGTCGTGCGCGCGTCGCGGAAGCGCTTCCAGAGCTGCTGCGCCACGCCCTTGGGCAGGCGAGGTGCGTTCTGCTGGTGCGCCTGCCACGCGTCGAAGAGCTCGGTCATCTCTGCCGTGACCTGCTTCCACTGCACCTTCGACAGGTCGCGGCCGGCGATGGCCTCGGCGTTCTCGACGATCGCGGTGCGCTCGGCGATGGCGGCATCCAGGGCCTGCTTCGCGGCTGCGGACTCCCGTGCCGCAGCGTCGGCGAGCGAGGCGAGGAACGTCTCGATGCGCTCACGGAGAGAGACCAGGTCGCCCACCGCGGCGGCGTCCGTCGCCTCGTTCTTCAGGTGCGTGGCCTGCTTGGTCAGATCGGATGCCGATGCGCCGCCGCTCTGCGCGCGGGTCTCGAGGGTGCCGAGCTTGACGGCGAGGTCGTCGTACTTGCGGGCGTAGTACGCCAGCGCCTCTTCCGGTGTGCCGTCGGGGTACTGCCCGACAGGACGCCAGTCATCTCCCTCGCGCACCTCGACCGTGCCGTCCTCCGTGACGCGACCCCATTCGGCGGCGTCCGAGGCGACCGGCGCGACGGCGGGAGCAGCGGCGGCCACCGGTGCCGCGGCGGGCATCGGCTTGCGCGGCGGCGCCGGAACGGGCGGCCCGGGGACGGGAGGGGTGGGCGTGGGGGCGTCGTTGTCAGACACGATGATCTCCTTGCGCGGTCGCTCCGCGGGAGGGGGAAAGGACGTTGCTCAGCCTAGTTCACTCACCCGGCGTCTGCGTCGGCTCAGGGCTGGGCGTCGCGTCCGGAGAGCTGCTCGCGGACGGGCCGGGAGACGGCGTCTGCGTCGGGGTCGGCTCCGGAGCTGTCACCTGCGCGTGCACCGCCTGACTGGCGAGCGCACCCACGACGATGAACGACCCGACGACCGCCGCCACGATCGTGTCACGCCGGCGACGGCGGACGGTTTTGGCGTTCCACGCGCTGCGGGCCGCATACAGCCGCGCACGCTCGGCGTCGGCACGAGTGCGCTGAGGAGTGCGGGAACCGCGTGCTGCCATGGGTGTCCTCCTGATCGGCTCATGAGCGAGCCTACCCGGGCACCGCCGGGTGTCCGCCCCGCCTACTAGCCTGGACGGATGACCTCCGCGCCCCTCCTGTCGGGACAGACCCCGCTCGCCGTGCGCATGCGACCGGTCTCGCTCGACGAGGTGGCCGGGCAGCAGCACCTGCTGCGTGCGGGCTCGCCGATCGTCGCCCTCGCCGATCCGGATGCCAAGGCTCCCGGCGCGGTCTCCATCATCCTCTGGGGGCCGCCCGGCACCGGCAAGACGACCCTCGCGCAGGCGATCGCCCGCTCGTCGGGGCGCCGATTCGTCGAGCTGTCGGCGATCACCGCAGGTGTGAAGGACGTGCGCGAGGTCATGCAGGAGGCGGTCACGCAGCGCGACCTGTACGGACAGACGACGATCCTCTTCCTCGACGAGATCCATCGCTTCACCAAGGCGCAGCAGGATGCCCTTCTGCCCGGCGTCGAGAACGGCTGGGTCATCCTCATCGCGGCGACCACCGAGAATCCGTCCTTCTCGGTGATCTCGCCGCTGCTCTCACGATCGCTGCTGCTGACGCTCAAGCCCCTCACCGACGCGGACATCGGCGTGCTTCTCGACCGAGCGGTCGGCGATGCGCGCGGCCTCGCCGGGGCGGTAGCGGTCTCGGACGACGCCAGGGCCGCGCTGATCCGGCTCGCCTCCGGCGACGCTCGCCGCGCCCTCACCGGCCTGGAGGCGGCGGCCGCCGTGGCCGTCTCGAAGCACGAGGAGGCCGAGGAGAGCGTCGTCTCCGATGAAGACGTCGCTCAGGCCGTCGATCGCGCGCTGCTGCGGTATGACCGGCAGGGCGACGAGCACTACGACGTGATCAGCGCCTTCATCAAGTCGATCCGCGGTTCGGATCCCGATGCGGCGGTGCACTACCTGGCGCGCATGATCGAGGCAGGGGAGGACCCGCGCTTCATCGCCCGCAGGCTGGTGATCTCCGCCGCGGAGGACATCGGTCTCGCCGACCCTCAGGCGCTGAGCATCGCGACGGCGGCGGCGGACGCCGTCGCCTTCATCGGGATGCCCGAGGGGCGCATCCCTCTGGCCGAGGCGACCATCTACCTCGCGACGACCGCGAAGTCGAACGCGGCCTACACGGCGATCAACCAGGCGATCGCCGACGTGCGTGCGGGTGGATTCGGGCGCGTTCCGATCCACCTCCGCGACGCGCACTACGCGGGCGCGAAGCGCCTCGGGCACGGCAAGGGCTACCGCTATCCGCATGACAGCGACGCGGGCATCCTCGCGCAGCAGTACCTCCCCGACGAGCTCGTCGGGCGCCGCTATTACGAGCCGAAGAACCGCGGTGCCGAGCGCGACATCGCGCCTCGACTGGAGCGCATCCGCAAGATCCTCGATGACCGCTGAGACGCTCAGCCCGATCTGTTAGCATTGACCGGCTCGAAACCGAGTTTTCGGGCATCCCTCTCTCCTGCACCACTTCCCGACGCGCCCCGGCGTGCGCGACGAGAAGGAGGAAGCGAGGCGATACGCCCGTGAGGCGCGAAAGACGCGTCCACGTCACGGAAGGAACACTTCGTGGTCACGAAGTCCCAGGACCGCCGCAAGGTCCGTCTCAGCCGTGCGCTGGGAATCCCGCTCACCCCGAAGGCCGCCCGCTACCTCGAGAAGCGTCCCTACGCTCCCGGTGAGCACGGCCGCACCAAGCGCAAGGCCGACAGCGACTACGCCGTCCGTCTGCGTGAGAAGCAGCGTCTGCGCGAGCAGTACGGCATCCGCGAGAAGCAGCTGCGCATCGCGTTCAACGAAGCCCGCCGCAAGGACGGCCTGACCGGTGAGAACCTGGTCGAGCTGCTCGAGATGCGTCTCGACGCCCTCGTGCTGCGTGCCGGCTTCGCCCGCACCACCGCGCAGGCTCGCCAGCTGGTCGTGCACCGTCACATCCTCGTCGACGGTCAGCTCGTCGACCGCCCGTCGTTCCGCGTCAAGCCGGGTCAGCTCATCCACGTCAAGGCCAAGTCCGAGGCTCTCGAGCCGTTCCAGGTCGCAGCAGCCGGCGGTCACGCCGAGGTCCTGCCCCCGGTTCCGGGCTACATCGAGGTCGAGCTCGACAAGCTGCAGGCACGCCTGGTGCGTCGCCCGAAGCGCGCCGAGGTTCCCGTGACCTGTGAAGTGCAGCTCGTCGTCGAGTACTACGCAGCTCGATAAGACACGGAGTGCCTGAGCCGGTCGACGGCTCGCACGAGAGGCGTCGGGGTTTCCCCGGCGCCTCTCGTCGTAGGATGGAGCGATGAAGAGACTGTCTTGGTTCCTGACCGGCGTGATCGGCGGATTCGTCGCCGCCCATTTCATGAACAAGGACCCTCGCGGGCAGGAGATCTTCGCAGACCTCGACGCCCGTCTGTCTCAGGTCACCGCCGTCATCGGCGACGCGTATCGGCAGCAGGAAGCCCGCCTGTCCGACCCCGCAGACGACTGATCCCGATTCACACTCGCCGCGCGCACCGACGCGGCGCTCCCACGCAAGGAATGCCACGAGCTCTATGAAAACTGCGGAGATCGCGCAGCGGTACCTCGACTACTTCGAGAAGCACGACCACCTCATCGTCCCGTCGGCATCCCTGGTCAGCGATGACCCGTCGCTGCTCTTCACCGTCGCCGGCATGGTGCCGATGATCCCGTACCTCACCGGGGTCGTTCCCGCTCCGCACCCGCGCATCGCCGACGTGCAGAAGTGCATCCGAACCAACGACATCGAAGAGGTCGGTCGCACGGCACGTCACGGCACGTTCTTCCAGATGCTCGGCAACTGGTCGTTCGGCGACTACTTCAAGGAAGGCGCGATCCGCTACGCCTGGGAGCTGCTCACCTCGTCCGAGGCCGACGGCGGGCTCGGCTTCGACGAGAAGGACCTCTGGGTCACCGTCTACCAGACCGACGACGAGGCCGAGACCATCTGGCGCGACATCATCGGGCTCAAGCCCGAGCGCATCCAGCGACTGGGTCGTGCGGACAACTACTGGAACACCGGCCAGCCCGGTCCCGGCGGACCGGACTCGGAGATCTTCTTCGACCGGGGGCCGGCCTACGGCAAGGACGGCGGCCCGGCCGCAGACGACTCCCGCTTCCTCGAGATCTGGAACCTCGTGTTCATGCAGGACTTCGTCGAGAACGTCCGCGGCAAGACCGAGTTCGACATCGTCGGCGAGCTGCCGATGAAGAACATCGACACGGGCATGGGTCTCGAGCGCGTCGCCTTCCTCAAGCAGGGCGTAGAGAACATGTACGAGATCGACCAGGTGCGTCCGGTTCTCGACCGCGCCGTCGAGCTCTCCGGCAGGAAGTACGGCGCCGTCCACGAAGACGACGTGCGCTTCCGCGTCATCGCGGATCACGTGCGCTCGTCGCTGATGCTGCTCTCCGACGGCGTCCGACCCTCCAACGAGGGCCGCGGCTACATCCTGCGCCGCCTGATGCGCCGCACCGTGCGGTCGATGCGCCTGCTCGGCGTCGACGCGTCGTCGTTCCCCGAGCTCTTCGAGGCATCGAAGGATGCCATGAAGTCGGCCTACCCGGTGCTCGAGGCGGACTGGTCGACGCTCTCGTCCGCCGCGTTCGCCGAAGAGGAGACCTTCCGCCGCACCCTCGCTCAGGGATCGACGATCCTCGACCTCGCGCTGGACGACACCAAGAAGAAGGGCGGCGCCACCCTCAGCGGCTCGGAGGCCTTCCTGCTGCACGACACGTACGGCTTCCCGATCGACCTCACGCTCGAGGTCGCCGAGGAGGCGGGGCTCGACGTCGATCGCCCCGCGTTCGACGCGCTCATGAAGGAGCAGCGCGACCGCGCCAAGGCCGACGCGCGCAACCGCAAGCGTCAGCTGGCCGATGTGTCGGTGTATCGCGAGTTCCGCGCGCTGGGCGAGACCGGTTTCGCCGGCTACACCGACCTGCAGACCGAATCCCGGGTTCTCGGGCTGATCGTCGACGGCGCCCCGGCGCAGACCGCGTCCGAGGGGCAGGTCGCCGAGGTCATCCTGGCCGAGACCACGCTGTACGCCGAGTCGGGGGGCCAGGTCGCCGACAAGGGCACGATCGTGGGCGCCGGCTTCGAGCTCGACGTGCTCGACGTGCAGCGCCCGGTGCCCGGCCTGATCGGCCACACCGTGCACGTGGTCACGGGCTCGGTGTCGGTCGATGACCGCGCGACCACCGTGGTCGACGCCGCCAACCGGCGTGCGGCTCGGCAGGCCCACTCGGCCACGCACCTCGTGCACGCGGCCCTGCGGGACACGCTGGGCAAGACCGCGACCCAGGCGGGCTCGCTCAACCGCGCCGGCTACATGCGCTTCGACTTCTCGTGGACGCAGCCGCTGTCGCTGGAGACCCGGTCGGAGATCGAGGACATCACCAACCGCGCGGTGAACGAGGCCCTCGAGGTGACGACCCGCATCGTCTCGCTCGACGAGGCCAAGGAAGCCGGCGCCATGGCGCTGTTCGGCGAGAAGTACGGCGACGTCGTGCGCATGGTCGACATCGGCGGCCCCTGGTCGCGTGAGCTCTGCGCCGGCACGCACGTGGCGACGAGTTCCGAGATCGGGCTGGTGAGCCTCGTCGGCGAGTCGTCGGTCGGGGCATCCAACCGCCGTATCGAGGCACTTGTGGGGCAGGACGCCTTCCGCGAGCTGGCCGCCGAGCGTACCGTCGTCTCGCAGCTGACCTCGGCTCTCAAGGCGCCGCGCGACCAGCTCGGCGCCCGCATCGAAGAGCTGCAGGCGAACCTGAAGGCCGCCGAGAAGCGCATCGCGCAGTTCGAGGCGAAGGAGCGCCAGGGCCGGGTTCCGGCTCTCGTCGAGGCCGCGTCGCAGGTCGGCGGCTACCGTGTGGCATGCGCCTCGCTCGGTGAGGTCGGCTCGGCGGATGACATCCGCACCCTCGCTTTGAGCGTGCGCGAGCGTCTCGGCTCCGACGCGGCGGTCGTGGCCTTCGGCGGCATCGTCGCCGGCCGGCCGATCGTCGTGGTGGCGACAAACGACGCCGCCCGCGGTGACGGCGCGAAGGCGGGTGCCCTCGTGCGCATCGCCGCCGGCATGCTCGGCGGTGGCGGCGGTGGCAAGGACGACGTCGCTCAGGGCGGGGGGACGGATGCTTCGGCTCTGGACGCCGCGCTCTCGGCGATCGTCTCGGAGCTCGGCGGAGCGTGACCGGCTTCCGCCGCGGAACCCGCATCGGGATCGATGTCGGGAAGGCGCGCGTGGGCGTCGCCCGGTGCGATCCCGACGGCATGCTGGCCGTGCCGGTGGAGACCGTGCCGCGCTCGGGTGCGTCGATCGACCGCATCCTGCAGCTCATCGCCGAATGGGAACCGGTGGAGATCGTGGTGGGTCTGCCCGTGAACATGCGCGGTGCGGAGACGCTGTCGACCGCGGATGCACGCGGCTTCGCTGAGGAGCTGCAGCAGCGTTCCGGCCTCGACGTGCGCATGGTGGACGAGCGACTCAGCACTGTCAGCGCCCACTCCGCTCTGCGTGCTTCCGGGCGAACGCAGAAGAAGTCTCGTAGCATTGTCGACCAAGTGGCCGCAGTGGTGCTGTTGCAGCATGCCGTGGACACCGAGAAGAGCACCGGAATGCCCGCCGGTGCGTTGATCCCCTCTGCCCAGGAGCCGCCCCGCGATGTCTGACCCGAACGATCGCAGATCCGACTCGCTCGGCGAATTCTTCGACAACGTTCCGACGGCTTCGACGCCGCTGCCCGAGCGCGCCGCCCGCGACGAGCCGGCGCCCGGTTCGCGCCGAGCGCTGCGTCAGGCGGCCGCTCGTGAAGCAGCGGAGCAGGGGTCGACGCCAGGGGAGACCCCAGAGCGCGGGAACCCCGCCGAGCAGGCGGTGATGGAGCCGACGGCTATCGAGGCGGCGGCGACCGAACCGGCGCAGCCGGGACAGGACCACCCGTCCCTCGACGCTCTGTTCTCCCCTGAGGCTGCGACCCCCGTGCCCCGCAAGCGGCGCGGCCGCGGCTGCCTGGTCGCCCTGATCGTGCTGCTGGTGATCGGCGGCATCATCGCCGGGGCGGGCGTGTGGGTCTACAGCACCTACCAGAGCCAGATCGACGACATCATGGGCTGGGGCGAGCCGAAGGACTACGAATCGGGCATCGCCACGGGCGAGGCGTTCGTGACGATCAAGAAGGGCGACACCGGGTCGCCGGTGTCGACCGCGCTGTTCCAGGCGAAGGTCACCAAGACCGACCGGGTGTTCTACGACTACCTGATCGAGAACGAACCCAACGCCACCTTCTACCCCGGGGTGTACAAGCTCCAGCAGAAGATGACGGCGGCGGCGGCGTTGAAGGCGCTGGCGAACCCCGAGAACCGCATGGCCAACACGGTGCGGATCGCCGAGGGCAGCACCGTCGCATCGTCGCTGCCGCAGATCGCCGAGGGAGTCGGCATCCCGATCGAGGACCTGCAGGCCGCCGTTCAGGATCCCGCCGCGTACGGCGTCTCCGCGCAGAACCTCGAGGGCTGGCTGTTCCCGGCCGTCTACACGTTCGACCCCGGGTCGACCGCGAACGACGTGATCGCCGCGATGGTCGATCGCACCCGCGAATCGCTGTCGAAGGCAGGCGTTCCCGCAGAGGACGTGCAGCGCGTGCTCACGATCGCCTCGATCATCGAGCGCGAGGCGCGCACCGCGGACTTCCCGAAGGTGTCGCGCGTCATCGCGAACCGCGTCGCCGACGGCATGATGCTGCAGATGGACTCGACCGCCCAGTACGGGTACGGCGAACTGCACGCCGGCAAGGCGAGCACCTCGGAAGCCGCCCAGCACGACGACAACCCGTGGAACACGTACGTGATCACCGGGCTGCCGGTCACACCGATCGCCAACGCGGGCGACGCCGCCATCGACGCGGCCATGCACCCGGTCGACGGTCCGTGGCTGTACTTCGTCACGATCGACATGTCGACCGGTGAAACCCAGTTCTCCGAGACGTACGAGGAGCATCAGCAGGGCATCAAGAAGATGCGCGCGTGGTGCTCGGCGCATCCCGACTACACGGGCTGCTGACGTGACCGGGCGCACCCGGCTCGCCGTCTGGGGCGACCCGATCGGCCACAGCCGCTCACCGCAGCTGCACACCGCGGCCTACCGGCAGCTGGGTCTCGAGTGGACCTACCAGCGCCGTCAGGTCGACCGGTCCGGATTCCTCCCCGCACTCACCTCGCTCGACGACTCGTGGCGCGGACTGTCGCTGACCATGCCGCTGAAGGAGGTCGCGCACGACGCAGTCGACGAGCTCGACCGTCATGCGGCCCTCACCGGCGCGGTGAACACCCTGCTTCTCGGCGAGACCCTGCGCGGATTCAACACCGATGTGGGTGGCATCGTCGACGCCTTCACCCACGCCGGGGTCGCCGAGGTGCGACGCGGGCGCATTCTCGGGGCCGGAGCCACCGCGGCATCCGCGCTGGTCGCGCTGAGCGACCTCGGTGCGATCGAGGTGGAGTTCCGCGCCCGGCGTCCGCAAGCCGCCGACCGGCTCCGGCCGACGGCCGAGGCACTCGGGGTGCAGCTGCGCGCCGTGGACTTCGCAGCTCCCGCATCCGACGTCGACGCGACCGTCGCGACGCTGCCGAGCGGCACGGTGCTCGACGCCGAGATCGCGATGCCCCTCGCCGCCGTCGGCGGCACGCTCTTCGAGGCGGCATACGCGCCGTGGCCGTCGGCACTGGCAGCGCTCTGGCCTTCATCCACCGTCATCTCCGGCTTCGAGATGCTGCTGTTCCAGGCCGTCCGGCAGATCCGCATCTTCCGTGACGGCGACCAGCAGCGCGAGCTGCCCGACGAAGCCGTCACAGTCGACATCATGCGGTCGGCGGGCATGGGAGACTAGGGCAATGCTCCGCGTGCTCACTGCCGGCGAATCCCACGGCCCCGAACTCATCGCCATCGTCGAGGGTCTGCCCTCGGGTGTGACGGTCACGGCCGAGGCCATTCAGGCCGACCTCCAGCGTCGCAAGCTCGGCTATGGCCGCGGCTCGCGCATGAAGTTCGAGCAGGATGAGCTGACCATCTCCAGCGGCGTGCGCCACGGCCTCACCCTCGGCAGCCCGATCGCACTGCGCATCGGCAACACCGAGTGGCCGAAGTGGACCGAGGTGATGAGCCCGGCACCCACCGAGCTGACCGAGAAGTCCCGCGGACGGGGAGCGGCGCTCACCCGCCCGCGGCCCGGTCACGCCGACCTCGTCGGCATGCAGAAGTACGACTTCGACGAGGCGCGACCGATCCTCGAGCGCGCCAGCGCCCGAGAGACCGCCGCACGCGTCGCCCTCGGCGCGGTGGCCCGCTCGTTCCTGTCCGAGCTCGGCATCCGCCTGGTCAGTCACACCCTCTCGATCGGTCCGGTGCGAGCGCCGGAGTACGCGGCGCTGCCGACACCCGACGACGTCGACGCACTCGACGCCGATCCGCTGCGGTGCTTCGACGCCGAGACGTCATCCCGCATGGTCGCCGAGGTCGACTCGGCCCGCAAGGACGGCGACACGCTCGGTGGCATCGTCGAGGTGCTCGCCTACGGCCTCCCGCCGGGGATCGGCTCGCACGTGCACTGGGACCGCCGGCTCGACGGCCGCCTCGCGCAGGCGCTGATGAGCATCCAGGCGATCAAGGCGGTAGAGGTCGGTGACGGTTTCGAGACGACGCGCCGCCGCGGTTCTGCCGCCCACGACGAGCTGTTCGCCGCGAACGACGGCATCACCCGGGCATCCGACCGCGCCGGCGGCATCGAGGGCGGCATGAGCACCGGCACGGTGCTGCGCGTGCGGGCCGGCATGAAGCCCATCGCCACGGTGCCCCGTGCCCTGCGCACGGTCGACGTCGCCTCCGGCGAGACCGCCACGGCGCACCACCAGCGTTCCGACGTCTGCGCCGTGCCGGCGGCAGGTGTCGTCGCCGAGGCCATGGTCGCCATAGAACTCGCGAACTCGCTACTCGAGAAGTTCGGCGGCGACAGCATTCGCGAGACACGACGCAACCTCGAGTCCTACCTGGCGGCGATCCCCGAGTCGCTGCGCACCGCACCCGCATCCGAGGCGGCACTGGTCGCCCATGATGAGCTCGTCTGATCAGCCGCTGACCCTCGTGCTGGTGGGCCCGATGGCAGCGGGCAAGACGAGCGTCGGCCGCAAGGTCGCCCGGCTGCTCGACGTGCCGTTCATCGACACCGACAAGCGCATCGCGGCCGAGCACGGCCCGATCCCGGCGATCTTCGCCGCACACGGCGAAGCGCGCTTCCGCGAGCTCGAGCGCGAGGCCGTCGCGGCGGCCATCGCGGAGGGCGGTGTGGTGTCGCTGGGCGGGGGCGCGGTGACCGACGCCGAGACCCGTGCCCTGCTGCACCGGCACCCGGTCGTCTTCCTGACCGTCACCGCAGAGGCCGTCGAAAGGCGCATCAGCGGAGGCAGCCGCCCGCTGCTGACCGGCGAGGAGAACCCCGTGGAGAGGTGGCGCACCATCTTCGACCAGCGGCGAGGGTGGTACGAGGAGGTCGCCGACCTCACCGTCGACACATCACGCAGACCCATGCGGGCATTGGCGGAGAAGATCGCCGCCTGGAGGAGGAAGCAGCCATGACCACCACCACGATCAGCGTCTCCGGACACACGCCCTACGACATCACTGTGGGGCGGGGCATCCTCGACCGCGTGCAGTCGGCTCTTGACCCCGCGGTGCGCAAGGTGCTCGTCGTGCATCCGCCCACCCTCGGCAAGCGGGCGGCCGAACTGCGGGAGCGACTCATGTCGGACGGCGGTCTCGAGGTGCTGCTCGCCGAGATCCCGGATGCCGAGGCCGGCAAGCGCATCGAAGTGGCGGCGTTCTGCTGGCAGGTGATGGGCCAGGCAGACTTCACCCGCACCGACGCCGTCGTCGGCTACGGCGGCGGGTCGGTGACCGATGTCGCCGGCTTCGTGGCGGCGACCTGGCTGCGCGGCGTGCAGGTCGTGCAGGTGCCGACCACCGTGCTCGGTCTGGTCGACGCGGCCGTAGGCGGCAAGACGGGCGTGAACACGGCCGAAGGCAAGAACATGGTCGGGGCGTTCTGGGCGCCGCGGGCTGTCGTCGGCGATCTCGACGAGCTGCAGACCCTGAGTGCGAACGAGGCGACAGCGGGATACGCAGAGGTCGTCAAGGCAGGGTTCATCTGGGCGCCGGAGATCCTCGACATCATCGAGGCCTCTCCCGAGCGAGCAGTCGATCCGACGACCGACGAGTTCCGCCGCACGGTGGAGCTCGCGATCGACATGAAGGCGAAGGTCGTCTCGGACGACTTCCGTGAGGCTGGCCTGCGCGAGATCCTGAACTACGGCCACACGCTCGGACATGCCATCGAGCACGCCGAGCGCTACCAGTGGCGCCACGGTGCGGCGATCTCGATCGGCATGATGTATGCCGCCGAGCTGTCGCGTCTGGCCGGTCGGCTGTCGGATGCCGGTGCCGATCGGCATCGCACCGTGCTCGAGTCGCTCGGGCTGCCGACGACCTACCGCGCCGGCGCCTGGCAGCAGCTGCTGGCGACCATGCAGCGCGACAAGAAGGCGCGCGGCGGGATGCTGCGCTTCATCCTGCTCGACGACATCGCGAAGCCGACCGTCGTGCAGGCGCCGGACGAGTCGCTCATGTTCGCCGCCTACCAGGAGATCGTCGGATGACCGAGACCCGCCGGATGATGCTGCTGAACGGCCCGAACCTCAACCTGCTCGGCACGCGCGAGCCCGACGTCTACGGGATCGCGACGCTCGCCGACGTCGAGCAGCTCACGGCGACAGCCGCGGCCGACGCCGGGTACGAGCTGCGCGCGCTGCAGAGCAATCACGAGGGCGTGCTGATCGACGCGATCCACGCGGCTCGCGAGGACTGCGCGGCGATCATCATCAACCCCGCCGGGCTCACGCACACCTCGGTGTCGCTGCGGGACGCTCTGACCGGCGTCGGCCTGCCGTTCGCCGAGGTGCACATCTCCGACGTGTACGCCCGAGAGAAGTTCCGGCACTTCTCGTACCTCCAGGACGTCGCCGCCGTGCGCGTGGTCGGCGAGGGAGTCGACGGCTACGCGCGCGCCGTGCGGGAGCTGGCCGCCCTGCTCTGATCTCAGCCGCCCGGAACGGACGGGCTCGCAGATTCGGACGGGCCCCGACGGCTGATCCAGACGGCATCCGGAACGGGATCAGCGTTGGTGGGTGCGACAGCCAAGATGACGAGCGCGCCTGCGATGGTGAGGAGGCCGACCCACCCGAGAGTGGTGAGACGCTCACCGACGACAAGGACGGCAAGGACCGTCGCGATCGCGGGTTCGATGAGGGTGACCGTGGTGGCGGTGCTTGCTCGCACTTTGGTGAGGCCGTATCCGAACAGCAGATATCCGAGGAACATCGGCACGAGCGCCATGTAGGCGGTGACGGCAATGTTCTGACCTGAGTCGAGAAGCGAAGCGCCGGTGAGGACGAGGACCGGCAGAAGAAGAAGGCCACCGCCGCCGAACACGGCGCCCATCGACGCTCCGCGGCTGGTACCTCCGCTCATCAGCCGGTGCGATGCCCAGGAGTAGGTGGCATAGGTGATGCCGGCCACCAGACCGAGTGCGATGCCCAGAACCGTGTGGAATGCAGAGCTGGCCTCGTCCTCGATCTTGGCTACGCACAGAAACGTGCTGCCGAGTACGCCCAGCGCCGCGGCAAGCATCCACCACCGGCTCAGAGGACGCCTGTCCACAACCCGTTCCAGGATCCCGGAGGCGAGCGGAGCGGAGGCGAGCGACACAACCGAGCCGACCGCGACCCCGGCTGTGTGCATGGAGCTGTAGAACACGAGGGGATAGATCGCGACCGCCAGCGCGCCGATGATCACGATCCATCGCTGGTCACGCAGTGCCTCCCACTCGGCTCGCAATGCGGGCACGGCGATCAGCGCCTGCAGGAGCCCGCCGATCCCCAACGCCGCAGACCCGATCGCGAGAGGACCCACACCGGGCGCAAACGTCGCCGCGGTCCCGGTGGTGCCCCACAGCACGGACGTGACCGTGATCGCTGCGAGTCCGGACAGACGCCCACGGTTCACAGAGCAACCAGCAGGCGTGTGGCGAGCTGCTTCGCGTGCTCGAGTCGCTGGGAGCTGCCCTCCAGCCCCGCGCGCGCCATCGCACCCTCAAGAAGGAATGAGCAGTGTTCCGCCAGCGCGCGAGCTTCAGAGGGCGAGGTCAGCTCGCTCAGGTGATCGGAGAGGATCTGCTCGACCTGCGCCTTGTGTCGTCGGACGGCACCACGGCCCGGCGACCCCACCGGAAGCTCCGCCGCAGCGTTCAACAGCCCACAGCCGCGGAAACCGTGCTCGTACCCGATCTCCGCGTGATCGATATAGGCGTCGAAGACAGCGACAACGCTTCGCTTCGGACCGGCACCGTCTCCAGCTCGCGCCATGTAAAGCGCAAGCCACTCGTCGTGGCGGGCCTCGATGTATGCCAACACCAGTTCGTCTTTCGATGTGAAGTTGTTGTAGAGACTCATCCGCGCCACCCCGGCCGCGGCGGTGATCGCGTTGATACCCGTCGCCGCGATCCCGTCTGCGTAGAACAGACGCGACGCGGCATCCAGCAACTTCGTCCGTACGGTGACCTCGCTCGGCATCCACGACCCTCCTCTAGGTAGATCAGTCTACCTAGAGGAGGGTCGTGCGAGAACTAGCCGACCGGAGATCGCTGGCCGCTCAAGATGCTCTGCAGGTCGATCGTCAGAAGGGTGGTGGTGCGGTGCTGGTGTATCCGGTGGAGGAGATGACCTGCACGGTGTGGTCGGGTCGCGTCCGATACCGGATTCGGGTGCGATGTCGCAGTGTGTGATCGCGGGGACACAGGGGACGGAGCTGACTCAGATCCGTCGTCCCACCTTTCGCCCAGGGCCGGTCGTGGTCGAGGTCGGCGTCGACCGCGAGGCGGGTGCACCCGTCGCGGGAGCAGGTGCCATGGCCCAGGGTCAGCCAGTCGCGTTGCGCTTGCGTGGGCCGGTAGGTGCGCCGGTCCATGTCGACGATCGCGCCTGTGACGGGGTCGGTGATCACCCGCCTGAAGCCGCGGGCGTCGAGGAACATCTGCTTCGCGGTGAGCGGGTCGATCGTGTCGCCGCCGACGATCGACGCGGACTCCACCGGGACCGGGTCGCCGGCGAGCAGCTGGACGGGCACGGTGACGAACAGCTTCGTCTTCACCGCCGTCGCGGTGCCGACACCGCGCAGCCATTGGCTGAACAGGTCAGCACGGATCTGGCTGCGTGTTCTGCCCTCGCGCTTGGCCTTCTGCATGTGCTTCGCCGTCGCGGTCAGACGCCGCATCGCGGCGACCGCGTCGTGAGTGGGAAGAAGCGCGGTGATCCACGACATCCCATCGCCGGCGGGGGAGACGCTCACGTGTCGGTCGGCCATCGCGCGGGTGTGTCGGCGGGCGGCGGTGTCGCCGGTGATCCGGTCGACGAGCTTCTTCGCCCGCTGCCGCAGCACCGCTGATGAGCAGGTCAGCACCCACTCGTGCGCGGCCTGATCCAGCCGGGCGAGCGCGGCGGCCTCGGCATCCCGAACCTCCTGCGGCGCGCCGAGCGGGGAGGCGAGCGGGCCGGCGGCGGTGACGATCACCCCGACGTTGTGCATCGACGCGAACCCGTCACGGGCGCGCTGCCACAGCAGCGGCAGATCCCGCGCCGCCGTCTCAGCGACAGAGCACAGCTCCCGCACCCGCTCCTGCGAGATCCGCAACCGCAGCGACAGCTCCAGCACCACCGCCCGCTCGGCCATCTGCACGTCGGCGTCGATCGTGTAGATCTCCGGATGCCGACGCGCGAACTCGACCGCTTCCACCACGCGCTGCGCCTGCCGCGCGGCATACCGGTTCGCGTCCACCTCGGAGCACGTCACGTCATCGAGGAGCACGCTCAGCACATCGCCCGCAGACTGCGGGCTCGTACCGGACTCCTCATCGATGAACACCACACCAGTATAGAACAAAACTTCGAATCTGTCGAGGGTGGTACGCGATCAGATCGGCCGATCCGGGGCATCCGATAGAATCGCTATTTGGCCACCTTCCCGCGCGCAACCGCGCCGGCCCTCGAAGCTTCTGAACGAACGGACCCGCATCACCATGGCATCCACCGCAGACATCAAGAACGGCGTCGTCATCAAGATCGACGGACAGCTCTGGAGCGTCGTGGAGTTCCAGCACGTCAAGCCCGGCAAGGGCGGCGCCTTCGTCCGCACCAAGCTGAAGAACGTCGTCACGGGCAAGTCGGTCGACAAGACCTACAACGCCGGCACGAAGATCGAGATCGAGAACGTCGACCGTCGCGACTTCACCTACCTGTACACCGACGGCGACAGCTTCGTCTTCATGGACCAGGAGGACTACGACCAGATCAACGTCCCCGCGGCCACCGTCGGCGACGCGAAGAACTACATGCTCGAGAACCAGCAGGTGCAGATCGCGCTGAACAACGGCAACCCGCTCTACATCGAGCTGCCCGCCTCGGTCGTGCTCGAGGTCACGTACACCGAGCCCGGTCTGCAGGGCGACCGCTCGTCGGCCGGCACCAAGCCCGCGACCCTCGAGACCGGCTACGAGATCCAGGTTCCGCTGTTCCTCGAGCAGGGCACCAAGGTCAAGGTCGACACCCGCACGGGCGACTACCTCGGCCGCGTCAACGACTGACCTTGAGCGCCCGCACCAAGGCGCGCAAGCGCGCCCTCGACATCCTCTTCTCGGCCGACGTACGCGGCGAGGAGCTCTCGGTCGTGCTCGCCGCAGCCGCCAAGCGCGCCGCCAGCGAGCCGTCTCGCGAGGCCTCGTGGCTGTACGCCCGCGACATCGTCGACGGCATCATCGACAACCGCGATGAGATCGACGAGCACATCACCACGCACAGCAACGACTGGAAGCTCGAGCGGATGCCCGCCGTCGACCGCGCCCTGCTGCGCATCGGCACCTGGGAGATCGTCTACAACGACGAGGTTCCCACCGCCGTCGCAATCGACGAGGCCGTCGAACTCGCCAAGGAGCTCTCGACCGAGGACTCCGGCGGGTTCGTGCACGGCGTGCTGGCCCGCATCGCCCGATCCATCTGAGTCGCAGCCGGCGCTGAGCGCGTGTCGGTGGTGACGGGGAGGATGCTGTCATGAGCTCTCCTCGCCCTCCCGCCACGGTGCTGCGCGCCCTGGCGGGCGACGGCGGCTACCAGCGCGGGCTCGACTACGCCCGTCGCGGTCGCGTCGCCGACGTGCGGTGGGATGCCGCATCTCAGACGCTCACCGCCGGCGTATTCGGCAGTGAACGTGCTCCCTACCGGTGCCGGGTGCGCTTCGACGGGCCGCGGATCATGACGACCAACTGCACGTGCCCGGTCGCCGCGGCCTGTAAGCACGCGATCGCGGCCATCCTCATCGGTGCCGACGCGGATGAGACGCTCGACAGCGCGCCCGAGCGGCCCGCCGCGGCGTCCCCCGCCCCGCCGCCGCCGCGCGAGCCGTGGGAGCAGTTCGGGGCGTTCGCCCGCCCCGTTCCGCCGCCGGCGTGGCGTGCGCTGCTGAACGCTCCGCCCGCGGCGACGTCCGCGCTGCCCCTCGCGCTGGGAATCGAGCTGCGCACGCGGCCCCGCCACTCGTTCGACCGGTGGGGGCCGGCCGCCCTGCAGACGGCGACACCTCGCGACCTCGCCGGCGATCACGGTGAGATCCTGCTCTGCGTCCGCCCGCTCATGCGCAGCGCGTCGACGGGCCGATGGATCCACGGCGAGGCTTCCTGGGACTCCGTGCGGCGCTCGTCGGCGCGCTTCGATGCCGACCAGGCGCGCTGGTTCACCGACTTCCTCAACATCGCGCGCGACTCGCTGCTCTCGGGCACCGCGGGTGACTGGATCGCCCTCGACCGGGTCGAGACGCCGCTGCTGTGGCAGCACGTCGACGCGCTGGCGGGACTGGGCATCCCGATCATCTCGACGCAGAAGCACACCGCCGTCCAGTTCGCCGAGGACGCGACGATCGGGCTGCGCATCGACCCGGCTGACAGCGGAGGGCTCATCGTCGGCGCCGAGGCCGTACTCGACGGGCGGCCTGCGCCGGCTGCGCAGCTGCGCCCGATCGGGCGCATCGGACTGTACCGGTGGGAACTGGTGGGATCGGGAGTCGCCGTGACCATCGCGCGCATCGCGCTCGCACCCGCCGTTCTGAACGCGCTCAACACGCCCGCATCGATCGATGTCGCACCGCACGACCGCGAGACGTTCCTCGCCGAGGCGTACCCCGTGCTCGCCAGGCAGACGGTGGTGACGGCCCCCGACCACCTCGCGCTGCCGTCGCTCGCCGTGCCCGAGCCGGTGCTGCGGGTGGCGTTCCGAGACCGGCACCGCGTCACGTATCGATTCGGATGGGAGTACGCCGGGCACGGCTCCGTCGCCGTCGCCGAGGGCTCGGAGCCGTTCCGCGATCCGGATGCCGAGCACCGGCGCCTCCGCGAGATCGAGGCGCTCTGGGCCGGTGCCACGCGCGAAGAATTCCGCGATCGCGCCGACCTTGCACAGCTCGACGCGGCCGAGTGGTCCGCGCACGTCCTGCCCGCGTTCGAGGCCTCCGACGTGAAAGTCGTCGTCACGGGCCGTCGAACCCGGTACAGGGAGCTGACCGGGACGCCCGAGATCTCAGTCTCGACCGTCGAGTCGACCGACGCCGACTGGTTCGACCTCGGAGTGCTCGTGAAGATCGACGGACACTCCATCCCGTTCACGCCGCTGTTCACCGCGCTGAGCATGCGGCGCACCAAGCTCATGCTCGTCGACGGCACGTATTTCTCCCTCGCTCATCCCGCCCTGCAGCAGCTGCGTGACCTCATCGACGAGGCGGGCGCGCTCACCGAGTGGGAGACAGGCCCGCGGATCAGCCGCTATCAGACCGCGCTCTGGGAGGACTTCGAAGACCTCGCCGACGAATCGGAGCAGGCGGTCAGCTGGCGCGCCACGGCCGAGGGCCTGCGCGGCATCGAGCGCGTGCCTCCCACCGCACCGCCTGCGGGCCTCCGCGCCCAGCTGCGTCCCTACCAGCAGCAGGGACTCGACTGGCTGGCTTTTCTGTGGCAGCACCGGCTCGGGGGCATCCTCGCCGACGACATGGGCCTGGGAAAGACCCTTCAGCTGCTCGCGCTCATCGCGCACGCGGTGGAGGCGGGGGAGCAGCGTCCCTTCCTCGTGGTCGCACCCACCTCAGTGCTCGGCACGTGGCGCAGCGAAGCGAGCCGGTTCGCCCCCGACCTGCGCGTTCGCGTCGTCGACGGCACCGGATCGCGTCGAGCGGACGAGATCTCCGCGATGGCCCCCGGGGCCGACATCATCGTCACCTCGTACACGCTGCTGCGACTCGATGCCGAGGAGTACCAGGGCATCGACTGGGCGGGTGTGATCATCGACGAGGCCCAGTTCGCGAAGAACCCCGCCACGAAGGTGCACCAGGCGATCGCGCAGCTGAGATCCGACGTCACGATCGCCGTCACCGGCACGCCGCTCGAGAACAGCCTGACCGACCTGTGGGCGCTGTTCTCGCTGACCGCGCCGGGGCTGTTCCCGTCTCAGCGTCGCTTCCGAGAGGAGTACGTGCAGCCGATCGAGCAGGGCAAGGTGCCGGAGAACGAGGAGGGCGCCCCGTACGGGCAGCGACGGCTCGAACGGCTGCGCCACCGCATCCGACCACTCATGCTGCGACGTACGAAGGAACTGGTCGCGAGCGACCTGCCCGAGAAGCAGGTGCAGGAGCTGTTCGTCGACCTGAGCCCCGCGCACCGAGCCGTCTACGACACAGTCCTGCAGCGAGAGCGCCAGAAGGTGCTCGGCCTCCTCGCCGACCTCGACCGCAATCGCTTCATCGTGTTCCGCTCGCTCACGATGCTGCGGATGCTCGCGCTGTCGCCGCGGCTGATCGACCCGGATGCCGAGGACGCGACCTCCGCCAAACTGGACGTGCTGCTCGAGCACGTGCAGGAGCTGCGCGCCGAAGGGCACCGGGCGCTCGTCTTCAGCCAGTTCACGTCGTACCTCGAGATGGCCGCAGAGCGGCTGCGCGCCGCGGGCATCGCCTACGACTACCTCGACGGGTCCACGCGCCGCCGCGACGATGTCATCGACGGGTTCCGCTCGGGTGAGGCCCCGGTGTTCCTGATCAGCCTCAAGGCCGGCGGGTTCGGGCTCACTCTCACCGAGGCCGACTACGTGCTGCTGCTCGACCCGTGGTGGAACCCCGCGGCCGAAGCCCAGGCCATCGATCGCACGCACCGGATCGGTCAGACGCAGCCCGTGTTCGTGTACCGGCTGATCGCCGCGGGCACCATCGAGGAGAAGGTGCTGGCGCTGCAGCAGCGCAAGGCTCGGCTCTTCACCGCGGTGATGGACGATGAGGCGCTGTTCTCGCAGGCGCTCACCGCCGACGACATCCGCGGGCTGCTCGAGCCCTGAGCAGCCCGCCACGGGCATCCGGATAACCACGGCCGGTCATCGGACGCGCTCAGGGAGCGCTCGGTAGAATCGACGTCGTCCAACCTTGAGGAGAGACATGCGGATCACGGGACTCGGCCACGCCGGGATGTTCATCGAGACGGTCGGCGGAAACATCATCTGCGACCCCGTTCTCGGACCTTCCTTCTACGGCTCGTGGTTCCCGTTCCCCGACAACCGCGGCCTCGACTGGGAGCGGCTGGGACGCGAGGCGGACTTCCTGTACATCTCGCACCGTCACCGCGACCACTTCGACCCGAACCTGCTCGAGAAGTACATCTCGAAGGACATCGAGGTGCTGTTGCCCGAGTACGTGACCGACGACCTCGAGGTCGACATCCGGGCGCTCGGCTACCACAACATCACCTACGCGCCCGCCGGCCAGGTGATCGAACGCGGTGATCTGAAGATCATGATCACACCGCTGCGTGCCCCGAGCGACGGCCCGATCGGCGACTCGTCGCTGAGCGTCGACGACGGCACGGCATCCATCCTCAACCAGAACGACTCGCACCCGCTGGATCTGGAGGCGCTGCTGTCATTCGGCAAGCCCGAGGCGTACTTCACGCAGGTGTCGGGCGCGATCTGGTGGCCGATGGTCTACGACCTGCCTCAGGATGCCAAGCAGAAGTTCGCCGCGCTGAAGCGCGACGCGCAGAACAAGCGCGCCATGTACTACATCGAGAAGGTCGACGCGCCGCACGTCTTCCCGATGGCAGGGCCTCCCATGTTCCTTCGTGACGAGCTGTTCCGCTTCAACGGCACCGGCCAGGACGACGACTCGATCTTCACGGATCAGAAGGAGTTCCTGGCGCACATGAAGGAGCTGGCGCCGAAGTACGACGGCCACCTCTTCATCCCGGGCACCGTCGTGGAGATGAACCACGGTGAGTTGACCGTCTCGCAGAGCCTGTATTCGCAGGACGAGATCGACCACATCTTCGACGAGAAGTGGGAGTACCTCGAAGAGCAGCGCGCGACGCGCCAGCAGGAGATCCTCGACGAGGAGGCCACCCGCGCCGAGGTCCTCCCGCCGGCCGAGATGCTCGCCGCGATCAAGGAGTGGTGGGAGCCGCTGCTGAAGAAGTCGCGCACCATCCGCCTCGGCGTCGGCGGCAACGTGCGCTTCAAGATCGGCGAGCTGGACATGGTCGTCGACTTCCCGAAGGCGAAGGTCCGCGAGTACGCGGGCGAGGAGTGCATCTACTGGTACACGATCCCCGCCGATCTCGTCTCGACGAACATCCGCGACCACGAGATCGACTGGTCGAACTCGATCTTCCTCTCGATGCAGTTCTCGGTCGGACGCAGCGGCAAGTTCAACGAGTTCCTCACCACCTTCCTCAAGTGCCTCTCGGTCGACCGCATCGAGTACGTCGAGAACTGGTACCAGGAGCAGACCGACCAGACCGAGGACGCCGAGATCGACGACTGGGTCGTGCAGCGCCGCTGCCCGCACCTGCGCGCCGACCTCACCCGCACCGGCACGATCGAGGACGGCGTGCTCACCTGCTCGATGCACGACTGGAAGTGGGACCTGAAGACCGGCAAGTGCCTGTCGACGGCAGGTCACCCCATCCGCGCATCGCGGGTCATCAAGACCGGCTCGAACGCCGAGGACGAGCGGGAGCCCGCTGGCGCACGAGGCTGACGTCACGAGTCAACGAGCCCCGTCCGGACTGCTCTAGACTGAAGGCATCACCGAACCTTTAACACCGTCCCGTGAGGCGGAGAAGGGAGCGGCCGTTGTCTGCACGCACTGTGCTGCACGAAGCCGATATCGCGCGCGCTCTGACGCGCATCGCCCATGAGATCCTCGAGTCCAATCGAGGAGCCGACGGGCTCGTGCTCCTCGGCATCCCGACCAGGGGAGTGACGCTCGCCGATCGACTCGGCTCGGTCATCTCCGGCATCGCCGAGACCGACATCCCCGTCGGATCGCTCGACATCACGCTGTTCCGCGATGATCTGGCGAAGCACCCGACACGTGCGCCGAAGCGCACCGAGATCCCCGCCGGCGGCATCGACGGCAAGACCGTGGTACTCGTCGACGACGTGCTGTTCTCCGGCCGCAGCATCCGCGCAGCGCTCGACGCTCTGCAGTCGATCGGCCGCCCGTCGGCGGTCCGCCTGGCCATCCTCGTCGATCGCGGCCACCGCGAGCTGCCCATCCGACCCGACTTCGTCGGCAAGAACATTCCGTCGTCTCGCGCGGAGCGCGTCAATCTCCGCCTGCGCGAACTCGACGGAGCCGACGAGGTGACGATCGAATCATGAGGCACCTGCTCGACATCCGCACCCTCGATCGCGCGCAGGCGCTGCGCATCCTCGACGTCGCCGAGGACATGGCCGACACCCAGTCGCGCGAGGTGAAGAAGCTCCCGACGCTGCTCGGCAAGACCGTCGTCAACCTCTTCTTCGAAGACTCCACCCGCACCCGCATCTCGTTCGAGGCGGCCGCGAAGCGGCTCTCCGCCGATGTGATCAACTTCGCCGCGAAGGGCTCGAGCCTCTCGAAGGGCGAGAGTCTGAAGGACACCGCCCAGACACTGGAGGCGATGGGGGCGGATGCCGTGGTCGTGCGCCACTCGGCATCCGGGGCACCGCGCACCCTGGCCACCAGCGGCTGGATCTCGGCCGGCGTGGTCAACGCCGGCGACGGGACACACGAGCATCCGACCCAGGCGCTGCTGGACGCGTTCACGATCCGCAAGCGCCGCCACGGCGGTGACAGTCGAGGCCGCGACCTGTCCGGTCTGCGCGTCGTCATCGTCGGCGACGTGCTGCACTCGCGCGTGGCGCGCTCGAACGTGTGGCTGCTGTCGCTGCTCGGCGCCGACGTCACACTGGTGACGCCGCCGACGCTCGTGCCGCAGAACGTGTCGCAGTGGCCGGTGCGGGTGCTCTACGACCTCGACGCCGCTCTCGCCGACGGTCCGGACGCCGTCATGATGCTGCGTATCCAGGCGGAGCGCATGCACGCCGCGTATTTCCCGACTGAACGGGAGTATTCCCGGCTGTGGGGGCTGGACGCCGTGCGCGCGGCGACGCTGCCGGACGATAGCATTGTGATGCACCCGGGGCCGATGAACCGTGGGCTCGAGATCTCATCCGAAGCCGCAGATTCCCCGCGATCCACCGTGCTGGAGCAGGTCACCAACGGGGTCTCGGTGCGCATGGCCGTGCTCTACCTGCTGCTTGCAGGCGAGCGCAACGACGAAGAGGGGAAGTGAAGTGAGCCAGACCCTCGTCATCGAAGGCGTCCAGCTGCTCGGGCGCGAGAGCGCTGACATCGTGATCGAGAACGGTGTCATCGCCGAGATCGGCTCCGGCCTCAGCCGATCGGGTGCGCGTGTCATCGACGCCGCAGGCCTGATCGCGCTGCCGGGTCTCGTCGACCTGCACACGCATCTGCGTGAGCCCGGGTTCGAGGCGTCGGAGACGGTGCTGACCGGCACGCAGGCCGCGGCGGCCGGCGGCTTCACGGCGGTGTTCGCGATGCCGAACACCCAGCCCGTCGCCGACACCGCCGGCGTCGTCGAGCAGGAGCTCGCGCTCGGCGAGGCGGCGGGATATGCGACCGTGCAGCCGATCGGCGCCGTGACCGTCGGACAGAAGGGCGAGCGTCTCGCCGAACTCGGCGCCATGGCCGGATCCCGCGCCCGCGTGCGCGTGTTCAGCGACGACGGCTTCTGCGTGTGGGACCCGCTGATCATGCGGCGTGCGCTGGAGTACGTGAAGTCGTTCGACGGCGTCATCGCCCAGCATGCGCAGGATCCGCGGCTGACCGAGGGCGCGCAGATGAACGAGGGCGTCGTGTCGGCCGAGCTCGGCCTCGCCGGCTGGCCGGCCGTCGCCGAGGAGTCGATCATCGCCCGCGACGTGCTCCTCGCCGAGCACGTCGGCTCCCGCCTGCACGTCTGCCACCTCTCGACCGCCGGCTCGGTCGACATCATCCGGTGGGCCAAGAAGCGCGGCATCCACGTCACTGCCGAGGTCACCCCGCACCACCTGCTGCTGACCGACGATCTCGCACGCGACTACGACGCCCGGTACAAGGTCAACCCGCCGCTGCGCACCGCGGAGGACGTCAACGCCGTGCGCGAGGGGCTCGCCGACGGGACGATCGACATCGTCGCGACCGACCATGCCCCGCACCCGGCCGAGAACAAGGCGTGCGAATGGCAGGCCGCCGCGAACGGCATGGTCGGCCTCGAGAGCGCGCTGCGGGTGGTGCATCAGGCGATGGTGCAGACCGGGCAGCTCGACTGGGCCGACGTCGCGCGCGTGATGAGCGCGGCTCCCGCGCGGATCGGGCGCCTCGACGGCTTCGGTGCGCTCGAGGTGGGGCGCCCTGCGCACGTGACGCTGTACGACCCGAGCGTGCCGGGTGTGTTCACCGAGGCCGACCTGCACGGGCGCAGCCACAACTCCCCGTACCTCGGCCGAGAACTTCCCGGCCGCGTGCAGTGGACGATCCACGGCGGCGTCGTCACCGTCGACGGGGGAGCGCTCGTCGAGCATCTCCCCGGCGGCGGGCGGAGCGAGACGAAGTGAGCCGTGAGCTCGCGGTGCTCATCATCGCAGCAGTCGCCGCGCTCATCCTACTGGCGATGTCCGTCGCCTGGCGGCGACGACTCCGCCGCGACGCCGGGCTGACCGCGCCACTCGGCGTGCCCGAGCATGCCGAGGTGACCGGCAGGTACGAGATCCTGTACGTCGCCACCACCGAGCACGATCAGCCTCTCGAGCGGCTCGCCGTCAGTCCGCTGACCTACCGCGCTCGAGGCGAGCTCGTGCTCACCGATCGGGGCGTCGCCCTCAGCCTCGACGGCGCGCCGACCGTGTTCCTGTCATCCGCGCGGCTGCTCGCCGCCGACCGCGCGACCATCGCCATCGACCGCGTCGTGGAGCGCGACGGTCTCATCCGCCTTGTCTGGCGCGCGACCGACGACGTCCACGTCGATTCCTTCATCCGGCCCATCTCAGGTGGGCCCTCAGAGATCGTGCCGCAGCTCGAGCGCCTCTGCGCCGGCGCGGAGAACGGAGAGAACTCGTGACATCCACCACTGCCAACCCCACCGAGCCTGCTGTGCTCGTGCTCGAGGACGGCACTCGCTTCGAGGGGCGCGCATACGGCGCCCGCGGCACCACGCTCGGCGAGGTCGTCTTCGCCACCGGCATGTCCGGCTACCAGGAGACGCTGACCGACCCGTCGTACGCCGGCCAGATCGTGCTGCAGACCGCGCCGCACATCGGCAACACCGGCATGAACCGTGAGGACCAGGAGTCGTCGCGCATCTGGGTCGCCGGCTACATCGTGCGCGACCCCGCGCGACGCGTGTCGAACTGGCGCTCCGAGGAGTCGCTCGACGATGCCCTCGTGCGCGAGGAGATCATCGGCATCAGCGGCATCGACACGCGCGCTGTCACGCGCCGCATCCGCGATACGGGATCGATGCGCGGCGGGATCTTCTCGGGCGACGCCGCGGCGCTGCACGCCGACGAGCAGCTGCGCCAGGTGACCGCCGCGCCCGAGATGGCCGGTCAGCATCTGTCGGCCGTCGTCTCGGTCACCGAGCCCGTCGTGATCGCCGCGACCACCGAGCGCATCGGGAACCTCGCCGTGGTCGACCTGGGCATCAAGCAGTCCACGATCGACAACCTCGCCGCGCTGGGCTTCGACGTGCATGTGCTGCCGCAGTCCGCCAGCTTCGACGAGATCGTGTCGACCTCGCCTGACGCCGTGTTCTACTCGAACGGCCCGGGCGACCCCTCGGCCTCCGACGAGCAGGTCGCCGTGCTGCGACAGGTGCTCGACGCACGCATCCCGTACTTCGGCATCTGCTTCGGCAACCAGCTGTTCGGGCGGGCGCTGGGCCTCGACACCTACAAGCTGACTTTCGGCCACCGGGGCATCAACCAGCCGGTCATCGACAAGGCCACCGGTCGCGTCGAGATCACGGCCCACAACCACGGCTTCGCGGTCGAGGCCCCGATCGAGGGTGAATTCGACAGCCCGCACGGCTACGGGAAGGTCGAGGTGAGCCACGTGGGCCTCAACGACCAGGTCGTCGAAGGGCTTCGTGCGCTCGACATCCCGGCCTTCTCGGTGCAGTACCACCCGGAGGCGGCGGCGGGTCCGCACGACGCCCACTACCTGTTCAGCAGATTCCGCGAACTCGTCGTCGCGAACAAGAAGGGCGCCAACTGATGCCGAAGCGTGAAGACATCAACTCCGTCCTGGTCATCGGCTCCGGCCCGATCGTGATCGGCCAGGCCTGCGAGTTCGACTACTCGGGAACCCAGGCGTGCCGCGTGCTGCGCGAGGAGGGCGTGCGCGTCATCCTGGTCAACTCGAACCCGGCGACGATCATGACCGATCCCGACTTCGCCGACGCGACGTACATCGAGCCGATCACCCCCGAGGTCATCGAGACGATCATCGCGAAGGAGAAGCCGGATGCCATCCTGCCGACCCTCGGCGGTCAGACCGCACTGAACGCGGCCATGGCGCTGCACGAGCGCGGCATTCTCGAGAAGTACGACGTCGAGCTCATCGGCGCGAAGGTCGACGCGATCCGTCGTGGCGAAGACCGCCAGATCTTCAAGGAGCTCGTCCTCGAGGCGGGCGCAGACGTCGCGAAGTCGGTCATCTGCCACACCATGGACGAGCTGATCGCCGGCGCGGCAGAGCTCGGCTACCCGCTCGTCGTGCGCCCGTCGTTCACGATGGGCGGCCTGGGCTCGGGCTTCGCCTACGACGAGACCGATCTTCGCCGCATCGGCGGCGCGGGCCTGCACGACTCGCCCACGAACGAGGTGCTGCTCGAGGAGTCGATCCTCGGGTGGAAGGAGTACGAGCTCGAACTCATGCGCGACACCTCTGACAACACGGTGGTCGTGTGCTCGATCGAGAACGTCGACCCGGTCGGCGTGCACACGGGCGACTCGATCACCGTGGCCCCGGCGCTAACGCTCACCGACCGCGAGTACCAGAAGATGCGCGACATCTCGATCGACATCATCCGCTCCGTCGGCGTCGACACCGGTGGCTGCAACATCCAGTTCGCCGTCGACCCGAGCAACGGGCGCATCATCGTCATCGAGATGAACCCGCGTGTCTCGCGCTCGTCGGCGCTGGCGTCGAAGGCGACCGGATTCCCGATCGCGAAGCTCGCCGCCAAGCTGGCGCTCGGCTACCGCCTCGACGAGATCCCGAACGACATCACCGGCGTCACCCCGGCGAGCTTCGAGCCGACCCTCGACTACGTCGTGGTCAAGGTGCCCCGCTTCGCGTTCGAGAAGTTCCCCGCCGCCGACGCCACACTCACCACCACCATGAAGTCGGTGGGTGAGGCGATGGCCATCGGGCGCAACTACACGACCGCGCTGCAGAAGGCGCTGCGCTCGCTCGAGAAGCGCGGCTCCAGCTTCCACTGGGGCGACGAGAGCCGCTCGGTCGACGAGCTGCTCGAGATCGCGAAGACCCCGACCGACGGCCGCATCGTCGTGCTGCAGCAGGCGCTGCGCAAGGGCGCGACGATCGAGCAGGCCTTCGACGCCACCGCGATGGACCCGTGGTTCCTCGACCAGATCGTGCTGATCAACGAGGTCGCAGACAGCGTCGCCTCCGCGGCGGAGCTCGATCGCGCCACACTGCGCCTCGCCAAGGAGCACGGCTTCAGCGACGCCCAGATCGCGCAGCTGCGCGATCTCGACGAGGCCGAGGTGCGCCGCATCCGCCACGGTCTGGACGTGCGCCCGGTCTTCAAGACGGTCGACACCTGCGCCGGCGAGTTCCCGGCCCTGACGCCGTACCACTACTCGAGCTACGACTTCGAGACCGAGGTCGCGCCGAGCGAGCGCACCAAGATCGTCATCATCGGCTCGGGCCCCAACCGCATCGGACAGGGCGTGGAGTTCGACTACTCGTGCGTGCACGCCTCGTTCGCCCTGTCGGATGCCGGGTACGAGACGGTCATGGTCAACTGCAACCCCGAGACGGTCTCGACCGACTACGACACGTCCGACCGCCTGTACTTCGAGCCGCTGACGCTCGAGGACGTGCTCGAGGTGCTCGACGCGGAGGCGCGCAGCGGCACCATCCTCGGCGTCGTCTGCCAGCTCGGCGGCCAGACGCCGCTGGGACTCGCGAAGGGCATCGAGGCGGCCGGGTACACCGTGCTCGGCACCAGCCCCGCCGCAATCGACCTGGCCGAGGAGCGTGAGCTCTTCGCCCGCCTGCTCGACGATGCCGGCCTCATCGCCCCGCGCAACGGCACGGCGATCGACGTCGAGGGCGCGGTGCGCATCGCCGAGGACATCGGCTACCCGGTGCTCGTGCGTCCCAGCTTCGTGCTGGGCGGTCGGGGCATGGAGATCGTCTATGACACCCCGTCGCTGCGCGACTACTTCGTGCGCACCGCAGGCGAGGTCATCATCGAGGAGGGCAAGCCACTGCTCGTCGACCGATTCCTCGACGACGCGATCGAGCTCGACGTCGACGCGCTGTACGACGGCACCGACCTGTACATCGGCGGCGTCATGGAGCACCTCGAAGAGGCCGGCATCCACTCCGGCGACTCGAGCTGCACCCTCCCGCCGGTGTCGCTGGGACGCACCGACATCGACCGGGTGCGCACCGCGACCCTGGCCATCGCTCAGGGTGTGGGCGTGCGCGGCCTGCTGAACGTGCAGTTCGCGATCAGCGCCGGCGTGCTCTACGTCATCGAGGCCAACCCCCGTGCGAGCCGCACGGTGCCGTTCGTGTCGAAGGCCCTGGGCATCCCGATGGCGAAGGCCGCGAGCCGCCTCATGGCGGGCGCGACGATCGCCGAGCTGATCGACGAGGGCATGCTGCCCGCGCAGGACGGTTCGCGCGTGCCGCTGGGCGCCCCCGTCGCCGTGAAGGAGGCGGTGCTGCCGTTCAAGCGCTTCCGCACCCACGACGGCAAGGTGGTCGACTCGGTGCTCGGCCCCGAGATGCGCTCGACGGGCGAGGTGATGGGTATCGACCGTGACTTCCCGACCGCTTTCGCGAAGAGCCAGTCCGCCGCATACGGCGGCATGCCGACGTCGGGCACCGTGTTCATCTCGGTCGCCGACGCCGACAAGCGCGAGGTCATCCTGCCGGCGCACCGCCTGCAGCAGCTGGGCTTCACCCTCGTCGCGACCGAGGGCACGGCCGAGATCCTGGGCCGCAACGGCATCGACGCACAGGTCGTGGCGAAGTACAGCGAGACCAGGGAGAGCGGCGAGCGGAACATCGTCGACCTGATCAATGACGGGGAGATCGACATCGTCGTGAACACCCCGTCAGGCGGTTCCGCGCGCGCCGACGGGTACGAGATCCGTGCTGCGGCGGTCGCCGCCGACAAGGCGCTGTTCACCACCATGGCCGTGCTCGGCGCCGCGGTGACCGGCATGGACGCGACGCAGTCGGGCTTCGAGGTGCGCAGCCTGCAGGAGTACGCCGCCGACCGCGAGGCCGCCCTATGACCGACTCGTTCGGCGCGCGCCTGCGCACGGCGATGGACCGCTTCGGTCCGCTGTGCGTGGGTATCGACCCGCACGCGGCTCTGCTCGACCAGTGGGGTCTCGCGCAGGACGCCGACGGTCTGCGCTCGTTCGGCCTCGCCGTGGTGGATGCCGCGGCGGGCCGAGCGGCCGTCGTGAAGCCGCAGGTCGCGTTCTTCGAGCGGTTCGGCTCGCGTGGGTTCGCCGCGCTGGAGGACGTCATGTCGGCCGCGCGCGATGCCGGCCTGATCGTGATCGCCGACGCCAAGCGCGGTGACATCGGCTCGACCATGGCCGGCTATGCGGCGGCCTGGCTGGAGGCGGGGTCGCCGCTGGAAGCCGATGCCGTCACGATCAGCCCGTACCTCGGACCGGACTCGCTGCGCGACACGCTCAGCACCGCGGTCCGGGCCGGCAAGGGCGTGTTCGTGCTCGCGGCGACCAGCAACCCCGAAGCGACGGCGCTGCAGACCGCACGCACGGTCGACGTGGCCGGCGGCGACGAGCAGACTGTGGCCGCCCGGGTCACCCGGGATGTCACCTGGGTCAACCGTTCCGCGGCCTTCGAGGGGGCGCTCGGCCCGATCGGCGTCGTCATCGGCGCGACGGTCGACCGCGCGGAGGTCGGCATCGACGACGACATCCTCGAGGGCACGCCGATCCTCGCACCAGGCTTCGGAGCCCAGGGGGCTACCGAGACGGATCTCGCAGCTCGATTCGGCGCGGTGGCGGTGAACGTGCTCGCGAGCGAGAGCCGCAGCATCCTGGCTGCCGGAGCAGCCAGGATCGCCGAGACGATCAGCACCCGCAATGCGCGATACCAGGAGGTCCTCCGTGGCTGAACGACCCGCTGTCCCTGACGTCGACCGCGTCGCAGCCTCCCGCCGCGCCCTCGAGCGCCGACGAGCGCGCGCCGCACTCAAGCGCGACCTCAGCACCCGGGTCATCACCCCGCAGTCCGTGCTGCGGCAGGCGACCGAGGACAGGGACTCCGACGCCGCCACCATGCGGGTCACCGACTTCCTGATGGCTCTTCCCGCGATCGGCGCGGGCAAGCGCGACCGGGTGCTCGAAGAGCTGCACATCGCGCCGGTCAAGCGGCTGGGCGGGCTCGGCGTGCGCCAGCGCACCGCGCTGGGGGACTGGCTCGACGAGCGGTTCCCGCCGCACCGCGCGCGCCCCGCCCGCAGTCGCCTGCTCGTGCTCGCCGGCCCGACCGCGGTCGGCAAGGGCACGGTCGCGGCACGCATCCGCGAGACCCACCCCGAGATCCACCTGTCGGTGTCGGCGACCACTCGCGCGCCGCGCCCGGGCGAGATCGACGGGTTGCACTACTACTTCGTCGACGACGCCGAATTCGACCGCCTCATCGCCGACCAGCAGCTTCTCGAGTACGCGGTGGTGCACAACAGGCACCGCTACGGCACGCCGCGCGGGCCCGTCGACAGTGCCCTCGCGGAGGGCCGGACGGTGCTGCTCGAGATCGATCTGCAAGGCGCCAGGCAGGTCCGGGCGGCCGAGCCGTCGGCATCCCTCGTCTTCCTGCTGCCGCCCAGCTGGGACGAACTCGTGGAGCGCCTCGTCGGCCGCGGCACCGAGGATGCCGAGGAGCGCTCCCGCAGGCTGCGCACCGCCCGGGTCGAACTGGCCGCGCAGAACGAGTTCGATTACCTCGTCGTGAACGCCGACGTCGCCACCGCGGCCGAAGAGGTCGTAGAATTGTCCACAGACTCTGCGCGTCGCTCGGCTCCCTGAGCCCTTCCCGACCGCGTGCCGCATCGATTTCGCGACAGCTCGTCACTCCCGACGCCCGTCGCCAGACCAGGAGGTCCACCATGGCCGGACACAACAACGGCATCATCGACCCGCCCATCGACAACCTTCTCGAGCGCGTCAACTCGAAGTACGAGCTCGTGATCTACGCGTCGAAGCGCGCACGCCAGATCAACGACTACTACTCCGACCTGCACGAGGGCAACCTCTTCGACAACGTCGGGCCGCTCGTCGACTCCTCGGTCGAGGACAAGCCCCTCACGATCGCCCTGCACGAGATCAACGAGGACAAGCTGCGCATCCGTCACGCTGAGTGATCGCCTTCGCACTGTGAGCCGCCGACGTCCTCATCGGGATGTCGGCGGCTTCATGCACACTGGCGTCGAGCCGTCACCGGCTCCGCCCCACGACCCCGCTTTGGAGCCCCGATGAGCGCGCTGCGCCTGTTCACGTCCGAGTCCGTCACCGAAGGACACCCCGACAAGATCTGCGACCAGATCTCCGACAGCATCCTCGACGGGCTGCTCACGGTGGATCGGGACTCGCGCGTGGCCGTCGAGACACTCGTCACGACCGGGCTGGTGCACGTCGCAGGTGAGATCCGCACCGAGGGCTACGTCGACATCCCGACCATCGTGCGGGACGTCGTGAACGGCATCGGCTACACCTCGAGCGACACCGGCTTCGACGGCTCGTCGTGCGGTGTCAGCATCTCGGTCGGCGAGCAGTCGGCCGACATCGCGAACGGCGTCGACCAGGCGCAGGAGCAGCGCGACGGGGGATCCACCGATCCTCGGGACCTGCTCGGTGCGGGTGACCAGGGCATCATGTTCGGCTTCGCGACCAACGAGACCCCGCAGCTCATGCCGATGGCCGCGTGGACGGCGCATCGCATCGCCGAGCGCCTCACCGAGGTGCGCCGCTCGGGCGAGCTGGCGTTCCTGCGCCCCGACGGCAAGACGCAGGTCACGCTGGGCTACGACGGCTTCACGCCGAAGACCATCGACGCGGTCGTGCTCTCGACTCAGCATCACCCCGACATCGCGCAGGACGAGCTCAAGCAGCTCGTGCGTGACGTCGTCATCGACCCGGTTCTCCAGCAGACCGGCCTCGACCTGGCCGACGACCTGAAGTATTACATCAACCCGGCCGGCCCCTTCGTCACCGGCGGGCCGAAGGGCGACGCCGGCCTCACCGGCCGCAAGATCATCATCGACACGTACGGCGGAGCCGCCCGTCACGGCGGCGGCGCGTTCAGCGGCAAGGACCCGTCGAAGGTCGACCGCTCGGGTGCCTACGCGATGCGCTGGGTCGCGAAGAACGTGGTCGCGGCGGGGCTCGCAGACCGCGCCGAGGTGCAGGTCGCGTACGCCATCGGCGTGGCGCGCCCGGTCGGGCTGTACGTCGAGACGTTCGGCACTGGTCGCGTCTCGGAGGAGACCATCACCGAAGCCATCTCGCAGGTGTTCGACCTGCGCCCGCAGGCCATCATCGAAGAGCTCGACCTGCTGCGTCCGATCTACGCGCAGACCGCCGCCTACGGGCACTTCGGCCGCGAGCTGCCCGACTTCACCTGGGAGCGCACCGACCGCGCCGACGACCTGCGTCGCGCAGCCGGCCTCTGAGGGCCCGGTGTCCGAGGCTCGTCCCGAGCAGGCGGCGCTCAGCCCGGGGAAGGGGCGCCGCATCGCGCGGGTGCTGATCGACTCACCGCTGCCGCAGCTCGACAGGCTGTTCGACTACGCGCTTCCCGACGAGCTGGGCGAGGTCGTGCCTGGCGTGCGCGTCAAGGCGCCGCTGCGCAGCGCCGGCCGTGTCGTCGACGGATTCATCGTCGAGATCGACGTGGAGCCGGATGCTTCCCGCACTCTCTCCGCGATCGAGAGCGTCGTGTCGCCCACGGTCGTGATGCCCGACCGCCTGTACCGTCTCGCGCGGCGCGCGGCGGACCGCGCCGCGGGGTCGGCATCTGACGTGCTGCGTCTCGCCATCCCGAAACGGCAGGTGCGGGTCGAGAAGGCATGGGCGCCGTCCGACGAGACGATCGAGCTCGATCCGGATGCCGTGACCCGAGCGCACGAGATCATCGCCCGCTACCAGGGACTCGCCGAGGTGATCACGGAGTCGGGTCGGGCGGCGGTCGAAGCCATCCCGGTCCAGATCGGCTCCGAGCCCGGCTGGGCGGCGGTGCTGGCCGCCGCTGCCGCCGCGGAGCTGGCGGAGGGCCGCTCGAGCATTCTCGTGGTGCCCGACTACCGCGACCAGGATCTGCTGCTCACCGCGCTCGAACGACTCGTGCCGGCAGCGGCTGTCGCACGCCATGACGCCAGGCAGGCGAACCCCGACCGGTACCGCGCCTTCCTGCGCATGCTCGACGACGCGCCCTGCATCGTGGTCGGCAATCGCTCGGCGGTCTACTCGCCGGTGCGGGCGTCGCTCGTCGCCATCTGGGACGACTCCGACCCGCTGCTCGCCGAGCCGCTCGCACCGTACGTGCACGCGCGCGACGCGGCGCTGATCCGGCAGGAGCAGGAGGGCAGTGCGCTGCTGCTCGTCGCGCACACCCGCTCGACCGACGTGGAGCGCCTCGTGCAGCACTCCTGGCTGCGCGACATCACCGCCGCACGGCGCGTCATCCCGAACGTGCGCCTGAGCACGCCGCAGGAGCTCGAGCGGACGATGGGCCAGCGGGTGCCGTCGAGCGCGTTCGCCACGGCACGCGCCGCGGCGGCAGACGGCCCCGTGCTCGTGCAGGTCGCCCGGCCCGGGTTCGCGCCGACGCTCGTGTGCGCCTCGTGCCGGCATCCCGCCCGGTGCCGGGAGTGCGGCGGGCCGCTCGGGGCACGACGTCGCGGCGCCGTGCCGGTGTGCGGGTGGTGCGGTCGCTCGGCGCACTCCTGGCGGTGCGTGGAGTGCTCGTCGGATCAGGTGCGACTGGCGTCGTCGGGCACCGAGCGCACTGCCGATGAGATGGGCCGTGCCTTCCCCGGAGTGCGGGTGATCGTCTCGGACGGCGCGCACCCGGTGCAGCACGTCGACGATCGCCCCGCCCTCGTCGTCGCCACCCGCGGCGCCGAGCCGGTCGCCGAGGGCGGCTACCGGGCGGTGATCCTGCTCGACGGCGCGCGCATGCTGCAGGCGCCCGAGCTGCGGATCGGCGAGTCGTGCCTGCGCTGGTGGGCGAATGCCGCCGCCCTCGCCGCGCCCACAGCACCCGTACATCTCGTGGGCGTCGACGGCCCCGTCGCCCGCGCTCTCGCGACCTGGTCTGCGGCCGCCTACGCCCGTTCCGAGCTGGAGTCACGGATGCCGCTGCACATGCCGCCGACGGCGCGCTTCGCGCAGCTGGAGGGCAGTCCCGCCTCGGTGGGCGCGGCGCTCGATGCGCTCAGCGGCGTCGGCATCCCCTCAGACGCCGTCCTCGGGCCCGTGCCGCTCGACGACGACGGCCGCGTGCGCGCTCTCGTCCGCTTCCCGTACGCCGCCGGCCAGGAGGTGGCCGACACGCTGCGCGCGAGCGTCGTCGCGGATGCCGCGCAGAGCCGGCGTGGCCGAGGACGAGCGCGGATCCTGCTCTCGGTGCACCTCGATATCCTCGAACCCGAGATCTGATCACCTGAACCCGCTCGACCGACCGGAGAACCTTCCATGCGCCTCGTCTTCGCAGGCACCCCCACCGTCGCCGTTCCCACGCTGCGCGCCCTCGCCGCAGAGCACGAGATCGCGGCGGTGATCACGCGCCCTGACGCTCCGCTCGGGCGCAAGCGCGTGCTGACCCCGTCGCCGGTCGCGGCGGCTGCCGAGCAGCTCGGACTGCCCGTCATCAAGGCGGCGCGCCTCGATGACGAGGTGACCGAGCAGATCCGGGCGCTCGACACCGAGCTCGGCGTGATCGTCGCCTACGGCGGGATCGTGCGCGAACCGCTGCTGTCGGCGCCGGAGAAGGGGTGGATCAACCTGCACTTCTCGCTGCTCCCGCGCTGGCGCGGCGCCGCACCCGTGCAGCGTGCACTGATCGAGGGCGACGCGGAACTGGGGGTAGCCGTGTTCCAGCTCGTGCCCGCGCTCGACGCGGGCGACGTCTTCGCCATGCGGTCTGTCCCCGTGCCCGACGACGCGACCGCAGACGTCGCCCTCGAAGTGCTCGCGAAGGACGGCACCTCGCTCGCCGTCGACGTCGTGGCCGGCATCGCCGAGGGAACCGCTCGGGCTCAGCCCCAGCAGGGTGACCCGACCCTGGCGCCTAAGCTCACGCTCGATGACGGCGTGATCGACTGGAGCGCACCACTCGATGAGGTGTACGCGCGCTACCGTGGCGTCACGCCCGAGCCCGGCGCGCACACGACCATCGCCGGCACACGGCTGAAGATCCTCGGCGCCGCACCCGCGGCGCCCGACGCGCCGCCCCTCGACCCTGGCCTGCTGCACGGCACCAAGACCGCCGTGCTCATCGGCACGGGCACGACCCCGCTCGCGGTCACCCGCGTGCAGCCCGCCGGCAAGGGCCCGATGAACGCCGCCGACTGGTGGCGCGGTCTGCGCGACGCCGGATCCGTGAGGGCCGGATCGTGAGCGCCCCGAAGATCCAGGCCGCCCGGTGGGTCGCCTACGACGTGCTCAGAGCCGTGTCGGACGACGACGCGTACGCCAACCTGCTGCTGCCGAAGCTGATCATCGAGGCGAACCTCAATCCGCAGGATGCGGGGCTCGCGACGGAGCTGGCCTACGGCACGCTGCGGCGCCGCGGCACCTACGACGCCATCATCGCCGAGGCGGCCGGTCGGCCCGTCGCGCAGATCGATCCTGCCGTGCTGGATGCCCTGCGCCTCGGCGCGCACCAGCTGCTCTCGACCCGCGTCGCCGCTCACGCCGCGGTGAACGAATCGGTGTCTCTGGTCGCGGCCGAGGCCGGACGCGGGGCATCCGGGTTCGCGAACGCCGTGCTGCGCCGGATCGGCCGAGATGACGCAGACACCTGGCAGCAGCGGATCGAGGTCGGCGCACGCTCGGATGACGAGCGCCTCGCGCTGCGCACCGCGCACCCCGTGTGGGTGATCCGCGCTCTCAGACGCGCCCTCGCCGCCGAGGGCCGGGCCGACGAGCTCGACGCTCTGCTGGCATCCGACAACGACGCGCCCGAGGTCACCCTCGCCGCTCTCCCTGGGCTCGCCGAGCCGGGCACGCCGCGGCGACCGTACGCGTCCACCGCGTTCGGGTCGCCCGGCGGCGATCCGCGCCGGATCATCGCCGATGCGAACGGCACCATCCGCGTGCAGGACGAGGGATCGCAGCTCGTCGCGCTGGCACTGGCCGCCGCGGCGCCCGTGCGTGAGGGGGAGCGCTGGCTGGATCTGTGCGCAGGGCCCGGCGGCAAGACGGCCATGCTTGCCGCGCTCGCCCTCCACTCCGGCGCCGAGCTCGAGGCGAACGAGGTCGTTCCGGCGCGCGCAGGGCTCGTCCGGCACGCCGTGCGTCCGCTGCCGATCGAGGTGCCCGTGCACGAGGAGGACGGCCGGGTGTTCGCAGCGCAGCATCCGGCGTCGTTCGACCGCATTCTCGTCGACGCACCCTGCACCGGCCTCGGCGCGCTGCGCCGGCGCCCGGAGGCGCGCTGGCGCAAATCCCCGGAGGACGTCGGGGAGCTCGTGCAGCTGCAGGTGCAGCTGCTCGAGGCCGCGATCGACGCTCTCGCTCCCGGCGGGATCGTCGGCTACGCGACCTGTTCTCCGCATCTGCCCGAGACGACCGGCGTCATCGCCGAGGTCCTGCGCCGTCGGGACGACATCGTCGAGCTCGACGCCCGTTCGGTGATGGCGGGCATCGCCCGGTCGCCGATCGACCTGGCCGCGCGCACGGGCGACGGGCCGGGCAGCGCCGGTGCGCAGCTGTGGCCGCATCGTCACGGCACCGATGCCATGTTCCTCGCGCTGCTGCAGCGCACCGCCCCGTAAAGGACCATCTCGTGAACCTCCCCACCGCACCGCGCATCAACCCGAGCATCCTCGCCGCCGATTTCGCGAACATGCAGGCCGAACTCGCCCGCATCGCGACCGCCGACTTCGCGCATGTCGACGTGATGGACAACCACTTCGTGCCCAACCTCACCTTCGGGCCGCAGATGGTCGAGCGGATCCAGGCGACCAGCCCCATCCCGCTCGACGTGCACCTGATGATCACCGACCCCGACCGGTGGGCGCCCGAGTACGCCGAGCTGGGAGCCGCCAGCGTCACCTTCCACCTCGAGGCGGCCGCCGACCCCGTGGCGCTCGCCCGGCGTCTGCGGGCGATCGGATCGCGCGCGGGCATCGCGATCAAGCCGGGCACCGCGGGCGAAGCGCTCTACGACATCCTCGACGAGGTCGACCAGATCCTCGTGATGACCGTCGAGCCGGGCTTCGGCGGACAGGGATTCATGCCCGAGACGATGCCGAAGCTGCGGGCGCTGCACGGCGAGGCGCGCCGGCGCGGATCCGATGTGTGGTTGCAGGTCGACGGCGGGATCTCGGACGACACGATCGCACAGGCCGCCGCAGCCGGCGCCGACACGTTCGTCGCCGGCTCCGCGGTGTACGGCGCGGCCGACATCGAGGCCGCGGTCATCCGTCTTCGCGAGCGCGCACGAGCGGCTAGCCTGGAATCGTGAAGACATTCGACGAACTGTTCGCCGAGCTCAGCGCCACCGCGCTCGAGCGTCCCGAGGGATCGGGCACCGTCGCACAGCTGGATCGCGGAGTGCATGCGATCGGCAAGAAGATCGTCGAGGAGGCGGCCGAGGTCTGGATGGCCGCCGAGTACGAGTCGACCGACGCGGCCGCTGAGGAGATCTCCCAGCTGCTCTATCACCTGCAGGTGATGATGCTCGCCAAAGGCTTGACCCTGGAGGACGTCTACCGACATCTGTGAGCGAGTCTCAGACCACCGTTCACCAGATACGAAAGACATCCATGCTGCGCATCGCCGTTCCGAACAAGGGCTCGCTCTCCGAGACAGCCGCCGAGATGCTGGCGGAGGCCGGGTACGCCGGCCGCCGCGACCCCAAGACCCTGCACGTCATCGACGCCGACAGCGGCGTCGAGTTCTTCTACCTGCGTCCCCGCGACATCGCGACCTACGTCGCGTCGGGCGCTCTCGACGTCGGCATCACCGGCCGTGACCTGCTGTGCGACGTGCGTCAGGACGACGCCAGAGAGATCGAGCAGCTGGGCTTCGCCCGCTCGACCTTCCGATTCGCGGCCCCTCCCGGCCGCTACTCGACCATCGAGGATCTCGAGGGCGTGCGCGTGGCCTCCGCCTACCCCGGACTGGTCGACGACTTCCTGCGCGAGAACGGCGTGACCGCTCAGCTCGTCCCCCTGGACGGCGCGGTCGAGTCCGCCGTGCGGCTCGGCGTCGCCGATGTGATCGCCGACGTGGTCGAGACGGGCACGACGCTTCGTCAGGCGGGCCTCGAGATCTTCGGCCCGGTCATCATCCGCTCCGAGGCGGTGCTGATCAGCCGGCCGGGTGACGTGCCGGGAACCGACCGGCTGCTGCGTCGCCTGCGCGGCGTCATGGTCGCTCGGCAGTACGTGCTGCTCGACTACGACCTCCCCGCGCACCTCGTCGACCAGGCCGTCGAGATCGCCGGCGGCCGCGAGTCGCCGACCATCTCACCGCTGCGCGACCCCGAATGGGTCGCGGTGCGGGTCATGGTGCCCCGCAAGGGCGTGAACCAGGTGATGGACGACCTGTACGCGCTGGGCGCGCGGGCCATCCTCGTCACCGCGATCGACGCGGCGAGGCTCTGATGACACTCGCCGCGCGCGTGATCCCCTGTCTCGACGTCGCCGCCGGGCGCGTCGTGAAGGGCGTCAACTTCCAGAATCTGCGCGACATGGGAGACCCCGTCGAACTGGCCGCGCACTACGCCGCCCAGGGCGCCGACGAGATCACCTTCCTCGACGTCACCGCCACGGTCGATGCGAGAGCGACGACTTACGACGTCGTGCAGCGCACCGCCGAGAACGTGTTCGTGCCGCTCACCGTGGGCGGCGGCGTGCGCAGCGTCGACGACGTGGCCCGACTGCTCTCGGTCGGCGCCGACAAGATCGGCGTCAACTCCGCCGCGATCGCCCGTCCCGCGCTCATCGACGAGATCGCCGACCGGTTCGGCGCTCAGGTGCTCGTGCTCTCGCTCGACGTCAAGCGCACGACCTCGACCCCCTCGGGATTCGCCGTCACCACCCACGGCGGGCGCACCGAGACAACCCTCGACGCTCTCGACTGGGCGCGCGAGGCCATCGAGCGCGGTGCCGGGGAGCTGCTGGTCAACTCGATCGACGCCGACGGCACGAAGGACGGCTTCGATCTCGAGCTGGTCCGCCTGATGCGCGAGGTGTCCGCCGTGCCGGTGATCGCCTCCGGTGGCGCGGGCGACGTCGGCGATTTCGCGCCGGCCATCGCAGCGGGGGCGGATGCCGTGCTCGCCGCCAGCGTGTTCCACAGCGGGCAGCTCACGATCAGCGACGTCAAGGACGCGCTGCGAGCCGAGGGAGTGGTGGTGCGATGACACCGGACGACCCCACGCGGATCGCGTGGAACGACGCCGGGCTCGCTCCCGTGATCGTGCAGCAGCACGACACTCGCGAGGTGCTCATGCTCGCGTGGATGGACGCCGAGGCGCTGCGCCGCACACTGAGCGGCGGCCGCGCCGTGTACTGGTCGCGCTCACGCCAGGAGTACTGGCGCAAGGGCGACACCTCGGGCAACACGCAGCGGGTGATCAGCGTGGCCGTCGACTGCGACGCCGACACGATCCTGCTGCAGGTCGACCAGCAGGGTCCGGCCTGCCACACCGGCACCCGCACCTGCTTCGACGGACGCGAGCTGTCGTCGAGCGGGGTGGCCTGACGTGCTGCGCCGCGCCCGGATGCTCGGGGTCCTCACCTTCCTGCTCACCGGAGGGATCGGGATCATCTCCTCGACCCAGGTGTGGGCGACGGTGCAGCGCGCCGACGCGGGGGAGACCCTCACCGTCACCGGGGCCGTGATCTACCCGCTGCTCGCCCCGTTGTCATTGGCCGTGCTCGCGATGGGCGCCGCCCTCTCGATCGCCGGTCCCGTGCTGCGCCACGTCCTCGCCGTGCTCGGCGTCGCCGCCGCGGTGGCTCTGATCCTCGGCACCGTGCCGCTGATCGGAACGGCGCCGCTCGCGGCCGTGGCACCGGCGGTCACCGAGGTCACCGGCCTGGGGGGCGCGGAGTCGGTGCGCGAGGTGGTGGCGGGTGTCACGTCGACGCCGTGGCCCGTGATCGCCCTGCTGTGCTGGGTCGTGCTCGGCCTGGCATCCGTCTTCGTGCTCGTCACCGCACGCCGCTGGCCGGCCGGCGGGCGTCGCTACCGTTCCACCGCCGGGAGCGCCCACCACGGCCCGGGCCCGCTCGACTCAGTCGATTCCTGGGACGAGCTGTCGCACGGCACCGATCCGACGGACTCGGCCCGATAGACTGTCAGCATCGCCTAGCCACCCGGAGGAGAACATGACCAACCCGATCGCCGATCCCGGCCACGGACATTCGCCTGCTGCCTGGACCGCCGTCGTGATCATGCTCGTCGGCTTCACCGCGGGCACGGTCTTCTTCTGCCTCGAGCAGCCCGTCGGCGTCTGGGTCAGCGCCGCCATCGTGGTGCTCGGAGCGATCGTCGGCTGGGTGATGGCGAAGGCCGGCTGGGGTGTGAAGGGCCCGAAGTACGCGCCGAAGGCGCACTGATGGTCCTCGCCGACCTGACGGCCGGCGCCGTGGAGGATGCCGAGCGTCGCGCGCTGTCGCGTCCACTCGCCGTCGTCGAGCGCGAAGCCGCCGCGCGTCCCGCCGCCCTCGATGCCCTCTCGGCACTCGCGCCGGCGGACCGCGTGAAGATCATCGCCGAGGTCAAGCGCGCCAGCCCGTCGCGCGGCGCGCTGGCCGAGATCCCCGATCCTGCGCTGCAGGCCTCGCTGTACGAGCAGGGCGGCGCATCGGCCATCAGCGTGCTCACCGAAGAACGCCGTTTCGGCGGCAGCCTCGCGGACCTCGAAGCGGTCACCGCCCGGGTCTCGGTGCCTGTGCTGCGCAAGGACTTCATCGCCACCCCGTACCAGGTGTTCGAGGCGCGAGCAGCCGGCGCCGACCTCGTGCTGCTCATCGTCGCCGGTCTGTCACGGACCGTCCTCACCGAGCTGCACAGCCTCATCACGGAACTCGGGATGACCCCGCTCGTCGAGACGCATTCCGCCGAGGAGCTGGAGATCGCCGTCGATCTGGGCGCCGACCTGATCGGCGTCAACGCCCGCAATCTGCACACCCTCGAGCTCGACCGCGACCTGTTCGCCCGGCTCTCCGACCGGATCCCCGATTCGGCGATCCGCATCGCCGAATCGGCCGTGCTGCACCCCGATGACGTCACCCGATACCGGCAGGCCGGTGCCGACGTGGTGCTCATCGGTGAGGCGCTCGTCACGGGCGACCCGGTGGCCACCCTCAACGCATTCCTCGCCGCCGGAGACACATCGGTGCGAGGCAGAACGGAGACCAAGTGCGACGTACTGAGCGAGCGGAGCGAGACGAAGTGAGTCTGCGCGATCAGCACGGGCCGTTCTTCGGCGACTTCGGCGGCAGGTACATGCCCGAGTCGCTCGTGGCAGCGATCGACGAGCTCACCGCCGCCTACGAGGACGCGATCGCCGACCCGGCCTTCCGCTCCGAGCTCGCGACGCTTCTGCACTCGTACGCCGGGCGCCCCTCACCGATCACGGAGGTGCCCCGGTTCGCCGAGCACGCCGGCGGCGCACGCGTGTTCCTCAAGCGGGAGGATCTCAACCACACCGGTTCGCACAAGATCAACAACGTCCTCGGGCAGGCCCTGCTGACGAAGCGTCTCGGCAAGACCCGGGTGATCGCCGAGACCGGCGCCGGTCAGCACGGTGTCGCGACCGCGACGGCCGCCGCGCTGTTCGGCCTGGACTGCACGATCTACATGGGTGAGGTCGACACCGAACGTCAGGCGCTGAACGTCGCGCGCATGCGTCTGCTCGGCGCCGAGGTGGTGGCGGTGACCACCGGTTCCCGCACCCTGAAGGATGCCATCAACGACGCGTACCGCGACTGGGTCGCCAGCGTCGAGACGACCAACTACATCTTCGGCACGGCGGCGGGACCGCACCCGTTCCCCGCCATGGTGCGTGACTTCCAGAAGATCATCGGCGAAGAGGCGCGCGAGCAGCTGCTCGCCGAGGCCGGTCGGCTGCCAGACGCGGTGGTCGCCTGCGTCGGCGGCGGCTCGAACGCCATCGGCATGTTCGACGCGTTCCTCGATGATCAGGAAGTGAAGCTCTACGGCGTCGAAGCGGCCGGAGACGGCGTCGACACGCCGCGCCACGCCGCGTCGATCGGGCGCGGGCGCCCGGGTGTGCTGCACGGCGCGAAGACGTACGTCCTCCAGGACGAAGACGGACAGACCACCGAGTCCCACTCGATCTCCGCCGGTCTCGACTACCCGGGCGTGGGGCCCGAGCACTCGTGGCTCAGCGCCATCGGCCGCGCCGAGTACATCCCCGCGACCGACGACGAGGCCATGCAGGCTCTGCGGCTGCTCAGCAGGACCGAGGGCATCATCCCGGCGATCGAGTCGGCGCACGCCCTCGCCGGTGCCCTGCGCATCGGTCGTGAGCTCGGCTCCGACGGCCTCATCGCCATCTGCCTCTCCGGCCGCGGCGACAAGGACATGGACACCGCCGCCCGGTACTTCGAGCTGTACGACGCCACGACGACCGACGCTGAGGAGAACGCCGAGTGAGCCGGGTCGAGGATGCCATCCGCAAGGCGCACGAGGCTGGCCGAGGCGCATTCATCGGCTACCTGCCGGTGGGCTACCCGGATCTCGAGACGAGCATCCAGGCCGCCCTCACCCTGGCCCGCAACGGCGTGGACATCATCGAACTCGGCCCGCCCTACTCCGACCCGGTGATGGACGGAGCAGTGATCCAGGAGGCGACGCAGCACGCGCTCGCGAACGGCTTCCGGATGCGCGACCTCTTCACCGCGGTGAAGGCGATCGCCGACGAGACCGACGTGCCGGTCGTCGTCATGACGTACTGGAATCCCGTGATGCAGTACGGAGTCGACCGCTACGCCGACGATCTGCTCGCCGCCGGCGGCGCAGGTCTGATCACCCCCGACATCACTCCGGAGTCGGCGGAGGATTGGATCGAGGCCAGCAAGCGCACGGGCCTCGACCGGATCTTCCTCGCAGCCCCGACCTCGAGTGACGAGCGTCTCGACCTGGTGATCTCGTCGTCGACCGGCTTCGTGTACACCGTCTCGACGATGGGCATCACGGGGGAGCGCGCGGCGCTGGACCTGGCCGCCCGCACGCTCGTCGAGCGCATGCGCGCCCGCGGTGACGTGCGCGCCTGCGTAGGCATCGGAATCTCGAACGCCGAGCAGGTCGCGGGTGTCGTCGAGTACGCCGACGGCGCCATCGTCGGCACCGCGCTCGTCAAGGCGCTCCGCGACGGTGGGCTCGACGCCCTCGCCGAAACCACCAGAACCCTCGCCGGCGGCATGCCGACGCGATACTAGGATCTCTCTCATGCCCTTCGCGCCCTTCAGCAGCCTGTCCGTCGTGCCCGCGAGCATCCCGAGCCCGCCGGAGAGCAGCTTCCAGATCGGCCCCCTGACGATCCACTACTACGCGCTGTGCATCATCGCCGGCATCATCGCCGCCGTGCTGCTGACGAATCACCGTCTCACCCGGCGCGGCGCCGAGAAGTGGGTCGTGATCGACATCGCCATCATCGCCGTGCCCCTCGGCATCATCGGCGCGCGCATCTTCCACGTGCTCACCCACCCGAACTTCTACTTCGGCCCCGGCAGGAACCCGTGGAACCCGTTCGAGTACGGCTCGGTGTGGGCGATCTGGGAGGGCGGCATCGCCATCTTCGGCGCGCTGCTCGGCGGCGCGGTCGGCGCCTGGCTCGGCTGCAAGTGGACCGGCATCCGGTTCTGGACCTTCGCCGACGCTCTCGCACCCGGCATCCTGCTCGCGCAGGCGATGGGCCGCTTCGGCAACTGGTTCAACCACGAGCTCTTCGGCCTGCCCACCGACGTGCCGTGGGGACTCGAGATCGAGTCCACCAACCCGTCATTCCCCGCCGGCCTCGCCGAGGGCACGCTGTTCCACCCCACGTTCCTCTACGAGGTGGTCTGGAACGGGCTCGGCGTGCTCGTGCTGCTCTGGGCCGGTCACCGCTTCCGCCTGCAGTGGGGCAAGCTGTTCGCGCTCTACCTGATCTGGTACAGCGCCGGCCGCATCGTGTGGGAGTCGATCCGGATCGACCCGAGCGAGGTCCTGCTCGGGCTGCGCAGCAACGTCTGGGCTGCGATCATCGGGGTCATCGTCGGCATCGTCATCTTCATCGTGCAGACCCGTCGCCACACCGGAGTCGAGCCCTCACCCTACGTGCGCGGTCGGGAACCCGAGATCACGGATGTAGAATCGCAGGACAATTCCTCCGACTTCGTCGACGTGAGCGAGCCTCCCGTCCAGACCGAAGCCAACTAGGAGCCATCGCCACAAGCACCGCTCCCGTCACGTGGGGGTCCGCCCGGGCCCTCCTTCCGCGCGAGAGATCGCACTGAACGCACGGGCCGATGATGTCCCCGGGTTCACTTGAAATCTGAGGACGGTGACTGGTGTACTTCCAGCCTCCCTACGGCGCCTCCGGCGCCTATCCCCCGAAGCAGGGCCTGTACAACCCCGCCCACGAGAAGGATGCCTGCGGCCTGGCCATGGTCGCGACGCTCCGCGGGGAACCCGGCCATGACATCATCGCGCTGGCGCTCGAGGCGCTGCGCAATCTGGAACACCGCGGTGCGATCGGCTCTGATGCCGGCACCGGCGACGGCGCCGGCATCCTCACTCAGATGCCCGACGCCTTCCTCCGAGAGGTCGTCTCCTTCGATCTCCCCCCTGCAGGCGAGTACGCCGCAGGCCTCGCGTTCCTCCCTCGGGAGTCGAGCGCCCGCCGTGAGCAGAAGGCCGGCATCGAGCGCATCGCCGCCGCCGAGGGCCTGGATGTGCTCGGGTGGCGAGTCGTCCCCACCGCGAATGAGCACCTCGGCCAGCTCGCCGACGAGGCCCGCCCGGCCTTCGAGCAGCTCTTCATCAGCATCCCCGGCGCCCGCGGCGGCTCGCCGCTGACCCTCGACCGGTTCGCCTACCGGCTGCGCAAGCGCGCCGAGCACGAGCTCGGCGCCTACTTCGTCTCGCTGTCGTGCCGCACGCTCGGCTACAAGGGCATGCTGACCACCCTGCAGCTCGAGCCGTTCTACCCCGATCTGCAGGACGAGCGCTTCGCCTCCGAGCTCGCGGTCGTGCACTCCCGCTATTCGACGAACACCTTCCCGTCATGGCCGCTAGCGCAGCCGCTGCGCATGCTGGCGCACAACGGTGAGATCAACACCGTCGGGGGCAACCGCAACTGGATGCGCGCGCGCCAGTCGCAGCTGCACTCCGATCTGCTGGGCGACATCCGTCCTCTCCTGCCGATCTGCAGTGAAAGCGCAAGCGACTCCGCATCCTTCGACGAGGTGCTCGAGCTGCTGACCCTCACCGGGCGCAGCCTGCCGCACGCGATCATGATGATGGTGCCGGAGGCGTGGGAGAAGCAGTCCGACATCGCGCCGGATCTGCGCGCCTTCTACGAGTTCCACGACATCCAGATGGAGCCCTGGGACGGACCGGCCGCACTCATCTTCACCGACGGCACCCACGTGGGAGCGACCCTCGACCGCAACGGTCTGCGCCCCGGACGATGGACGGAGACGGTCGACGGACTGGTCGTCATCGGCAGCGAGACCGGTGTGCTCGAGTTCGAGCCCGAGCGCATCAAGCGGCGCGGCAGGCTGCGGCCCGGTCACCTGTTCCTCGTCGACACCGCACAGCACCGGATCGTCGAGGATGCCGAGATCAAGCATGAGCTCGCGACCATGCATCCGTGGCGGGAGTGGCTGGATGCCGGGGCGGTGCGCCTCGCGGATCTGCCGGAGCGCGAGCACATCGTGCATCCCGCGGCATCCATCACCCGCCGCCAGCGCACCTTCGGCTACACCGAGGAGGAGGTGAAGGTGCTGCTCGCCCCGATGGGGCAGACCGGCGCCGAGCCTCTCGGTGCGATGGGCAGTGACACGCCGATCGCGGTGCTCAGCGAGCGTCCGCGGCTGCTGTTCGACTACTTCGTGCAGCAGTTCGCGCAGGTCACCAACCCGCCGCTCGACGCGATCCGCGAAGAGGTCGTCACCAGTCTGCGACTCGGTCTCGGGCCGCAACTCAACCTGCTGGAGTGGGGTCCCGAGCACGCCCGCACCGTCAGCCTCGACTTCCCGGTGATCGACAACGACGAGCTCGCCAGGATCAAGCACGCAGGCCGCGCCCTTCCCGGTCGCTCGAGTGCGACGATCTCGGGGCTGTACCACTTCGACGCCGGCCCGCAGTCGCTGCCCGAGCGGCTCGCGGCCATGTGCGCCGAGGCGGATGCTGCGATCGAGCGCGGCGCAGAGTTCCTCATCCTCTCCGACCGCGACTCCGACAAGGATCGGGTGCCGATCCCGTCGCTGCTGATGCTCTCGGCTGTGCACCACCACCTCATCCGCAGGGAGACGCGCATGCGCGTCGGCCTGATCGTCGAGGCCGGCGACGTGCGCGAGGTGCACCACGTCGCCACGCTGATCGGGTACGGCGCCGCTGCGGTGAACCCGTATCTCGCGATGGAGACGGTGGAGCATCTGGCGCGCACCGGATTCATCACCGGGATCGCCCCCGACGAGGCCGTGCACAACCTGATCCACGCGCTCGGCAGAGGCGTGCTGAAGATCATGTCGAAGATGGGCATCTCGACGGTGTCGTCGTACGCCGGCGCGCAGGTTTTCGAGGCCATCGGCCTCAGCCAGGAGTTCGTCGACCGCTACTTCACCGGCACCGAGACCAAGCTGGGCGGCATCGGCATCGACGCGGTCTTCGCCGAGAACCAGAAGCGTCACGACCACGCCTACCCGCAGGACGCCGCGCCGCGTGCGCACGAGCGCCTGTGGACCGGCGGCGAGTACCAGTGGCGGCGTGACGGTTCACCGCACCTGTTCAACCCGGAGACGGTGTTCCGACTGCAGCACGCCACCCGCACTCGCCGGTACGACATCTTCCGCGAGTACACCCGCCTGGTCGACGACCAGGCACGCGAGCTGAAGACCCTGCGCGGACTGTTCGAGCTGCGCACCGGCGAGCGGCCCCCGGTGCCCCTCGACGAGGTGGAGCCGGTCAGCGCGATCGTGAAGCGGTTCTCGACCGGCGCGATGAGCTACGGGTCGATCTCACAGGAGGCGCACGAGACGCTCGCCATCGCGATGAACAGCCTCGGAGCGAAGTCGAACACGGGGGAGGGCGGTGAGGACCCCGAGCGCCTCACGGACCCCGAGCGGCGCAGCGCCATCAAGCAGGTCGCGTCGGGTCGGTTCGGCGTGACGAGCCAGTACCTCACCGAGGCCGCCGACCTGCAGATCAAGCTGGCCCAGGGCGCCAAACCCGGCGAGGGCGGGCAGCTGCCGCCGCAGAAGGTGTACCCGTGGGTGGCTCGAACCCGTCACGCGACCCCGGGTGTGGGGCTGATCTCCCCGCCGCCGCATCACGACATCTACTCGATCGAAGACCTCAAGCAGCTGATCTTCGACCTGAAACGCGCCAACCCGAAGGCGCGCATCCACACCAAGCTCGTCAGCCAGTCGGGCATCGGGGCGGTCGCCGCGGGCGTCGCCAAGGCGCTCAGCGACGTCGTGCTCGTGTCGGGCCACGATGGCGGCACCGGCGCGAGCCCGCTGAACTCGCTGAAGCACGCCGGAACGCCCTGGGAGCTGGGTCTGGCCGAGGTGCAGCAGACGCTCATGCTCAACGGCATGCGTGACCGCGTGGTGGTGCAGGTCGACGGGCAGCTGAAGACCGGCCGCGACGTGATCATCGGCGCGCTGCTGGGAGCGGAGGAGTTCGGCTTCGCGACGGCACCCCTGGTCGTCAGCGGCTGCATCCTGATGCGGGTGTGCCACCTCGACACCTGCCCGGTCGGCGTGGCGACCCAGAATCCGGTGCTGCGTCAACGCTTCACCGGCAGACCGGAGTTCGTGGTGAACTTCATGGAGTTCATCGCCGAGGAGGTGCGTGAGCTGCTCGCCGCCCTCGGGTTCCGCTCGATCGACGAGATCATCGGCCGGCACGATCTGCTGCGCACCGATCCGGCCGTGCGGCACTGGAAGGCCGACGGACTCGATCTCACCCCGATCCTCGAGGGGCCGGCGTTCCCCGCCGGAGAGCCCAGGCGCAGCGCGAGAGCGCAGGACCACGAGCTCGAGAAGCACTTCGACGCGGCGCTGCTCGCGCACGCGACCGACGCCCTCGACAACGCCCTGCCGGTCGTCATCGAACTGCCCATCCGCAACACCGAGCGCGCCGTCGGCACGATGCTCGGTCACCATGTCACGGCGCGTCACGGCGCGGCGGGTCTTCCGCGCGGGACGATCGACATCACCCTGCACGGCACGGCCGGCCAGTCGCTCGGAGCGTTCCTGCCGCCGGGCATCGTGCTTCGCCTCGAGGGCGACGCGAACGACTACGTCGGCAAAGGCCTGTCGGGCGGCGACATCACGATCCGTCCGAATCGGCATGCCCGATTCGAGCCGCACCGCAACGTCATCGCGGGGAACGTGATCGGCTACGGCGCGACCAGCGGCAGCCTGTACATCTCGGGTGTGGTTGGGGAGCGGTTCCTCGTGCGCAACTCCGGAGCGACTGCCGTCGTCGAGGGGGTCGGAGACCACGCGCTGGAGTACATGACGGGCGGCGTCGCGGTCATCCTCGGCGACACCGGCCGCAATCTGGGCGCGGGGATGTCCGGCGGGGTCGCGTACGTGCGTGGCCTGAGCGAGGCACGGGTGAACAGCCAGGCGCTGCAGAGCGGAGAGCTGCTGCTCACCGCTCTCGAACGGGACGACGCCGAGGTGCTGCGCGAACTGCTCGTCGAGCACGTCGAGCGGACTGCGTCGCCGCTGGCATCCGCGCTGCTGGACGACTTCGAGAGCGTCATCAACGAATTCACGAAGGTGCTGCCGCGCGACTACGCGGCGGTTCGCACCATGCGCCAGGAGGCGGCGGCCGCGGGGATAGACCCCGACGGCGACGTCATCTGGGACCGGATCCTGGAGGTGACCGGTGGCTGACCCCAAGGGCTTTCTGAAGACGACCGAACGCGAGCTGCCGGCGCGCCGGCCGGTGCCCGTTCGGATCATGGACTGGAAAGAGGTGTACGAGCCGGGTGACCGGACCGTGCTGAAGCGTCAGGCGGGCCGCTGCATGGACTGCGGGGTGCCGTTCTGCCATTCCGGATGCCCGTTGGGCAACCTCATCCCCGAGTGGAACGACCTGACCTGGCGCGGTGCCGACCGTGCCGCGATCGAACGGCTGCACGCCACCAACAACTTCCCGGAGTTCACCGGCAGGCTGTGCCCGGCGCCGTGCGAGAGCGCGTGCGTGCTCGGGATCAACCAGCCGGCGGTCACGATCAAGCAGATCGAGGTCTCGATCATCGACGAGGCGTTCGAGAACGGCTGGGTCGAGCCGCAGCCGCCGCAGCGTCTCACCGGCCGCACGGTCGCCGTCGTCGGGTCGGGACCCGCCGGTCTCGCCGCGGCCCAGCAGCTGACCAGAGCGGGGCATACGGTGGTGGTGTTCGAACGCGACGACCGCATCGGCGGGCTGCTGCGCTACGGCATCCCCGACTTCAAGATGGAGAAGCGCCACCTCGACATCCGCCTGCGGCAGATGGAGGAGGAGGGCACCCGCTTCCGCCCCGGCGTGGAGATCGGCCGCGACCTGTCGTGGGACGAGCTGCGCGGACGCTACGACGCCGTGCTGATCGCCACCGGTGCGACGGTGCCGCGCGACCTGCCCATCCCAGGGCGAGACCTCGACGGCGTGCACTTCGCCATGGACTACCTCGTGCCCTCGAACCGTGTCGGGGCGGGCGACGAGATCGCCGAGCAGATCACCGCGGCCGGCAAGCACGTCATCGTGATCGGCGGCGGTGACACGGGTGCCGACTGCATCGGCACCGCGCACCGGCACGGTGCCCGCAGCGTCACCAACCTCGCGATCGGAAAGCAGCCCGGCACGGTGAGGTCCGACGAGCAGCCGTGGCCGACCGTGCCCACGCTGTTCGAGGTGCAGTCCGCGCACGAGGAGGGCGGCGAGCGCGCGTACCTCGCCTCCACCGTGGAGTTCCTCGGCGACGCGGACGGTCGCGTGAGCGCGGTGCGGGTCGCGGAGACCGAGTACGTCGACGGCCGTCGCGTGCCCCGCAGCGGCACCGAGCGCGAGATCCCCGCCGAGCTCGTGCTCATCGCCATGGGGTTCACCGGCCCCGAGACCGCGTCGTACGGCGGCGACACCGTGCCCGTGCTCACCGAGCGCGGCGGCCTGCAGCGAGACAGCGAGTACGCGACCGCGATCCCCGGCCTGTTCGTGGCCGGTGACGCGGGCCGCGGGCAGTCCCTCATCGTCTGGGCCATCGCCGAAGGGCGCTCGGCCGCCGCGGCCATCGACAGGCACCTGATGGGGGCCACCGTGCTGCCCGCACCGGTCGCAGTCACAGATGTCGCGTTGAGCGTTCAGCCCGCGTAGGCTGAGCGCGGCAACGTCGCCATGTTGATTTATGCCCTCTTACCCTGGAGATGATGTTGAGACGCGCGAAGATCGTCGCCACACTCGGCCCTGCAACCTCGACCTATGAGAAGGTCCGTGCCCTTATCGACGCCGGTGTGGACGTCGCCCGCCTGAACCTCAGTCACGGTGACTACTCGGTGCACGAGGCCAACTACTCGAACGTGCGCCGGGCGGCCGAGGACTCGGGGCGCGCGGTCGCCATCCTGGTCGATCTGCAGGGGCCGAAGATCCGACTGGGCCGCTTCGAGGACGGTCCGTACGAGCTCGAGGTCGGTGACATCTTCAAGATCACCACCGAGGACATCATCGGCAACCGCGAGATCTGCGGCACGACGTTCAAGGGTCTGCCGCAGGACGTCAAGCCCGGCGACTTCCTTCTCATCGACGACGGCAAGGTGCGTGTCGAGGTCGTCGAGACCGACGGCACTGTCGTCACGACCAAGGTCATCGTGGCCGGCGCCGTGTCGAACAACAAGGGCATCAACCTGCCCGGTGTCGCCGTCAACGTGCCTGCGCTCAGCGAGAAGGACGAGGACGATCTGCGGTGGGGTCTGCGCATCGGCGCCGACGTCATCGCCCTGTCGTTCGTGCGCAACGCCACGGACGTCGAGCGCGTTCACGAGATCATGGCGGAGGAGGGTGTGCGCATCCCGGTCATCGCCAAGATCGAGAAGCCGCAGGCCGTCGAAGCCCTCGAGGAGATCGTCGACGCGTTCGACGGCATCATGGTGGCCCGCGGCGACCTGGGAGTCGAGCTGCCTCTCGAGGCCGTCCCGATCGTGCAGAAGCGCGCCGTCGAGCTCGCCCGCCGCAACGCGAAGCCGGTCATCGTGGCAACGCAGATGCTCGAGTCGATGATCTCGAGCCCCGTGCCGACGCGCGCCGAGACCTCCGACGTCGCCAACGCCGTTCTCGACGGTGCGGATGCGGTCATGCTCTCGGGCGAGACGAGCGTCGGCGACTACCCGATCGTCGTGGTCGAGACCATGGCGCGGATCATCGAGTCGACCGAGGAGCACGGCCTCGAGCGCATCTCGCCGCTGAACACGAAGCCGCGCACGCAGGGTGGCGCGATCACTCTGGCGGCGCTCGAGGTGGCGGAGTTCGTCGGAGCGAAGTACCTCTGCGTCTTCACGCAGTCGGGTGACTCCGCTCGCCGCCTGTCGCGTCTGCGCGCGCGCATCCCGATGATCGCGTTCACCCCCGAGCCCGGCATCCGCCGTCGCATGGCCATGACCTGGGGAATCCGATCGACCCTCGTCGAGATGGTGCAGCACACCGACTCGATGTACCGGCAGGCTGACGAGTACCTTCTGGGCAGCGGTCTGGCCCAGGAGGGCGATGTGATCGTCGTCATCTCCGGATCCCCTCCCGGGATCATCGGCTCGACCAACGACATCCGCGTCCACAAGGTCGGGGATGCCGTCGGCGGAGCCGCTCCCGTCTACAAGACCGGAGTCTGAGAAGCATCCGAGCGCCGAGGGGCGGGCCCACGAGGGTCCGCCC